>NZ_JBWXON010000003.1:0-343506 GCF_056678875.1 Pantoea folii | reverse complement strand
CGGTAGGTACCGTCGCTAAAGGCCAAGGCACCGGCACACCAACGGGCAGCGCGGAGCCGTCGCCCAAACCAAGGTTTATGAGAAAGATACTTCTGGCACTGATTAGCGGCCTGCTGGCACACTTCGCGGCTTTTAACAGGATAAGTCCATGCTGATTGGCTATATCAGGGTGTCAACAAATGAGCAGAACACGGATTTACAGCGTAACGCGCTAAAGAGCGCAAATTGCGACCTGATACTGGAGGATAAAATTAGCGGGAAATCCCGCGACAGGCCGGGACTTAAGAAGGCGCTGCGCACGCTGGGACAGGGCGACACGCTCGTTGTGTGGAAGCTCGATCGGCTGGGGCGAAGTATGCAGCATCTGGTTATGCTGACGGAGGAGCTGCGCGAGCGGGGCGTTAACTTTCGCAGCCTGACGGACAGCATTGATACCAGCACGCCCATGGGGCGATTCTTTTTTCATGTCATGGGCGCGCTTGCCGAAATGGAACGTGAATTGATAGTGGAGCGAACACGCGCCGGTCTTGCAGCTGCGCGGGAAAAAGGTCGCATTGGTGGCAGGCGGCGCTTAATGACCCCCGAAATCACGGAGCGTGCCAGGCGAATGCTGGCGCAGGGGGCAACGCTCCTTCAGGTATCACTGGTGATCGGCGTATCGGTCAAAACGCTATACCGCTATATCCCCGCATCAGAGCAACGGGCGCTGCGCTCGTCCGTTGTGTCATTACCCACACAACAGCAAATCAGTGCCCCGAAGTAACATAGCGCCGACCATAGCGGAACCCCTTCACAGGAGAACCGCCATATGGCACAGGATTATCACCACGGCGTGCGCGTTGAGGAAATCAACGAGGGCACGCGAACTATTACCACCATCAGCACGGCGATTGTTGGCCTGGTCTGCACCGGCGACGACGCCGACGCGGCCACGTTCCCGCTTAACCGTCCGGTGCTGCTGACCGACGTTCTTACCGCGAGCGGCAGGGCGGGCGAGTCCGGCACGCTGGCCCGCTCGCTGGACGCCATCGCCGACCAGGCCAAACCCTTCACCGTCGTGGTGCGCGTGCCGCAGGGCGAAACCGAGGCGGAAACCACCGTCAACATCATCGGCGGCGTCACCGACGGCCAGCGCACCGGCATGAAAGCTTTGCTGGCCGCGCAGGCGGTGTGCGGCGTTAAGCCCCGCATTCTCGGCGTGCCGGGACACGACACGCAGGCCGTTGCAACCGAGCTGCTGAGCGTGGCGCAGAGCCTGCGCGGCTTTGCCTACCTGTCGGCGTACGGCTGTAAAAGCGTGGAAGAGGCAATCGCCTACCGCGCGAACTTCAGCCAGCGCGAGGGCATGCTCATCTGGCCGGACTTCATCAACTTTGACACCGTGCTGAAAGCGGACGCGACGGCCTTCGCCACCGCCCGCGCGCTCGGCCTGCGCGCCAAAATCGACGAGCAGACCGGCTGGCACAAATCCCTGTCGAACGTCGGCGTGAACGGCGTTACCGGCATTTCCAAAGACGTTTTCTGGGACCTGCAGGATCCGGCTACCGACTCCGGCCTGCTGAACCAGAACGACATCACAACGCTGATCCGCAAAGACGGTTTCCGTTTCTGGGGTTCGCGCTGCCTGAGCGATGACCCGCTGTTTGCGTTTGAGTGCTACACCCGCACCGCGCAGGTGCTGGCCGACACCATGGCCGAGGCGCACATGTGGGCGGTGGACGGCCCGCTGAACCCGTCGCTGGCCCGCGACATTATCGAGGGCATTCGCGCCAAGCTGCGCAGCCTCGTGAGTCAGGGCTATCTCATCGGCGCGGACTGCTGGCTGGATGAGAGCGTGAACGACAAGGACACGCTCAAGGCGGGCAAGCTGCTGATTGACTACGACTACACGCCGGTGCCGCCGCTGGAAAACCTGCTGCTGCGCCAGCGCATCTCCGATCAGTATCTGGTCGATTTCGCGAGCCGCGTCAGCGCATAAGGAGACTGAATCATGGCATTACCCCGCAAGCTCAAGCACCTGAACCTGTTCAACGCAGGCAACAACTGGCAGGGGCTGATTGAGTCCGTGACGCTGCCAAAAATCACCCGCAAGTTCGAGAAGTATCGCGGCGGCGGCATGGCCGGTGCGGTGGACATCGACATGGGGCTGGACGACGGCGCGCTTGATACCGAGTTCACCTGCGGCGGCGTTGAGGCGCAACTGTTCAAGCAGATGGGCACCCTGACCGTGGACGGCGTGCAGCTGCGCTTCACCGGCTCTATTCAGCGCGACGACACCGGCGAGGTGCAGGCGGTGGAGTTGGTCGTGCGCGGACGTCACAAGGAGCTGGACTCCGGCGAGTGGAAGACCGGCGAATCCAGCACCACCAAAGTGTCCGGCACCAACAGCTACGCGAAGCTGACCATCAATGGCGAAGTGCTCTACGAGATTGACCTGGTGAACATGGTTCACATCGTGGACGGCACGGACCTGATGGAAGCGCACCGTAACGCGCTGGGCCTGTAATCAACCCTGCAGGGCAAACCCTGCCGCCTTTACCCCTTTTAGCGAGACATCATCATGACCGACAAAAACACCGAAAAAACCGTTGAACTGGACACCCCGATCCAGCGCGGCAAGACCGAGATTAAAAGCGTCGTCGTGCGCAAGCCGCAGTCCGGCGCGCTGCGCGGCACCCGCCTGCAGGCGCTGATGGACATGGACGTCAACGCCATGATCACCGTGCTGCCGCGCGTCACCACCCCGGCGCTGACCACGCAGGAAATCACCGAGATGGACCCCGCCGATCTGGTGAGCCTGTCGGTTGAGGTGGTCACTTTTTTACTGAAGAAGTCGGTGCTGTCGGATTTAGCGACGGCCTGACGGTTGACGATCTGGTGGCGGACATCGCCACCGTCTTTCACTGGCCGCCGTCCGTTACCGAGTTCATGACGCTGACCGAGGTACTGGAGTGGCGGCATAAGGCGATAATGCGACACGGGACCAGCGATGAGTGATAAAGGCTTGCGCCTGCAGGTTGTTCTTAACGCGGTAGACAAACTGACCCGCCCCTTCCGTTCTGCAAAGGCCAGCACCCGCGAGCTGGCCGACTCCCTGCGCACCGCGCGCGCCAGCCTGAAAGATTTAGACGCGCAGGCCGCGCGCATCGACGGTTTCCGCAAGGCCCGGTCACAGCTTGCCATCACCGCAAACAATCTCAAGGGCGCGCGCGAAGAAGCGGCAAAGCTGGCGACGCAGTTCAGCGAGACTAACCGGCCCACCGCCGCGCAGGCGAGGGTGCTGGAGCAGGCGAAAAACCGCGTGCGCGAGCTGCAGCAGAGCTATAACGGCCTGCTGGGTTCGGTGCAGCGCCAGCGCGCCGCGCTTACTGAATCCGGCATTGATACTAAAAAATTAAGCCAGGCACAGCGCGACCTGAAAGGCCGCGCCGATGACGCGCGCGCGGCGATTGACCGCCAGCAGAAGTCGCTGAAGCGGCTCGGCGAGCAGCAGGAGAAACTCAACGCGGTGCGGGAGCGCCACGCCCGCTCGCTTGAGGTGCGCGATAAAATTGCCGGTGCCGGTGCGGCGACCACCGTGGCCGGGCTGGCGATGGGCGCGCCGGTGCTGGCCGCCGTGAAATCCTCGGCAGACATGGAAGACGCCATGAAGGGCGTGGCGAAGCAAGTGAACGGCCTGCGCGACAACGACGGCAACCGCACGGCGCAGTTCTACGACATGCAGGCCGCCATCAAGGCCGCCAGCGAGCAGCTGCCGATGGACAACGGCGCGATTGACTACGCCGCGCTGGTTGAGGGCGGCGCGCGCATGGGCGTGACCAACCAGAACGACTCCTACGAGGACCAGAAGCGCGACCTGCTGGCGTTTGCCACCACGGCGGCGAAGGCATCCACCGCGTTTGAGCTGCCCGCCGGTGAGCTGGCCGAGGGGCTGGGCAAGATTGCGCAGCTCTACAAAATCCCCACCCGCAACATCGAGCAGCTGGGCGACGCGCTGAACTACCTGGACGACAACGCGATGTCCAAAGGCTCGGACATTATCGACGTGCTTCAGCGCATGGGCGGCGTGGCGGACAGGCTGGACTACCGCAAGGCCGCTGCGCTCGGCTCCACGTTCCTGAGCCTTGGCGCAACGTCGGAAACCGCCGCCAGCGCGGCAAACGCCATGGTGCGTGAACTCTCCGTCGCCACCATGCAGGGCAAGTCCTTTATGGGCGGCATGGCGCTGCTGAAGCTCGATCCGAAACAGATTGAGAAGCAGATGACTACCGACGCGATGGGCACCATTCAGCGCGTGCTGGAAAAGGTGAACAACCTGCCCGCCGACAAGCGTCTTACCGCGATGACCATGGTATTTGGCAAGGAGTTCGGCAAGGACGCGGCGAAGCTCGCCAACAACATGCCGGAGCTGCGGCGCCAGCTGCAGCTGACGCAGGGCAACGCGGCCAGCGGCTCCATGCAGAAAGAGTCCGACATCAATAAGGACTCGCTTTCCGCGCAGTGGCTGCTGGTGAAATCCGGCGCGGCCAACACGCTGAGCGGCCTCGGCGACGCGCTGCGCCAGCCGCTGCTGGAAATCATGGACGCGGTGAAGCGCGTCACCGGCACCATGCGCCGCTGGGTGGAGTCGAACCCGGAGCTGGCCGGCAGGCTGATGAAAATCGCCGCCGTGGTGGCAACCGTCACGCTGGCGCTCGGCACGCTCGCCGTGGGCATGGCCGCCGTGCTGGGGCCGATCCTGATGCTGCGCTTCGGGCTGAGTATGATCGGCCTGAAAGGGCTGGCGAAGCTCTCGCCGCTGCTGGGCGGGCTGGGCAAGGCATTCGCAAAACTTGCGCCCGGGCTGACGTCTTCAGGTGACGGCATCAAAAAGCTGTTCTCACTGTTCAGCGGCGGCGAGGCCGGGGAATCGGTGAACTGGCTGGAGAAAATCCGCGACGCGCTGGCGTCCCTGCGCGGCGGTGACGATGACGAGGAAAGCGGCGGCATTCTCAACGCGTTCCGCGAGGGCGCGCTGGAGAAAATCAAGGAGAAGGCGCAGGACGCCGGGCAGACGCTGGTTGCGTCTTTCCGTAACCCGATGGCCGGTGTGCGTGCGCTCGGCGCGCAGGTGCGCGGGCTGGCCGGTGCCGCCCTTGCGCCGCTGGCCGCCTCGGTGCGCGGTGCCGGTGGCGCGCTGATGTGGCTGGTGAAGTCGCCGCTGGCGCTGCTGCGCACGGTGCTGACGGGGGTGATATGGGCGCTGGGTGCGCTGCTGAGTCCCGTCGGGCTGGCCGTCGCCGCGCTTGCCGGTGTGGCGCTGGTTATCTGGAAATACTGGGCACCGATTAAAGCCTTTTTAGGCGGCGTGGTGGACGGCTTCAGGGCCGCCGCCGGTCCCATCAGCGAGGCGTTTTCACCGCTGCAGCCGGTTTTCCAGTGGATTGGCGATAAGGTTCAGGCGCTGTTTGGCTGGTTTAAAGACCTGCTGACGCCGGTGCAGTCCACGGCGGCCGAACTGGACAGCGCCGCCGCGAAGGGCAAAGCGTTCGGGCAGGCGCTGGCCGACGGGCTGAACATGGTGATGCACCCGCTTGACTCACTTAAGGCCGGGATCGGCGAGCTGCTGGACAAGTTCGGCCTCGTCAGTAAGGCGGCGGCTGGCACAAAGCTGCCACAACCGCCTAAAGCGGCCAGCGTCAGCGGTGGCGGGGTAACGCTGCCCACGGGCGGCTTCCCGGCGTTTGCGGGCATGTACGACACCGGCGGCAACATCCCGGCGGGCCAGTTTGGCGTGGTGGGTGAAAACGGGCCGGAAATCGTAGGCGGGCCGGTGAGCGTGACGAGCCGGAAACGCACCGCGCAGCTGGCGGCCATGGCGGCGATGACGCTCGGCATGTCTGCCGGAACGGCGGAGGCGAAGCCGCTGCACCCGCTGAGCCTGCCCGCGCAGGCGTACCGGCAGGACGCACCGCGCCAGCAGTCCGGCATGAGCGCAGCGCCCGTGAGCATTCACGCGCCGATCACCATCGTGCAGCAGCCGGGCCAGAACGCGCAGGACGTGGTGGACGAGGTGATGCGCAGGCTTGAGGCGAAAGAGCGGCAGGCGCAGTCCCGCGCCCGCAGCAGCTACCGTGACCGTGGAGGGTTTGAATAATGATGATGACGCTGGGCCTGTTTGTTTTCATGCTCAAGACGGTGCCGTATCAGGAGCTGCAGCTCCAGCGCAGCTGGCGCTTCCCGTCGAACAGCCGCGTGGGCGTGCGCCCGGCGCTGCAGTTCCTCGGTCCGGAAAACGACACCATCACGCTGTCGGGCGTGCTGCTGCCGGAAATCACCGGCGGCAGGCTGTCGCTGTTTGCGCTCGAGCAGATTGCCGAGCTGGGGCGCGCGTGGCCGCTGATTGAGGGCAGCGGCACGATTTACGGCATGTTCGTGATCGAGAGCATGAGCCAGACCAAAGCGGAGTTCTTCAGCAACGGCGTGTGCCGGCGGATTGAGTTCACGCTTACGCTGAAGCGCACCGATGAATCGCTAGGTGAAATGTTCGGCAGCCTCAGCGATCAGCTGTCGGCCATGCAGGGCGCGGCCACCGACGCCGCCGGTAAAGTGGGCGCGGCAGTGGGCGGGCTGTTCTCATGATGGCGGGCAGCTGGATTAACGGGCAGGCGAATGCGCCCGCCTTCAGGCTGACGCTTGCCGGTGCGGACATCACGCAGAAAATTGAGCAGCGACTCATAAGCCTGACGCTGACCGATAACCGGGGCTTTGAGGCGGACCAGCTGGACATCGAGCTGGACGACGCGGATGGACAGCTGCTGATGCCGCGCCGGGGCGTTGAGCTGGAGCTGGCGCTGGGCTGGAAAGGGGAGGCGCTTTTCCCGAAAGGCACCTACATCGTGGACGAAATCGAGCACAGCGGCACGCCGGACCGGCTGACCCTGCGCGCGCGCAGCGCGGACTTCCGTCAGACGCTGAACACGAAGCGCGAAAAGTCGTGGCACCAGACCAGCGTCGGTGAGGTGGTGAAAGAGATTGCCGGGCGGCACAAACTCAAAACGGCGGTGGGCGACGACGTGGCGAAAATGGCGCTCGATCACATCGACCAGACCAACGAGTCAGACGCCAGCTTTTTAATGCGCCTGGCAAAACAGTGCGGCGCGGTGGCCTGCATCAAGGACGGCAACCTGCTGTTTATCCGGCAGGGCCAGGGTAAAACAGCCAGCGGTAAAGTGCTGCCCGTCATCACGCTCGTGCGCAAAGACGGCGATGGCCATCGGTTTACGCTGGCTGACCGGGACGCCTACACCGGCGTGATCGCGAGCTGGCTGCACACCCGCGAGCCGAAGAAGAAACCGGAAGCCACGGTGAAGCGTAAGCGGCGAAAGCCCGCCGCGCAGAAGAAGGAGCCGGAGGCAAAGCAGGGCGACTATCTGATCGGCACGGATGAAAACGTCCTGGTGCTGAGCCGCACCTATGCGAACCGGGCCAACGCCGAGCGCGCCGCCAAAATGCAGTGGGAACGGCTGCAGCGCGGGGTGGCAACGTTCTCTATTCAGCTGGCACGTGGCCGGGCCGATCTCTACACGGAAATGCCGGTGAAGGTCAGCGGGTTTAAACAGCAGATTGATACGGCGGAATGGATTATCACGACGCTGACGCACGGATTGAGCGCGGAGAATGGTTACACGACCAGTATTGAACTTGAAGTGAAAATAGATTCGCTTGAAATGGAATAGTACTATCTCAAAAGGGTTAAATTGAGTAGTATTTATCTCAATTGGGGTTTGGAGACGACATTATGATGAATTGCCCTTTGTGCGGGAATGCCGCACATACCCGCAGCAGCTTTCAAGTATCAGCAACAACCAAAGAACGTTATAACCAGTGCCAGAATATCAATTGCAGCTGTACGTTTAAATCTCATGAAACGGTTTCTGAGATCATTATGAAACCGGGTAACGTTAAACCTGTGCCGCCGCATCCAGGCAGAAACCAGCAGCAACCATTGTGGATATGAACGCAACTATGTTCTGAAGAGCCCGCTTAGCCGGGCTTTTTTAATTTTTATCGGTTATGAAATTTTCCAAAAAATAAGTGAAAACTGTTAATTAATTAATGTTTTTTGATGAAAATATATGAAAAAATGGCAGATTGAAAGTCAATATAAATGACTCTAAAATAAATAAAGATAGATAATATGAGTATGTATCGGATGGAAAAAAATAAATGTTTCAATATTTGCTTGTTTAATCAATTGAAAAGGAATTAAAGAATGAGCGACACTTCTTCAGTTATATTTACAGCATATGCAACAGGGGTTTTAGCACTTATTGGTTTATGTCAGATTTTCATATTAATGAGTCAAAGAACTCAACTTAGACTTGACTGGGCAGAGACTTACAGAAAACGATGGAGTGAAATAAGGATTGATTGGAGTAAAGTTATTTACTTTGGACATTCATCTGGAGACTTCTATCAAATTGCTACTTTAGAAGTCATTGCCGAGATAGATAAGATGAAAGCAGAAAGTCGTAATAATGCTAGAGACATTTGGGCGTTAGAACCGGCAATACGAGTTTTCAACGAACTTAATGATATTTGTCTGCGCATTATGCAAGGACATCTCCGAGTAGGTGATGCTTATCCAATATTAGGTACTGAATTCCTAAGGCAAAGCGCTGCCATGAGGAGTCTATTGGATTACGAGTATTCATTTCATCAAAGAAATAGTAATGACAAAGAGCATGTTAGCGTTCAGCGTTCAATTCGCTTGTGGCTTTCTTGTCACGATGGTATCAGACGTAGATGTCTAATATTAATTGATATGTTATGGGCTGAAGCCGTGAGGCTTGAAGATCTTCCCCCTGAGGATATTAAAAGCGCAGCTGACGCTAAGAAGATTACGGGTAAAGATAGAAAGAGGAGACTTAAAGAAGAAATTATTCGATTGGATGGTTACAGTTCATTATTAAGATCATTTTTTCTGGTGTATTTTCTACAGCATGCAGAATACAAAAAGAAAAAATTTTCAAGAGGCATTGACCCTATCCGTCTCAAAAAGTTAGAAGAACTTTGGCTTGATCGCTACTTAGAACGATAAAGCCATCATATTATATTTTAAGAAGCACATAATAATTATAAGCAACAATTTTTATAGGCTTCTAAAAAATTAAATTTTCTGACTCGCTATAATCTAACTCAATGATTTTATTAGTGTATATAAAAAATTAATCTTCCCAAGTTAGGTTAAGGATTCAAAGGGTTGTTTCAACATAGATCCTTTCTCTACCAAGCACCTTTGGAGACGGGTTTAGAGCCCACTGTGGGAGCCTCTTGGAATCAAAGTTGTAAGCATCAGTTGAGGCTGAAAAAAAATCTGCTGCCATTTTGCTGCCAATGATGAATTATGAAAACAAAAAAGCCACCCAAGAAGGTGGCTTAACTGAATGATTTATATCACTAAATTTGGTGGCCCCTGCTGGGTTTGAACCAGCGACCAAGCGATTATGAGTCGCCTGCTCTAACCACTGAGCTAAGGGGCCAGCGGAGCGGGGATTATAAAGTATCTCGGAGGGGTGATCCAGCGTTCACCAATCGGTTGGTGAAAATTAGAACAATCTCTGACTCCTTGATCTCCAAGCAAAAATCCCTTCCCACCCCCTAAGATCGCTCAATCAGCCCACAACCTCAGCAGGTTTTTGAGACAAGGCTATCCTTCCACCTCATCTCAATCACCACTCACATCTCATAAATAACGCGAAGCCGGCTTATTCAACGAGATAAACGGCAGGATGGCGAAGCGAGCACTCTCCATGCTCTGCCATAGTCCCAGATCTTCCACTGAAGGAATGGTGATCAGCTCACCGCTATCCAGCCCGCGCAGTGCCGCAGCCACCAAATCCTCAACCTCCATCACGCTCTCAGCCGGAAGGTCATCAACCGATTTCCCCGAGCGCTCGAAGATTTCGGTACGGATTAAGCCCGGCAATACCGCCTGAATACGCACGCCACTCTCCGCCAGCTCACGCTGCATATTGCGCGTCAGCGAGAGCACAAAGGCCTTACTGGCGTTGTACGCACCATTCGCCATTTCATTCACCAGTGCCAGCACGGAAGCGATATTCACAATCGTTCCCGTACCATGGCGGCGGAATGCTTGCGCGGCTGCATGTGCCAGCTGCGTCAGAGCCACAATGTTTAACGTCAGCATGGTTTGTATTTGCGAGATATCACCCGCGACGAACTCGCCTTCAACTGCCATCCCGGCATTGTTTACCAGCATCGTAATCCGCTCGTTGTCCGCAAGGGTTTGCGCCACGCGTTGCAAATCTTCAGTGCGCGTCAGGTCGGCCGCCAGCACACTCACTTCCACGCCGTGCGCGTCACGCAGTGATTGCGCCAGCTGGTTAAGACGTGATGCATCACGCGCCACCAGAATCAAATTGCTGCCGCGTGCGGCCAGCTGTTTCGCGTAAGTTGCACCAATGCCGCTGGATGCACCGGTAATCAAAGCCAGTTGCTGTGTCATGGTCGGTTCCTTTAAATGATGGTTGTCATATCTGATGGAACTTAATATGACGATCATCATATTTTTCGTCAAGCTGGAATATGATGATCGTAATAATTACACTGATTGCCATTAACGATGAGCAGGATGGTGAGAGATGGAAAAGCTGAGCCACAAGGCGCGCACGCGGCAGCGCATACTGGATGAGGCAGCAGTGGTGATGCGTGAATGCGGCACTGAAGGCATTGGCGTGGCGGCGCTGATGAAGCGCGCGGGCTTAACTCACGGCGGCTTCTACGCGCACTTTGATTCTCGGGAAGCGCTGGTTGAAGCGGTGATTGCCGAGATGTTTGCCGATTCGGCACAGCGCTTTGCCGCCATCACCCAACTCGAAGATCCAGCCGAGCGATTGACCCAACTGATCGACAGCTATCTTTCTGAGCATCATCGCAACACGCCGGGAGAAGGCTGCCCGATGCCTGCGCTGGTGAGTGAGATTGCTCATCTGCCGATTGAAACACGCACGCTGTTCTCGCAACGTCGTGATGCGGTGCGGCAACGGCTGGCGCAGGCACTCAACGAAATGCACCATCCTCAGGCTGATGATGTCGCCGCCAGTATGCTGGCCGAAATGGTCGGTGCGGTGGCGCTGGCGCGCGCCTGTCCGGATGATGAGGAAGCGCGCAATATGCTGGCGGTTAGCCGTCGGTCGGTGAAACAGCGCGCAGGATTGGAGAGTGCATGAGCGAGCACGATATTCAGGACATTATTGCACCGGATTTGCAGGTGCTGTTTTGTGGCATCAATCCGGGCAAGTCATCGGCGCACACCGGCTTCCACTTTGCTCATCCGGGGAATCGCTTCTGGAAGGTGATCCATCAGGCCGGTTTTACCCGCGAATTGCTGAAACCGGAACAGGAGCAGCGGCTGCTGGAAACCGGTTGTGGCATTACCATGCTGGTTGAGCGTCCGACCATTCAGGCCAATGAGTTGGCGGGTGATGAGTTGCGCGATGGCGGGGCGCGTTTGCAGGAGAAGATCTTACGCTATCAGCCGCGTGCGCTGGCGGTGCTGGGTAAAGATGCGTTCCAGAAAGCGTTCCGACAGCGCAAAGTGGAGTGGGGCGAGCAGCCGCAAACCTTGGGCGAAACGCGTTTGTGGGTGCTGCCCAATCCCAGCGGGTTGAACCGCGCGACGATAGAGGAGATGGCGGCAGCTTATCACCAACTTCATGATTGGTTACAGAATAACGCGTGAGCGTGCTCCGCTTAACGCGGCCCTAAAGTTGTTCAATTTGCGTTTTCTGACTAAACCCAAATCTTTATGGCAAATAAAGAGAGGGAAGATGAAACGCACAATCGCGTTAGCGGCGCTGCTGGTGATGGCGCAACAGACGGCACAGGCAGAGACGCTGAAAGTATTTAGCTCCGGTGGCATGTATCCGGTGATTGAGAGCCTGAAGCAGGATTATCAGCAGCAAACTGGCAATACCCTGCAGCTGGAAGCGGCGCCATCGATGGGCGATACGCCACAGGCGATCCCTAATCGTCTGAAACGTCAGGATAATGCCGATGTGCTGGTGATGGTCGATTACGCTATCAAGCCACTGGAGCAGGCCAAATTTGTTGATAGCAGCAGTCATCAGGTGTTGGCGCACTCCTATATCGCGATGGCGGTGAAGCAGGGCATGACGCCGCCGGATATCAGCACCGTGGCGAAATTCAAACAGGTTCTCACGGAAGCATCCAGCATCGCGATATCAGACAGTGCCAGCGGCAAATATATTCAAGGCAAAATGCTGAGTAAGCTGAAGTTGGGGCCGAAGACCGCCAGCAAAGTGTCCGTGATCCCCGCCACGCCAGTGGGTGAAGCGGTGGCGCAGGGCAAAGCGGAGCTGGGCTTCCAGCAGAACAGTGAATTGCAGGCAGTGAAGGGGATTACCATTGTCGGACTGATTCCGCCAACGGTGCAGCAGGATACGCTATACGGCGCGGTGATTACGCGTAGCACCCAGCAGAAGCAGGCGGCAGCGCAGTTTGTGAAGTATTTACAGAGCGATAACGCGCGCAAAATGATGCAGGAAAAAGGGCTGACGCCGTTTTGAAGGCAATAAAAAACCCCGGCAAGCCGGGGTTTTTCGTCTTAACGAGGATTAATCGTCAAGGAAGCTACGCAGTACTTCGGAGCGGCTTGGGTGACGCAGCTTACGCAGCGCCTTGGCTTCGATCTGACGAATACGCTCACGGGTAACGTCAAACTGTTTGCCAACCTCTTCCAGCGTGTGGTCGGTGTTCATATCGATACCGAAACGCATACGCAGGACTTTCGCTTCACGCGCAGTCAGACCCGCCAGCACGTCGTGGGTGGCTGAACGCAGGCTTTCTGAGGTAGCAGAATCCAGCGGCAGCTCCAGCGTGGTGTCTTCGATAAAATCGCCCAGATGCGAATCTTCATCATCACCAATCGGCGTCTCCATGGAGATCGGCTCTTTAGCGATTTTCAGCACTTTGCGGATTTTATCTTCTGGCATCAGCATACGTTCAGCCAGCTCTTCCGGCGTTGGCTCACGGCCCATCTCTTGCAGCATCTGGCGCGAAATACGGTTGAGCTTGTTGATGGTCTCAATCATATGCACCGGAATACGGATGGTACGCGCCTGGTCGGCGATAGAACGGGTGATAGCCTGACGAATCCACCAGGTCGCATAAGTTGAGAATTTATAACCACGACGGTATTCAAACTTATCAACCGCTTTCATCAGGCCGATGTTACCTTCCTGAATCAGATCGAGGAACTGCAGACCACGGTTGGTGTATTTCTTCGCGATAGAAATAACCAGACGCAAGTTAGCTTCAACCATCTCTTTCTTCGCACGACGCGCTTTGGCTTCGCCGATCGACATGCGACGGTTGATATCTTTAACCTGCTCGATGGTCAGGCCGGTTTCTTCTTCAATCTGCTGCAGTTTCTGCAGTGAACGCGTCACTTCATCTTCAACTTCCAGCAGCTTCTCAGACCATGGTTTATTCATGGCCAGCGCCGCTTTGAACCAGCTTGGGCTGGTTTCGTTGCCGGTGAACAGGGTGATGAAGTTCTTTTTCGGCATTTTGCAGATTTCAATACACAGCTTCATGATCAGGCGCTCTTGCGTACGCACGCGCTCCATCATGACGCGCATACTGTTCACCAGGTAGTCGAATTGCTTCGGCACCAGGCGGAACTGTTTGAACACTTCAGACAGGTTATTGATTTCTGCAACGGCATCAGCGTGGCTGCGGCCTTTGGCTTTGATTACGGTACGGGTGGTTTCGTACTGGGTGCGCAGATCGTTGAACTTCTCGCGCGCCAGTTCTGGATCGATGGAGTTATCATCGTCAGAACTGTCGTCATCATCTTCGTCTTCTTCTTCGTCGTCGTTACGGTCTTCTTCAGACAGTTCAGAGCCGACGTGAGTCGCCGTTGGCGCGATATCTTCTTCCGCGTTCGGATCAACAAAGCCAGTGATCAGGTCAGACAGGCGAGATTCGCCCGCTTCCACGCGATCGTACTGATCGAGCAGATAGGTAATGGCTTCCGGGTACTCAGCAACAGAGCACTGAACCTGGTTGATACCGTCTTCGATACGCTTGGCGATGTCGATTTCGCCTTCACGTGTCAGCAGCTCAACGGTACCCATTTCGCGCATGTACATACGCACAGGGTCAGTAGTACGACCAATTTCAGATTCAACGCTAGAGAGTACCTGCGCGGCAGCTTCTGCGGCATCTTCGTCAGTATCAGTACTGTTTTCATTCAGCATCAGATCATCGGCATCAGGCGCTTCTTCAACTACCTGAATACCCATGTCGTTAATCATCTGGATGATGTCTTCGATCTGATCGGAGTCGACGATATCTTCCGGCAGATGGTCATTGACCTCAGCATAGGTCAGATAGCCCTGCTCCTTACCACGGGTGACAAGCAGCTTAAGCTGTGACTGCGGGTTTTGCTCCATAAGACGGTATCCACACTTCTGTTAATTAGATTGGTGTCGGTCGGCAGCGAGCCAACTATAACAGTGAAGGCGTTGTTCTTTTGCCGCTGCCTTCAACGCGGCCAGGGTATCGACCCTTCATATATCGGCACTTAAGCCGCTTGAGTTCTTTCTTTGCGGGCCTGGCTTACTCGCCATTTTCGTCCCCGGCAGTGCTCGCAATCCTCACGTACTTCAGTACGCTCCGGTTGCTGCGCGCTGGCGGTAACGAAACTGGCTTCGACGCCGACGGCCCTCGTACGGTGTGCTTAAAAAAGCGAAAACCGTACACCCAAGTCAGAATGTGTGCTTTCACAGCCTTCACAGTTCTGACCCGGTAATAATCTTATTTTTTCGCTAATGCCTGGCTTAAGGCCCAGAACTCGCGGCGTTCGGCGGCGCTCAGGCCTTCGGTACGGTCGCGTGCGATAAGCGCTTCAAGGCGCTGTTCAAGGGCTGAGTCATAAAGACTCGCCAGTGAATCCTGGAACACGGCTTCTGCTTCTTCATCCACTATCATGTGGTTCCAGGTTGCCAGCGTTTCAAGGGGCTGGCTAAATTCTGTCCCGCGATATAACTCTAGTAGCTGTCCGGTCGTCAGGCCAGGATTCTCCGTACAACGACTGACTAACTCCACAAACAGCGGCAAACCCGCCATTTTTGACTGCTCAAGCCCGTCCAGCGTAGGAACGATGGCGGCAAATTGCGGATTCTGCACCAGTAACGCAATCAACACGCGCATGGTGGTGCGCTTCAACGGGGGAGGCGTTGGCGCAGTGCCGCTTTCTGCCTGCTTTGGCATCAGCTTGTCTAACTGGTTATCGTCAAGAATGCCGAGTTTATTACCCAGATTCTGACGCATATAAATGCGTAAGGTTTCACCGGGGATCTGGCTAATCAAAGGCAGCGCCAGCGTTGCCAGCTTGGTTTTACCGTCACGCGTGCTCAGATCGACCTGCGGCATCAGGCTGTCGAATAAAAACGTGGAGAGCGGTAAAGCCTGCTCCATCCGCGCTTCAAACGCCTCTTTGCCTTCTTTACGCACCAGCGTGTCCGGGTCCTCGCCATCTGGCAAAAACATAAAGCGTAGCTGACGACCGTCATTCATGTAAGGCAATGCGGTTTCCAATGCACGCCATGCGGCTTCGCGCCCCGCGCGGTCACCGTCGTAACAGCAAATCACCGTGTCGGTAGAGCGGAACAGCAGCTGAATGTGTTCCGCGGTGGTCGAGGTGCCCAGCGAAGCAACGGCATAATCGATGCCAAATTGCGCCAGCGCCACCACGTCCATATAGCCTTCTACAACCAGTAAACGCGCTGGCTGCGGATGATTCTTTTGCGCTTCATACAGGCCATATAGCTGACGGCCTTTATGGAAAATCGGTGTTTCCGGCGAGTTAAGGTACTTCGGCGTATCGTTGCCCAGTACACGTCCACCAAAGCCAATGACGCGCCCACGCTTATCGCGAATCGGGAACATCACGCGATCGCGGAAACGATCATAAGTGCGGCCGGAATCGTTACTGACCAGCATGCCCGCTTCCATCAAGGATTCGCGGTCCTCTTTCTGCTGACCAAAACGTTTCAGCACGTTATCCCAGCCTGCTGGCGCATAACCAATCGCGAAGTGATCGATCACTTGCTGGCTGAGACCGCGTGTGGCGAGATAATTTTGTGCAGATGTCGCTTGCGGGTTACGCAGGCTTTGCTGATAGAAACCGTCGAGGCCTTCCAGCAGCTGATACAGACTTTGGCGCTGATGACGTTCCATCGGGCTGGGGCCGTTGCCCGCTTCATACGGCACTTCTAAGCCGTGTTGCGTGGCCAGCTCCTCAACGCTTTCAACGAAATCCAGACGATCGTGATTCATCAGGAAGTCGATGGCGTTACCTTTGGCGCCACAGCCGAAGCAGTAATAAAACTGCTTCTCACCGCTTACGGTGAAAGAGGGGGTTTTCTCGTTATGAAAAGGACAGCACGCGTGATAGTTCTTACCCTGCTTTTTCAGCTTAACGCGGGCATCGATAAGATCCACGATATCCGTGCGGGCAAGTAAGTCATTGATAAATACGCGTGGAATTCGTCCAGCCATAAGCCCCGGTTTTTCAGCTCATAAACGGCAACAAGCCGCGCTTCCTTTCGGAAAGCACGGCCTCTTACTTGACTCTGTCTGCGTTTAACACGCGGCGGAAGCGAACTTCCGAAAGAAATTAGTACAGACGAGTGCGGCGTGCGTTTTCGCGAGCCAGTTTCTTGGCGTGACGCTTAACAGCAGACGCTTTAGCGCGCTTACGCTCAGTCGTTGGTTTTTCATAAAACTCACGACGACGAACTTCCGCCAGAACACCTGCTTTCTCGCAAGAACGCTTGAAGCGACGCAGTGCTACGTCGAAAGGCTCGTTTTCACGTACTTTAATTACCGGCATGTAACTCTTACCTCGATAAATTCGGTTTTGCTGCTGACTGCGGCGCCAGCACTTTTAAAATGGTGCAGCATTTTACTCCAGCCGTAGCCGAGTTGTAAAGCACCATGAACAATTTAGAACCAACAGAGACATATGCCATCGCGGCTGCCGGTTTTTTCAGGCCGTGGAGTATAGCGCACTCTTTGTGCGACAGAAAAACACTTTTTCCTGGCAAAGTCGTCCAGCGTGTGATTCGCCTGTGCTACACTGCGCGCCGCAAGAAGAGGGTGATAAAAGCTATGCGAGTTCTGGGTATTGAAACGTCCTGCGATGAAACCGGCATCGCGATTTATGACGATGCATCCGGTCTGTTGGCGAATCAATTATATAGCCAGGTCAAACTGCACGCCGATTACGGTGGCGTAGTGCCCGAACTGGCCTCACGTGACCACGTGCGTAAAACCGTTCCGCTGATTCAGGCTGCGCTGAAAGAAGCCGGATTAGCCGCAAAAGACATTGATGCCGTGGCCTATACCGCCGGTCCAGGTTTGGTCGGTGCGCTTTTAGTGGGCGCCACTATCGGCCGTGCACTGGCGTTTGCGTGGAATGTGCCTGCGGTGCCTGTGCATCATATGGAAGGCCATCTGCTGGCGCCGATGCTGGAAGAGAATCCACCGGCGTTTCCGTTTGTGGCACTGCTGGTGTCCGGCGGTCACACGCAGTTGATCAGCGTCACGGGTATTGGTGAATACACTTTGCTGGGTGAATCGATTGACGATGCGGCTGGCGAAGCTTTCGATAAAACCGCCAAACTGCTCGGTCTGGATTATCCAGGCGGGCCGATGCTGTCACGCATGGCGCAGCAGGGCACGCCGGGTCGCTTCAAATTCCCGCGCCCGATGACCGATCGCCCAGGTTTGGATTTCAGCTTCTCGGGTTTGAAAACCTTCGCCGCCAACACCATTCGTGAACATAACGGCGATGAGCAGGCGCGTGCCGATATCGCTCGTGCTTTTGAGGATGCTGTGGTGGATACGCTGATGATCAAGTGCAAACGCGCGCTGGAGCAGACCGGCTTTAAACGCCTGGTGATTGCCGGTGGTGTCAGCGCCAACCGTACGCTGCGTGAGCGTATGGCCGAGATGATGCAAAAGCGCGGTGGCGAGGTGTTTTATGCACGCCCGGAGTTCTGTACTGATAACGGCGCGATGATTGCCTACGCTGGCATGGTGCGGCTGAAAGGCGGCACACGCGGTGGATTGGGCGTCAGTGTCCGGCCACGTTGGCCACTGGCCGAATTGCCCGCCATCTAAAACGAAAAAACCGGCATCGCGCCGGTTTTTTTATTTCTTCTTTTTCCGCTTCCAGATCTTATTTTCCTGCCCGCGCCACAGGCGCTGGATGTTGTCGTGATGACGCAACAGAATCAAACAGGAGAGCATCGAAACCGGGAAGGTAAACTGCGGTTTGAACCACCACACGTAGAACGGGGCAATCAGCGCACTGACAATCGCACCCAGCGAGGAGTAGCCGCTCAGCAGCACCGTCAGCAGCCAGGTGCCGGTCATCAATCCCGTCAAATCCCAGCCAATGGGCGCGATCGCACCGAATGCGGTTGCCACGCCTTTACCACCACGAAAACGGAAAAACACCGGATAGATATGGCCGAGACAGGCGGCAATCGCGGTTAAGCCGAGATACATCGGCGTGACGTGCAGCAGATAGGCGATCCACACCGGAATCATCCCTTTTGCCACATCGAAGATCAGTACCGCAGCCGCAGCGGCTTTACCACCAATGCGCAACACGTTGGTCGCACCAGGGTTGCCGGAGCCGGCGGTACGCGGATCGGGTAAGCGCGCGAGTTTACAAACCAGGATCGCACTGGAAATCGAGCCGCAAAGATACGCGAAAATAATCATACCAAGCGCGATAGCACTCATAGCCTCGTACCGTTCCTTTTGGGTCGTTTTGTTCTCGATAAGCGTGGATAATACGCATAATCCGCCGGAAGTGGTATCCGGCTTAGCCAAAAACAGAGACTGACATCATGGATATCGTATTTATAGAACAACTCACCGTGTTCACCACCATTGGCGTTTACGACTGGGAACAGGGCATGCAGCAGAAGCTGGTGCTCGATGTCGAAATGGCGTGGGACAACCGTCGTGCTGCGGTGAGTGACGATGTGAACGACTGTCTGAGCTACGCCGATGTCACCGAGGTTATCCTCAATCATCTGCAGGGCCAGCGCTTTGCCCTGGTCGAACGCGTGGCGGAAGAAATTGCCGATCTGTTGATGAATCGTTTCAAAACGCCCGGTGTGCGCATCAAGGTCGGGAAACCTGGCGCGGTGGCCCAGGCAGCGACCGTTGGCGTGCGTATCGAGCGCGGGACTATTCCTAAATAAATCATCCGTGATTGCCATCACAATGAAACCAAACCAAATTATGGTGTGTCTCACTTGAGGCCGTTGCGCTAACGGACGCGAACTTGCCGATTTTCTTAAGGTTTCCTTCAGCGTGGCGCAGGCATAATTTTAGGCGGTAGCACCTTGCGACCGCCTTTTTACTGTTTAAAACGGATAGAGGAAAAATTTTGATGGCAGATATTCACCAGCTTTGGGTTGCTGCAATCCTGGGGGTTGTGGAAGGCCTCACGGAATTCCTGCCGGTCTCTTCTACGGGCCATATGATCATCGTTGGCCATCTGTTGGGCTTCGAGGGCGATAAAGCTGAAACCTTTGAAGTCGTCATTCAGCTGGGTTCAATTTTAGCGGTAGTGGTGATGTTCTGGCGTCGCCTGTTCGGACTGATTGGTATTCACTTCGGTAAAGAGCCGCATGAAGGCACTGGAACCGGGAAACTGACCCTGATTCACATTTTGTTAGGTATGGTTCCGGCGGTGGTGATTGGCTTGCTGCTGCACGATCAAATCAAAAGCCTGTTTAATCCGATTAACGTGATGTACGCACTGGTCGTCGGCGGCGTGTTGCTGTTGGTGGCTGAGTACTTCAAACCTAAACAGCCTAAAGCGGTAGGTATCGATGATATCACTTACCGCCAGGCGTTTATGATTGGCTGCTTCCAGTGTCTGGCGCTGTGGCCGGGCTTCTCGCGCTCGGGTGCCACCATTTCTGGCGGTATGCTGATGGGCGTGAGCCGTTATGCTGCATCAGAGTTCTCATTCATCCTTGCGGTGCCGATGATGATTGGTGCCACCGGATTGGATCTCTACAAGAGCATGGGCTTCCTGACCATGCAGGATTTCCCAATGTTCGCCGTCGGCTTCGTGACCGCCTTTATCGTGGCTCTGCTGGCGATCAAAGTGTTCCTGGAACTGATTAAACGTATTTCGTTTGTTTCGTTCGCTATCTATCGCTTTATTGTGGCGGCGGCGGTTTACGCCATCTTCATGTAAGCGCGGCGTGCGGCCGGTTATGCTGGCCGCACGTTGATCAACCCATCCTGCACTGCCATCACCCGACGACGCGTCAACTCTTCCCGCACGGCTGGTCCTTTAAAACCTGCTGCAACCACATCCTTCGTTGGCACCGCCTGAGCCAGCGCAAACGCCTGACGCAGATAATCGCCTTGTGGATAGGCCATGCTTTCCATTCCGGTGCGACCACGCGCATCGGCTTCGCTGGTCAGTGCCATCTTCTCTACGCGATCGGGCTTGCGCCATGCATCAATGCGATCGAACAGGGCAACCAGTGATTCCGCTGACTGGCGTTCAATGGTGTGGACGATATCGTGGAATTCGGTGACGATTAACGCCAGATCGCGCACCTGATTGGGCACGCGCAGCCGCTGGCACAGTGCTTCGACAATCGGCACGCCGGCTAAACCGTGACCATGATGACTCGGCCATTTTTCTGGCGGCGTTAATGCTTTACCGACATCGTGGAACAGCGTGGCAAAGCGCACATCCAGCTCCTCTGACAGTGCGGCAGACATCGTCAGCGTCATTAACGCATGCACGCCGGTATCAATTTCGGGATGCCATTTGATCGGCGCCGGAATGCCGTACAGGTTATCCAGCTCCGGGAACAGCACCTGCAATGCGCCGCAGTCACGCAATACCTGAAAATAGACCTGCGGATTGCGGGTCAGCAGTGCCTTCTCGGTCTCTTTCCACACGCGTTCGGCCGTAAGGTCAGCTAATTCGCCGCTCTCCGCCATCTCACGCATTAAGGCCTGCGTTTCATCCGCGACACGGAAATTGAGGTGGGCAAAACGGGCAGCGAAACGCGCCACACGCAGGACGCGCAGTGGATCTTCGTTAAAGGCGGATGAGACATGGCGCAGGGTGCGTTTCGCCAAATCCTGCTGTCCGCGATAAGGGTCGATTAAGCTGCCGTCGTCGGCCTGCGCAATGGCATTGATGGTGAGATCGCGGCGCTGCAAATCCTGCTCCAGCGTCACGTCTGGGGCAAATTGTGTGACAAAACCGGTGTAGCCTTTGCCATTTTTGCGTTCGGTACGCGCCAGTGCATACTCTTCTCGACTGCGTGGGTGCAAAAAAACCGGAAAATCCCGGCCCACCTGCTGATAACCTTGTGCCAGCATCGCTTCAGGTGTGGCACCGACCACCACCCAATCTCTATCTTTTACCGGCAAACGCAGTAAGGCATCACGCACCGCGCCACCGACCAGAAACGTCTTCACTCAACCACTCCAGAGGCAATGTATTCTGCGCGCCGTGCACGCATGTTGCGTTATTGTTGCATACTTTGGCTAAATATCGGGCACGCCAAAAGGGGCATCTTACGATCCCCTTGAAGAAAAGAACAAATCGGCGTGGCGGTTTTAGTTCATCCAGCGATCGTTTTTCTTGCGGCGCGGCACCATGTGCGGCAGCACCAAACCAAGCAGTAAGCCAACACCTAACACGCCGCCGCCATACATAAACCACTGCATGATGATGGTGCGCTGTTTGTCATCCAACTGGACGTTCGCGGCGCTGACTTTTTTCTGCGCGACAATCAGCTCATTTTTCAGCTTTTGATTTTCCGCTTTCAGGCCGTCAATGGTGCCGTCGCTGTTCGCCACTTTACTCTGCATTTCAGAAGTACGCTGATTCCAGCTGTTGTCGATATTCGCCAGCTTAGCGGTGAGATCTTTGACCTGTTGCTCCAGCTGTGGCACGCGAGTGCGCAGGCTCGGTTCGGCACTCAACTGGGACAGTGGGATCCAGTTGGTTTTCCCTTCGGCATCACGAATCTGGCCATATTGGGAATCGTTGTTGACCTGCAACAGGGTGACTTCCTCTCCGGCATTCAACTTGCCAATCAGGCGATATTGATCGCCCGGGCCGCTGCGTACCCAAGTGGATAATTCATCGGAGATATAACGCTTTTCGTCAGCAGCATGAACGGGGGCGATGGCGCTAAATGCCAGCAAAGAAAGGGCAGCAAGTGTGATTTTTTTCATTCGATGTCGTTTTTTCTTAATGGCGTAAAATTACCGGCACAGTCTGGAGACGCTTCTCAAAAATCTGAATGAGAACTATCCTGGTCTCAATCTGGTGCGAAAAGGGTCGTAAAAGCACAAGAAAGCGGAGACAGCGGGCTTCCGGTGCATTACTCTTCGCCAGATTAAACTCGTAAGTGCCAGCAGCGTATTGAATAAAAAATTATGACCATCGAAATCGAATTAAAGTTCATTGCCACACCACAAGCCGCCGAAAAACTCGGTGAAACCCTTGCCGCGTGGCCACATCAGCACTTCGCCGCACGCGAGCTGACCAACATCTATTTTGAGACCGATGACAATCAGCTACGTCGTTGGGACATGGGCCTGCGCATCCGCGGTGTCGATCAGCGTTATGAGATGACGCTGAAGGCCGCCGGCAAAACCGTGGGCGGTCTGCATCAGCGCCCGGAATATAACGTCGACCTCACCGAGCCAACGCTGGATATCGCCCAGCTGCCGGCTGAAATCTGGCCAGAAGGCACCGATGTGGCGGCATTACAGCAGCGCCTGCAACCGCTGTTCAGCACCCATTTCCAGCGTGAAGCCTGGCTGGTGCAGTTTGGTGAGAGCGAAATTGAAGTGGCGTTTGATCGTGGAGACGTTGCCGCAGGTGAATTGAGCGAGCCGCTGTACGAAGTGGAGCTGGAGCTGAAAAGCGGCCAGCGCGCCGACATGCTGAAGTTCGCTGAAGCCTTGATCACCGCAGGCGGCCTGCGCCTGGGCAGCTTGAGCAAAGCCGCGCGCGGTTATCAGCTGGCTCAGGGCAATCCTGCCCGTCCGCTGCGTGCATTAGCGCTACAAAAAATCGGCGCTAAAGCCACGGTAGAGCAGGGCATGATCAACGCGATGACCGCCGGTCTTAACCAGTGGCAGTACCATGAAGAAGTGTGGCTGCGTGGAAATGCCGATGCCAAAGAAGCGGTGATGGATGCGCTGGAAACCCTGCGACAGGCGTTCTCGCTATTTGGTGCGCTGGTGCCGCGCAAGGCGAGCAGCGATCTGCGTCAGAAGCTGACGCGTCTCGATGAGCTGTTAGCAGATGCAGAAATTGATGCGGAAACCGCCTGTTTTTCTGCGGTCTCTGTCGAAGCCCAGTTAGCACTTACTCACTGGCTGGTGGAGTCGCAATGGCAGAACTGGCTGGATGATAAGAGCAAAAGCAAGCTGCAAGGTTCGTTCAAACGCTTCAGCGACATCATGCTCAGCCGTATTGCTGCCGATCTGCGTGAGACCTTTGTCGACGTGCAGCTGTTTAACGAATTTCAGGACAAATCCACGCGCCTGAATCGCCAGCTGTTAGCGGTGCATCTGCTGGCAGGGGCTTATCCAGCGGAAGAGGTGAATGTCTGGCTGGCAGGCTGGCAGGAGCTGCAGCATGCGATTCGCATCCAGCAGGAGCGCGGGTTGATTCAACTGGTTAATCTGGCCATTCGGCCATCGCCGTTCTGGCTGAATAGCGGAGTGAAACGCTAAGTCGGACGCACAATCGAATCAGGGAGGGAAGATGTTGTTACCGTTACCGGCGCTGATGCAGGCGCAGTTAGCTATCGTGGCCGAGCGCCTGAATATGCCGCCTTCCGCCTTTACGGCAGAGCAGGCGGGCGCGCTGACCTTTAGTGACTTTATCGTTGATAACCTGCAGCAGCATCCGGAGTTGTGGCAACAGCTCCAGCAGCAACCGCCTCTACCAGATGAGTGGCAACACTACAGTGCCTGGCTAAATCAGGCGCTGGCGGGCGTGGAAAATGAAACTTCCCTGATGCGCGAACTGCGCCTGTTCCGCCGCCATATGTTGGTGCGTATAGCGTGGATGCAGGCGCTGCAACACGCCAGCACTGAACAGAGCCTGACGCAACTCAGCACGCTGGCGGAGATCCTCATCGCTGCCGCTCGTGATTGGGTGTGGCAGGATTGCAGCCGCGATTTCGGCACGCCGTGCAATGAAGCCGGTGAAGCGCAGCCCATGCTGATCCTTGGCATGGGCAAGCTGGGCGGCGGCGAACTCAACTTCTCTTCCGATATCGACCTGATCTTTGCCTGGCCGGAAAACGGCGTGACGCAAGGTGGCCGTCGCGAACTCGATAACGCTCAATTCTTTACCCGCATGGGCCAGCGCCTGATTAAAGTGCTGGATCAGCCTACCGTGGATGGTTTCGTCTATCGCGTGGATATGCGCCTGCGCCCGTTTGGTGACAGTGGACCGCTGGTGCTGAGCTTTGCTGCGCTGGAAGACTATTATCAGGAGCAGGGCCGCGACTGGGAGCGTTACGCGATGGTCAAAGCGCGCCTTATGGGCGACGACCAGGGCCACTGGAGCCAGGAACTGCAGCAGATGCTGCGTCCGTTCGTCTATCGCCGCTACATCGATTTCAGTGTGATTCAGTCACTGCGTAACATGAAAGGCATGATTGCACGTGAAGTACGGCGTCGTGGCCTGAAAGACAACATCAAACTCGGCGCGGGCGGCATTCGCGAAACCGAATTTATCGTGCAGGTGTTCCAGCTCATTCGTGGTGGACGTGAGCGCTCACTTCAGCTCCGTTCCCTGCTGCCAACGCTGCAGGCCATCGGTGAACTGGCTTTGCTGAGTTCGGCGCAGGTGGAACATTTGCGCGGGGCCTATCTGTTCCTGCGTCGTCTGGAAAACCTGCTGCAAAGCATCAACGATGAGCAGACGCAAACGCTGCCGGAAAACCCACTCGATCGTCAGCGTTTAGCCTGGGCGATGGGCGCGGCGGACTGGGATGCGCTGATGGCGCAGCTTGAACAGCAGATGGCAGGCGTGCGCAGTATCTTTGATGAACTGATTGGTGATGATGCGCCAGACGTTGACGATCAACCGCAGCTGGCTGAATTCGCAGGCTTGTGGCAGGACACGCTGGAGGAGAGCGATCTCATTCCTGTCGTGCCACAGCTGAACGAAGCGCAACGTCATGCGCTGTACGAATCGCTCAACAGTTTCCGCCAGGATGTCAGCCGCCGTACCATCGGTCCGCGTGGACGTCTGGCGCTTGATCAACTGATGCCGCGCCTGTTGAGTGAAGTCTGTCCACGCGAAGATGCCGATGTGGTACTGGGTCGCCTGACGCCGCTGCTGCTCGGTGTGTTAACCCGCAGCACTTATCTGGAGCTGCTGACGGAATACCACGGCGCACTTCGTCATCTGATCCGCCTGTGTGCCGCCTCGCCGATGGTCGCCAGCCAGCTGGCACGTTATCCGCTGTTGCTGGATGAACTGCTCGATCCCGCCACGCTGTACCAGGCGACAGCCACCGATGCGTATCGCGATGAATTGCGCCAGTATCTGCTGCGCATTCCTACCGATGATGAAGAACAGCAGCTGGAAGCGCTGCGCCAGTTCAAGCAGGCGCAGCATCTGCGTATTGCCGCTGCCGATATCGCTGAAACGCTGCCGGTGATGAAAGTGAGTGATCACTTAACCTGGCTGGCGGAAGCCATTATCGAATCGGTGGTGCAGCAAGCGTGGCAAATGATGGTGCAGCGCTATGGTCGTCCTTCGCACCTCACCAGCGACAGCGAGCGTGGTTTTGCCGTGGTCGGCTACGGCAAACTGGGTGGCTGGGAGCTGGGTTACAGCTCCGATCTGGATTTGGTGTTCCTGCACGACTGCCCGGACGATGCGGAAACTGATGGCGAACGCGTGATTGATGGCCGCCAGTTTTACCTGCGGCTGGCGCAGCGCGTGATGCATCTGTTCAGCACGCGCACCTCCTCAGGCATCTTGTATGAAGTCGATGCGCGGCTGCGTCCGTCTGGCGCGGCGGGCATGCTGGTGAGTACCTTTGCCGCCTTCGATGATTATCAGCGTAATGAAGCCTGGACCTGGGAACATCAGGCGCTGGTGCGTGCGCGTATTGTGTTTGGTGAGACGTCGCTCTGCGATCGCTTCAATGACATCCGTCGCGGCATTCTTTGCCTGCCGCGTGAGCGTCCTGCACTGCAAAAAGAAGTGCGTGAAATGCGCGAGAAAATGCGTGCCCACCTCAGTAACAAGCACAAAGGGCGCTGGGAGATCAAAACCGATGAGGGCGGCATCACCGATATTGAATTCATCGCGCAATATCTTGTCTTAGGCTACGCGGCAGAGCAGCCTGCGTTGACGCGCTGGTCAGACAATGTGCGTATTTTTGAGTTGATGGCGCGTCAGGAGATCATGGATGCAGAAGAAGCGCAGGCATTGACTCACGCCTATGTCACGCTGCGTGATGCATTGCACCATCTGGCATTGCAGGAGCTGCCGGGGCACGTTGCGCCGGAATCTTTTGCTACTGAGCGGGCTGCCGTGCATCGCAGTTGGCAACGCTGGCTGGCTGCCACCGAATCTGATAGCGCGGAAGCGTAAAATAACGCTTCGCCCTTAGTGACCCGGCCTACAGGAAGGCGCGCAGCCCTCGCACCTGTGGCTCGAAGTCTCATCGGGGTATGTTATTATCCGCACATAATTTTGACCGTAGTCTGGAGTCTTTGGAATGAAAGTAACACTGCCCGCTTTTGGCAAAGCCGCTGTGCTGGTTGTTGGCGATGTCATGTTAGATCGCTACTGGTATGGCCCAACCAGCCGTATCTCGCCTGAAGCCCCGGTACCGGTGGTGAAAGTCGATACCATCGAAGAGCGTCCAGGCGGCGCGGCCAACGTGGCGATGAACATTGCTGCACTGGGTGCTGGTTCGCGTTTGATTGGCCTGACGGGTGAAGACGATGCGGCACGTGTGCTGAGTGAGACGCTGGAAAAGGTCAAAGTCGATTGTGATTTTGTCGCGGTGAAAAGCCATCCCACCATCACCAAACTGCGCGTGCTTTCTCGCAACCAGCAGCTGATCCGCCTCGATTTCGAAGAGGGTTTCGAGCAGGTTGATCCACAGCCTATTCACGATCGTATGCGTCAATCGCTGGCGCAGGCCGGTGCACTGGTGCTGTCAGATTACGCCAAAGGCGCGTTGAGCAGCGTGCAAGCCATGATTCAGCTGGCGCGTGAAGCCAACGTGCCGGTGTTGATCGATCCGAAAGGCACGGATTTTGAGCGCTATCGCGGTGCGACTCTGCTGACGCCAAACCTGTCTGAATTCGAGGCCGTGGTGGGTAAATGCAAAACCGTGGAAGAGATTGTCAGCCGCGGCATGCAGCTGATCGCCGATTATGAGCTCTCCGCGCTGCTGGTCACCCGCTCTGAAAACGGCATGACGTTGCTGCAACCGGGCAAATCGCCGCTGCATCTGCCGACGCAGGCGCAGGAAGTGTTTGACGTCACCGGTGCAGGTGACACGGTGATTGGCGTGCTGGCCGCCGTGCTGGCGGCCGGAGACAGTCTGGAAGAAGCCTGTTTCCTCGCCAATGCCGCAGCGGGCGTGGTCGTGGGCAAACTCGGCACATCAACCGTGAGCACCGTTGAGCTGGAAAACGCTATTCATGCACGTCCCGACAGCGGGTTTGGTGTGATGACCGAAGCCGAGCTTAAAGCAGCGGTGGCGCTGGCGCGTCAGCGCGGTGAGAAAGTGGTGATGACCAACGGCGTGTTCGACATCTTGCATGCGGGCCACGTTTCCTATCTTGCCAATGCACGTAAGCTGGGCGACCGTCTGATTGTTGCGGTAAACAGTGATGCTTCCACCAAACGTCTGAAAGGTGAAACCCGTCCGGTTAACCCACAGGAAAACCGTATGATCGTGCTCGGTGCGCTGGAAGCGGTGGATTGGGTGGTGCTGTTTGAAGAAGATACGCCACAGCGTTTGATTGCAGGTGTGTTACCGGATCTGCTGGTGAAGGGCGGCGATTATAAGCCGGAAGATATTGCGGGCAGTAAAGAGGTTTGGGCGAACGGCGGTGACGTGCGCGTGCTGAACTTTGAAGACGGTATCTCCACCTCTAACATCATCAAGACGATTCGCAGCCACTCATGATGAGCATTGAGATCCCAGAAGATTCGCTGTCATTAAAAGCGAGCACTGGGATTTTCAATGATTCGCAGCCACTCACGGCGAGCACTAAGATTCCAGATGATTCGCTATCACTCACGGCGAGTGAAGAAGCAAGCGTATTCTGACTAAACAGGCGGCCCAATGGCCGCCTGTTGTTGTCTGCGAGCAATGTAAGCTCAGCGAGTGTTTTCGAGCAATATACGCCGCCGAGTCAGCGAATTACTGCGGAGTGTCGATCTTACCCGCCGGGTCCGGTGTCACCACCGCAGGTGCCGGTGCGGCTGGGCTCTCACTCTCCAGTTTTGCCAGGCGCTGTTCCAGTGCGGCCAACTTCTCGCGCGTGCGCAGCAGTACCTGCGTCTGCACATCAAACTCTTCACGATTAACTAAATCCATGCGGGTTAACTGCGCCTGCAATACCTGACGAATTTTCTTTTCGACATCGTCACCAAAGTCGCGAATCCCTTTTGGCATGGCTTCATGGACCTGGCGAGCCAGTTGTTCAATTTTTTTCGTGTCGATCATGATGATTTCCTGGTTGCGGTGGCTGATAACAGCACGTGTTCCGACTCAACAAAGGTTAAGTGTAATGCCTGAAACGAAAAGGTTAAACCTGAATTCCGCATCGCAGTAAATGCAAAAGCATTTGCGCTTTTGTCGATTGCCCGTCCAGATGATTGGCGTTATAGTGACCTCGCTTATTCTCAGGGCGGGGCGAAATTCCCCACCGGCGGTAAATCAGCTTCGGCTGAAAGCCCGCGAGCGCTTTCGCTGCAAAGTGAAAGGTCAGCAGATCCGGTGTAATTCCGGGGCCGACGGTTAGAGTCCGGATGGGAGAGGGTAACGACATCAGCCGGGCTTACGCCCGCGTCACGTTTTTGCCATGTGTAATATTTGCGCACTCCTAAGCACGCCCTGGTTCTGGTAACTCATATATTTTTATAAGGTTTTTTACCATGAATCAGACGCTTCTTTCTGAATTTGGCACGCCGGAACAGCGTGTAGAACGCGCCATCGATGCGCTGCGTAACGGTCGCGGTGTGATGGTGCTCGACGATGAAAATCGTGAAAACGAAGGCGACATGATCTTTGCCGCCGAAACCATGACCGTAGAGCAAATGGCGCTGACCATTCGCCACGGCAGCGGCATTGTCTGCCTGTGCATCACCGAAGAACGCCGCCAGCAATTGGATCTGCCGATGATGGTCGAAACCAACACCAGCTCCTATGGCACCGGCTTCACCGTCACCATCGAAGCAGCGGAAGGCGTTACCACTGGCGTTTCTGCCGCTGACCGCGTCACCACCATTCGTGCCGCTGTGGCAGATGGCGCGAAGCCGAGCGATCTCAACCGTCCAGGCCATGTCTTCCCGCTGCGCGCGCGCGAAGGCGGTGTGCTGACGCGTGGTGGTCACACTGAGGCCACCATCGATTTGGTGACATTAGCAGGCTTCAAACCCGCCGGTGTGCTGTGTGAATTGACCAATGACGACGGCAGCATGGCGCATGCGCCAGAAGCGATTGTGTTTGCCAAACAACACGATATGCCGGTCGTGACGATTGAAGACCTGGTGGCTTATCGCCGCGAGCGTGAAACGCGCCAGGCAAGCTAAACCTCAGTTATCGCCATCAAAAGATCCGCGGCTTTCCAGGCTGCGGATTTTTTATAGCGCTTAAGTACATCTTAAAACCCCATTTTCACCGTCCATTCACTTCGCGATTTCTTATTCAAATTCCCTGATAGAGATCATCACAGTTATCAGCGTTAATCCCGGCACGAAAGCGCGTATCGTAGCGGCTAATAAAGCGACACTTTCGTCAGAGGAACCATCATGAGCCACAACCGTATGCCCGCCCTGTTTTTAGGTCACGGCAGTCCGATGAACGTACTGGAAGACAATACCTATACCCGCGCATGGCAGCATCTGGGTGCAACATTGCCACGTCCGCGCGCCATTCTCGCGGTGTCGGCACATTGGTACACACGCGGTACGGCGGTGACGGCCATGCATAATCCTCGCACCATCCATGATTTTGGTGGCTTCCCGCAGGCGCTGTTTGATGTGCGTTATCCGGCTCCGGGCTCGCCAGAGCTGGCACAGCAAGTGATCGATCTGCTGGCACCGATTGACGTCCATGCCGACCAGGAGTGGGGATTTGATCACGGCTCATGGGGCGTGCTGGCAAAAATGTATCCGCAAGCCGATATCCCGGTGGTGCAGTTAAGTATCGATGGGACGCAATCGGCGCAATGGCACTTCGAATTAGGTCGCAAACTGGCGTCGCTGCGTGACGAAGGCGTGATGATCGTCGCCAGCGGTAACGTGGTGCATAACCTGCGGATGCTTCGCTGGCAGGGTGCCGCCACAAGCTATCCATGGGCAGAAAGCTTCAATGAATTTGTGCGTGAGAATTTGAGCTTTGCCGGTGAAGCAGCAGATCATCCGTTGGTGAATTATCTGCAGCATGAAGGTGCAGAGATGTCCAACCCAACGCCAGAACATTATCTGCCGTTGCTGTATATCCTAGGCGCGCGTGCCGAGGAGGAGTCGATCAGCATTCCGGTGGAAGGGATGGAGATGGGCGCAATCAGTATGCTTTCGGTGCAGGTCAGTTAATGCACTGGCCGCCCGCGTCTGACGGGCGGCACAGCATTTATTCGATAAAGGTATGAGGATAGAAGCGTGACAGATCCTGAGTGATCAGCGCGCGATCTTCACGAATGCCGATACCAGCAGGTTGATCGTCAATCAGCCAGCTACCGATCAAGGTGTAGCTGTCGCCGAACTTCGGCAACGGATGGAATTGCTGGATGATCATTCCCTCTTCGCCGTACGGACCGTCAGCACGGGCGATCTCCTGGCCGTTTTCAATGATGCGAATATTGGCGCCTTCACGTGAAAACAGCGGTTTCACCACGTACTTGTCCATCTGCGGGGCATTTTTGTCGTCGGCAAAGAAGGCGGGCAGCAGATTGGGATGGTCAGGAAACATTTCCCACAGCAGCGGCAGCAGCGCTTTATTCGAGATAATGCTTTTCCACGCCGGTTCTAACCAACGCACACCGGCATCTGCCAGCTTGGTGGAGAACACTTCACGCAGCATAAATTCCCACGGATAAAGCTTAAACAGGTTGCTGATCACCTGATCATGCTGATCGGTAAACTGGCCTCTTTCACCCAACCCAATTTCATCGATATACAGGAATTCATTCGGCAGGCCGGCTTCGGTGGCGCAATCCTGCATATACTGCACTGTGGCACGATCTTCTTCGGTGTCACGGCAGCAGGCAAAGTGCAGCCAGTGAAAACCGTGCTCCTGATGCAACGCGGCAAAGCGCTCAATCAACTTTTCCTGCAGGCTATTAAACTGGTCAATGCCTTGTGGCAGGTTGCCCGCATTAACTTGATCTTCCAGCCAGATCCACTGGAAAAAGGCGGCTTCATACAGAGAGGTCGGCGTGTCGGCGTTATTCTCCAGTAGCTTGGCATCGCCTTTACCGTCCCAGGCTAAATCCAGACGGGAATAGAGCGACGGCTGACGCAGCTTCCACGAGTCTCGTACGAAGTCCCAGGTGTGTTTGGGAATGCAGAAGCGGGTGAGCAGTTCATCACTGTTCACCACTTTTTCCACCGCCTGCAGGCACATCTGATGCAGTTCGGCGGTGGTATCTTCTAATTGCTCAACCTGTGCCAGGGTGAACTGGTAGTAAGCGTCTTCACACCAGTAAGGTTCACCGTACATGGTGTGAAACTGGAAGCCGTATTCGTTGGCTTTTTCGCGCCAGTCCGGACGTTCGCTGATAGCAATACGTTGCATACTACGGCTTAGCCTCCCATCGAGCGGCTGCTGCCAGTGCTGCTGCGATTGGTGCTGGTGGCATTGCTGCGCTGCATGGTGTTTTGTTTCGCAACGGTTTCACCGAAGCCACCACGCGTGATGGTGGAAGTGGTCGCCGGTTTTGGCGCCATCGCGGTTTTCGGCACGTTCATGCTGCGGCCCGACGTTGCGGTACCGTAGTTTTTGCCAGAAGCATCGACAAACTGACCGTTAGCCGGGCTGTTCGGGGTTTTCGGTGAGAACAGCGGTTGCTGCGCAAAGCCCGCGCCGCCGCCCATCATGCGACCCATCATGTAACCGGCCATCAGCGGCATCCAGAAGCTACCGCTCTGCTGCGCTTCGGCATTGTTGGTGCTACCGACACCGGCCTGAGCAGGTGTTTGCTGGCACTGATTCTCACCGAACTCTGCGACGCAATCTTCGCGCGTGGCGTATTTCGGTGCGGTGCGTTCGGCTTCTTTCTTCGCATTGTTATACGCAGTGGTACATTGCGCGCTCTGGCTAGGGTTAGCTTTCGCACAATCATCCGCGTTTTGGTACAGCGATACTGTCTCATCGCTTTGTTCGCAGCCAGCCAGCATAAACACTGCGGTAACCGCGAGTGCCACTGGCGTTAAATGGCGTGCCTGCCAGCTTTTACGAAAAGCGGCATGACGAATATGTTTAGTCCGTTTCATTATTTTCATCCTGTGCCCAAAGGTGGGGCTTAGGATAGGTGATGAGTGGTGGAAAATGAAGCGAGAAGCCGGATGGCTGGGGGATCTTTACGTTGTTATACGTTTGAATGCGAAAGGGGCCGCAAGCGGCCCCTTAAGGGATTAATTACCGAAAGGATTTCCGCTGCTGTGCGCGGCAGCCGGGCGCGCTTTCGCGGCGGCTGAAGGTGCCGAAGTTTTCGGACCATTATCGACACGTGAAGCCTGCTGGCTGTTTTCCGGTGCCACCACTGCAGGTGCGGTGGTGATTTCCTTGCCCAGCGTGCTGTTCAGCTGCTGCAGGTCCTGCTCATTCAACGTACCCAGCGCATATTTGATGTTCAGCTGGTTAATCAGGTAGCTGTAACGCGCATCAGAAAGTTGCTGTTTAGAGTTGAACAGGGTTGTGGTCGCATCCAGCACATCAACGATGGTACGGGTACCCACCTGATAACCGGCTTCCATCGCATCCAATGAGCTCTGAGCAGACACAACGGCCTGTTTGTAAGCATCGATGCTGCTGATAGACGCGTTAACGTTGTTGAACGAAGAACGCACGGTCTGGATCGCACTACGATGTGCGCCTTCCAGCTGTTCGCTGGCGGCAACAAAGTTGTACTGCGCCTGTTTCACCTGCGAAGTCACCGAACCACCGCTGTACAGCGGCAGGGAGAAGCTCAGGCCAACCTGGTTGGAACCCGTGATGGAGTCAGTGGTGCCAGAACTCTGGTTAGCACGGCTGCCGCCATATTTGCTGTTAGACACACCAGTAGAGGCAGTCAGATCCAGCGTTGGCATATGACCAGACTCAGCAGAGCGAATTTGCTCGCGCGCCAGGTCCTGGCTCAAACGTGCAGATAACAGGCTGAGATTGCGGCTTTCAGCCTGCTTCAGCAAGGAAGCAACGGCATCCGGGCGTGCGGTTTTGAAACGATCAATATTCAGTGAAGCCAGTGCCAGATAATCCATACCGGTAATCTGACGCAGCGATTCCACCGCGTTATCAAGGTTGTTACGCGCGGTCACTTCGTTGGCCAGCACGCTGTCGTACTGCGCACGGGCGTTCTGCACGTCAGTGATCGCCACCAGACCCACGTTGAAGCGTTGGGTGGTTTGATCCAATTCGCGGTAGATCGACTGTTTCTGCGCTTCTGTGTAAGAAAGGGTATCAATCGCCTTCAACACGTTGAAATACGCCGTTGCGGTATTCAGAATCAGATCCTGTTGTGCGACCTGATAAGTGACATCCTGAATCCCGGCGGTTTTTTCCTGCAGCGACAGCGCACGCCATTTCGACATATCGAAAATGGTTTGTGTTAATTGCAGAGAAGCGCTGGTCGTGTTGGAATGAAGACCGCTGCTGTCACGGTAACCGTTGTTATAGGTATAATCTGCGCCCAGACCGAGCTGTGGCAATAAAGGGCTACGCGCTTCGTTAATTTTCTCAAAGGCTGCATCACGGTCAGCGGCTGAAGCACGCAGATCCGGGTTGCTAAGGCGCGCCTGCTGGTAAACCTGCAACAGGTTCTCTGCCTGGCTGGCAAGGCTAAATCCGCCCAGGCTCAACCCAATAAAAAGTGGGAGCAGTTTTTTCATTTGCATTCCTTTTGTTGCAGCAAATTGCACTGGTAGTGCTGCAGGTAAGCCAAAAAATAATCGCCGATTCTACAGAGGCGGCGTCAGAGATAAGTTGGCTGAACGTGCCTTCTTCCCCTAATTTACGTAAATAATTCAGAAAGAACCACTCGGACGGAGCACAAGGGTTGGCTTTTCTTCGCTCCATCCCAATCTGCATAAGGAACCAGATGATGGCGGGTGAAAAAAAATCCCCTGTGACTTTCACAAAAAACGATGTAGAAATTATTGCACGCGATACACGCTACGATGGTTTTTTTTCCATTATTAGCTACCGTTTCCGCCATCGCCGCTTTAATGGCGAGATGAGCGGTGAGGTGGTACGCGAAGTTTTTGAGCGCGGACACGCCGCCGTGCTGCTACCCTATGATCCCTTACGCGACGAAGTGGTGCTAATCGAACAGATTCGCATCCCGGCTTATGATTCCAGCCCAACGCCCTGGCTGCTGGAAATGGTGGCCGGTATCATTGAACCCGGTGAAACGCCGGAAGATGTGGCGCGTCGCGAAGCCGGAGAAGAAGCAGGCCTCAAGGTCGGGCGTGTGAAACCGATAGTGAATTATTTAGCCAGCCCAGGCGGAACGTCTGAACGTTTGTCGGTGCTGGTGGGCGAAGTGGATGCCAGCCTGGCAGAGGGAAATCACGGGCTGGAGGAAGAGAATGAGGATATTCTTGTCCATGTGGTGAGCCGCGAACAGGCTTATCGCTGGGTGGAAGAGGGGATTATTGATAACGCGGCATCTGTCATCGCCCTGCAATGGCTGGCGTTGCACCATGAAAAACTACGACAAGAGTGGAAGCTAAAATGAAACAGCGCTATACCCCTGACTTTCCCGAAATGATGCGATTGTGCGAAACCAATTTCGCCCAACTGCGTCGCCTGCTGCCGCGTGATGACGAGGCAGGCGCGTCGGTGATCTATCAGGTGAGCGGCGCCCGTTATCAGCTGACTATTCAAGAGTCGACGCGTTATACCACGCTGCTGGAGATTCGCCAGGTGGCCCCGGCAGTAAGTTACTGGAGCCTGCCATCCATGTCCGTTCGGCTGTACCATGATGCGATGGTCGCTGAAGTGTGTTCCACTCAGCAGATCTATCGCTTCAAAGCGCGCTATGATTACCCTAATAAAAAACTGCATCAGCGCGATGAAAAACATCAGATTAACCAGTTTCTTGCAGATTGGTTGCGCTATTGTCTGGCGCACGGTGCTGTAGCAGTGCCGGTCTGCTGATAGCATACAACTATGGCGTGGAGAGAAAGGAAACGCTTTGGATAGCCTGCTTACTCTTCCTGCGGCAAATGGGGCCGATATCAGGATTTTACAAATCACGGACACCCATCTTTTTGCAGGAAAACATCAATCGCTGCTTGGGGTAAATACCTGGTCGAGTTTTGATGCGGTGCTGGACGCCATCATGGCACAACAGCGCGATTATGATTTGATTATCGCCACCGGCGATCTCGCCCAGGATCACACCGTCGAAGCTTATCAACACTTTGTAGCGGGCATTTCACGCCTGCCAAAGCCGTGTGTCTGGCTGCCGGGGAATCACGATTTTCAGCCCGCGATGGTCAATACACTTGCCGATGCCGAAATCGCTTCCGATAAACATGTGCTGTTGGGTGAGCACTGGCAGTTGGTGCTGCTGGATAGTCAGGTCTTTGGTGTGCCGCATGGCATGTTAAGCGAATACCAACTCGAGTGGCTCGACAAGGCGCTGCGCCAGCATCCTGAGCGCCATACGCTGGTGTTGCTGCACCATCATCCGCTCGCTTCCGGCTGTACCTGGCTGGATCAGCATAGCTTGCGCAATCCCCATCAATTAGAAGCGGTGCTGCAACACTTCCCGCGTGCGCGTAATCTGGTGTGTGGCCACATTCATCAGGAATTAGATCTCGACTGGCATGGTCGTCGCGTGCTGGCTTCTCCTTCGACCTGCGTGCAGTTCAAACCGCATTGCACCAACTTCACCATCGATAACGTCGCACCAGGTTGGCGCTGGTTAACTCTGAAGGCAGATGGCTTACTGGAGACCGAAGTGAATCGTCTGCAAAGCGATCTGTTCCGCCCAGATTTAGATTCCGAGGGCTACTAAGCGATGGCGGCGCTGATCTATCTGCACGGATTCAACAGCTCACCGCAATCGGCCAAAGCCACACAACTGCAGCAGTGGGTAGCCCAACATCATCCGCACATTAATGTTCTGGTGCCGCAGCTGCCCACGTTCCCCGCCGAAGCCGCCAGCATGCTGGAAGAGCTGGTGATGCAGTACGCCGGTGAACCGCTCGGTCTGGTGGGATCTTCGCTCGGGGGCTACTTCGCTACCTGGCTCTCGCAATGCTTTATGCTGCCTGCGGTGGTGGTCAATCCAGCGGTGCGCCCGTTTGAGCTGCTGGTGGATTATCTCGGCGAGAACCGTAATCCCTACACCGGCCAGCAATATGTGTTAGAGTCACGCCACATTTACGATCTGAAAGTCATGCAGATTGACCCTCTCGAAGCGCCCGATTTACTCTGGCTGCTGCAACAGACCGGCGATGAAGTACTCGATTACCGCCAGGCGCTGGAATACTACAGCGCATGCCGCCAAACGGTCGAAGAGGGTGGCAATCATGCTTATATCGGATTCGAACGCCATTTTGCGCAGATCATTGATTTTCTGGGATTAAATGCTCCCTGATTGCTGCGAGATGGACCCCTATTCCTATTGCTAATCAGACAGTTACGATGAGCCAATCAAGTTATAATGCCGATGCCATTGAGGTCTTAACCGGCCTTGAACCGGTGCGTCGTCGTCCGGGGATGTACACCGATACCACGCGCCCAAACCATCTGGGCCAGGAAGTGATCGATAACAGTGTCGATGAGGCGCTGGCGGGTCACGCCAGGCGCGTGGAAGTGATCCTGCATGCGGATCAGTCACTGGAAGTCATCGATGACGGTCGCGGCATGCCGGTAGATATCCATCCGGAAGAGGGTGTGCCAGCGGTTGAGCTGATTCTTTGCCGTCTGCATGCGGGCGGTAAATTCTCCAACAAAAACTACCAGTTCTCCGGCGGCTTGCATGGCGTGGGGATTTCGGTGGTTAATGCCCTGTCAAAACGTGTTGAAGTCACCGTGCGCCGTAACGGCGAGGTCTACGATATTGCCTTCGAAAATGGCGATAAAGTGCAGGATCTGACGGTGACCGGCACGGTCGGCAAACGTAACACTGGCACGCGCGTGCATTTCTGGCCGGATGAGAGTTTCTTCGACAGTCCACGCTTCTCGGTGTCGCGCCTGACGCATGTGTTGAAAGCCAAAGCGGTGCTGTGTCCGGGCGTGGAGATCGTGTTTAAAGACAAGGTCAATGATACCGAGCAGACATGGCTCTATCATGGCGGCCTCTCTGATTACTTATCAGAAGCAGTCAACGGCCTCCCTACCTTGCCGGAAAAACCCTTTGTCGGCAGCTTCGCGGGTGATGTGGAAGCGGTGGATTGGGCGTTACTATGGCTACCAGAAGGCGGCGAACTGCTGACCGAAAGCTACGTGAACCTGATTCCCACCATGCAAGGCGGGACGCACGTTAACGGTCTGCGTCAGGGCTTGCTGGATGCGATGCGTGAGTTCTGCGAGTTCCGCAATATCCTGCCACGCGGCGTGAAACTGTCTGCGGAAGATATTTGGGATCGCTGCGCCTACGTGCTGTCGGTCAAAATGCAGGATCCACAGTTCGCCGGTCAAACCAAAGAGCGTCTCTCTTCGCGTCAGTGCGCGGCATTTGTCTCGGCTATCGTGAAAGATGCTTTCAGCTTGTGGTTGAACCAGAACGTGCAAGCCGCCGAAATGCTTGCCGAACTGGCGATCTCCAGTGCCCAGCGTCGTATGCGCGCGGCCAAGAAAGTGGTGCGTAAAAAGCTCACCAGCGGACCGGCACTGCCGGGCAAACTGGCCGACTGTAGCGCACAGGATCTGAATCGCACCGAACTCTTCCTGGTGGAAGGGGACTCCGCAGGTGGATCGGCCAAGCAGGCGCGCGATCGTGATTATCAGGCGATCATGCCGCTTAAAGGTAAGATCCTGAACACCTGGGAAGTCTCATCGGATGAAGTGCTGGCCTCGCAGGAAGTGCACGACATCTCGGTGGCGATCGGTATCGATCCCGACAGTGAAGATCTGAGCCAGCTGCGTTACGGCAAGATCTGTATCCTTGCGGATGCGGACTCCGATGGCTTACATATCGCCACCTTGTTGTGTGCGCTGTTTGTGAAGCACTTCCGCTCGCTGGTGCAACATGGCCATGTTTATGTCGCCATGCCACCGCTGTATCGCATCGATCTCGGCAAAGAAGTCTTTTACGCATTGGATGAAGACGAGAAAGAGGGCGTGCTGGAGCAGCTGAAGCGCAAGAAAGGCAAACCGAACGTACAGCGCTTCAAAGGTCTGGGTGAGATGAACCCGCTGCAGCTGCGTGAAACCACGCTCGACCCGAACACGCGCCGTCTGGTACAGCTGACGGTCAGCGATGATGATGTCGAGCAGACGCTGCGCGTGATGGACATGCTGCTGGCGAAGAAACGTTCTGAAGATCGCCGTAACTGGCTACAGGAAAAAGGCGACCTCGCCGACCTGGAAGCTTGATGACCTGGGACGCTGCGGCGTCCCTTGTTATTTGGGCAAGCCAAACATTTTTACCGGGGAAAGGAACGTGAAAATCACACTGGAAGAGCTACGCGCCTGGGTGGCGGTGGTGGATACCGGCTCAATCACAGCGGCGGCCGAGCAGCTCGATCAAACCAGTTCTGGTATCAGCCGGGCGCTGAGTCGGCTGGAAAGCAAATTACAAACCACGCTAATGCACCGCACCACGCGGCGTCTCGCGCTCACCGAGGAAGGCTTGATCTTCCTCGATCATGCGCGCCAGATCCTTTCGTCGGTAGAAAGGGCGGAAGAGCAGATCGCCCAACGTCGCGATATCCCCTCTGGCAGATTGCGCATCAATGCCAACGCCCCCTTTATGCTGCATGTAATCGTGCCGCTGGTGGCGGAATTTCGACAGCGGTACCCGCTGATTCAGCTGGAGTTGAATACCGACGACATCATGATCGATTTGCTGGAGCAGCAGACCGATATCGCGATTCGTGTCGGGGAGCTGCGTGATTCTACGCTGCGTGCCCGCGTGCTGGGCAGCAGCGCCACGCGTTTAGTGGCGAGCCCGGCTTACCTGCAGCAGTATGGCAGCCCGGAATCAGTTGAGGCGTTGTCAGCCCATCAGCTTTTGGGATTCAGCCAGCTGGATGCGCATAACGTCTGGCCCGTATGGCAGCGTGAAGGTGAGTTTTTGCAAATTAAACCCACGTTGTCGGCTTCCAGCGGAGAAACCCTACGTCAGCTGGCGCTGGCAGGCCAGGGTATTGCACGTTTATCTGATTTTGTCAGCCGTAAAGATCGTGAGCGGGGTGATTTAGTGCAGGTGCTGGAGCAGGAAACGCGTGAATGGCGTCTGCCGGTTCATGCTGTGTATTACCGCAACCAGTCACTCACCTCGCGCATTACCTGTTTTCTCGATTTTCTGCGCGAGAAGATTGAACAAGATCGCCTGCTATAAAAAAGCCCCTGCACAAGCAGAGGCCTGGACGATTAACGAACCGGCTCTAATACCAGGATCTTCACATCCACCACATCGTCTTTAATCGTGGCGCGATGCGCATCCATATGCGGCATTTGCTGATGCTGCTCAAGATGGCGCAGCGATTCCCACTGCTCCAGCATGAAAATGGAATCTGGGGAATTCTGCTTCCACGGCACCTGCGCCTGATGGTCAACCAGCGCGTCATACTGATGGCAACCCTCTTCTTCCAGCACGGTGGGGATCAATTTATTGATGGCATCCAGCACCACATGACGGCGGCCTGGCTTGACGCAAATTTCTGCAACGACGGTTAACATAACGCTTCCTCTTTTCCCGGTGTGCTTACAGTTAAGCAAAGATCTGGCTGAGATGAGTCCGATAACGTTCGATATCGCGCGGCACGTCCGGCATCTTGATCACATCGTTACAGATAAAGGTCGGTAAACCTTCCATGCCAAGGAACTGGTTGGCTTTGTGGAAGTGCAGATAGAGACCATCCACGCCCACGCCTTCGAAGAACTGCTCAGGGTCATTAAACGCTTCCAGCGGTGCGTTCCACGTCAGCGACAGCATGTATTTTTTGCCCTGAATCAGACCGCCTGAACCGTACTTTTTGCCCGCGTCGCTGCGCGTACGACCATCGCTGGCATACAGTGAGCCATGGCCTTCAGTGAACACGTCATCAATGTACTTTTTCACCGTCCACGGCTCGCCCATCCACCAGCCAGGCATCTGATAAATCACCACATCGCTGTCGAGATATTTTTGCACTTCTTCTGCCACGTTGTAGTCGCTGTCAGCAAGGGTGACCACTACGTTATGGCCCAGATCGCGCAGTTGGCTGGCCGCCACGTCAGTGAGGGTGTGGTTGAGTTCGCCTTTCGAGTGGGCAAAGGTTTTGCCGCCGTCGATGATTAAAATATTGCTCATGGATGATTCGCTCCGTTTCCCGTTGATAGCGCACACTGTACGCGCGCAGGCGAAGCAAAAAAATGCGTGATTGATCACAAGACTTTTGCTAATAAAGCAACAATGCGCAGGGCTATGCAACAATCCGCGCGCAAACCAACATCAACATAAAAAAGAAGAAACCATGAAAACCGCGATACTGAGTGCATTACTTCTGGTGAGTGGCGCTGCGTCGGCGCAATCCCACCTCGACGAGATTCGTAGCAGTAAAACCCTGAAAGTCTGTACCACGGGAGACTACAAGCCTTACACCTATCTGCGCAGCGATGGGCAGTATGAAGGGCTGGATATCAGCATGGCGCAGTCACTGGCGGCAAGTCTGGGTGCCAAAGTGCAGTGGGTGCCAACCACCTGGAAAACCATGAGTGACGATTTCGTGGCGAAGCAGTGTGATATCGCGCTGGGTGGCGTGTCCGTTACCTTAAAACGCCAGCAGATTGCCTGGTTTGCCGAGCCGCTGGGTGTGGATGGCAAAATCCCGCTGGTGCGCTGTGATGATAAAGACAAATACCAAACCGTCGCGCAGATCAACAAGCCGAGCGTGCGGGTGATTGAACCGGCTGGCGGCACGAATGAAGCCTTTGTGCACAGCCACTTACCGCAGTCGACGCTGCAACTGGCCGATAACGTCGGTATTTTCCAGCAGCTGGTGGATAAGAAAGCCGATGTGATGATTACGGATGCGTCCGAAGCATTGTTCCAGATGAAGCACTACCCGACGCTGTGCGCCATCAATCCGGGTAAGCCGATGCAGTATGGTGAAAAAGCCTACATGATTCCGCGTGATGATATGAGCTGGAAACTGTATGTCGATCAGTGGCTACATCTCAGCACCGCCACCGGCGAATATGCGCAGATCGCCTCGCAGTGGCTGGGTGTGATTAAGTAAACTCAGGCCTGATGCATCGCGCCGCTACTGGAGCGGCGCGATTATTGCGTGGCTCAAAAGGGGCAACATGGCCCCATTCGGGTACTCAGCGATATAAACTCGCTTTACCCAATCCACCAAACAGATTCATCTTGTAGCGAATCACTGCTTTGGCGGCGGTAATCGCTTCCGGATAAATCACATTGGGATCCCACCAGGTTTCACGCGCCAGAATTTCGCGCAGTTTAGCGAAGTAGGCGTACTTCATATCGCTGGAAATATTGATTTTGCCCACGCCGAGGGTCACCGCCTCAGCAATCTCCGCATCCGGGTTAGCAGAACCCCCGTGCAGCACCAGCGGAATATCGGTGCGTTGGGCAATATCCTTCAGAATATGCATCTGCAGTTCCGGCTTCATATCTTTTGGATAGATACCGTGTGCGGTGCCAATTGCCACTGCCAATGTATCGACGCCGGTGCGTTGGATAAAATCTTCTGCCTGCGCCGGTTCGGTATAGATCACTTTGCTAACGCCACCTTCCACGGTGGTGCCGGTATCACCAATGGTGCCGAGTTCACCTTCCACCGACACACCCACCGAATGCGCCAGCTTCACCACCTCTTTGGTCAGCGCCACGTTCTCTTCGTACGGCAGCAGTGATCCATCGATCATCACCGACGTAAATCCACATTGGATGGCGCGCAGCACCTGCGCAATCGATGCACCGTGGTCGAGGTGAATGGTGAAGGGCACTTTGCTCTTCAGCGTGCGTTCCCGTACATAGCCAAAGAATTCATCGGTCACAAACTCCAGCTCACTCGGGTGAATCGAGATGATCGCCGGGGTGTTAGTGGCTTCGGCTTCCTCCACCACGGCACGGATAAAGCAGCTGTCTGCTACGTTAAATGCGCCGATGGCGTAGCGGTGTTCACGAGTCGGTGCCAACATCTCTTTCATTGAAATCAACATGTTAATATTTCCTCAACGTGAGTTTTACCAGAGCCGACGCGTGCGCCGACCCGATGATGGATAAAAAGGGAAATGCTTCTGCATCCTGTTGCTGCACGACTTATCGCGCGGTATCTTGCCGCTGCTTTAAATCACGATGATCGAAGCGGCTTTTCAGGTGCGTATAAATGCGTCAAATCACGTGCGTTCGTTTCAGCGCTACGCTTAAATGCGTACCCTACGGGTCCCCGTTGGGGTGCCATTTAGGGTGAGCGCGCCCGAGCACTACGCTTTGCCAGCCGATCCCGACCAGCCCAGATACTCAATCACCACTTCACGGCAGGCGGATTCCATCAGCCCAAGCAGATCGGCCAGTTCCGCGTGCGGATGCTGTTTCAGCGCCTGCTCAACCGCGTTTTTACCGGCATCAAACACGGCGGCACCGACGTTAATCTTCGCCACACCATGCTGACCAACGCGGCGAATATCCTCGGCGGGTGTGCCCGAACCGCCATGCAGTGCCAATGGTCGTGTTGAGACCGCATGCAGCTCCTGCAAGCGCTGGAAATCAATCTTCGGCTTCACGCCTGCCGGATAAAGGCCGTGCGCGGTGCCCACCGAAATCGCCAGCAAATCGATATCGGTTTGTTCGATAAACGGCAGCACGTCGGCAACCTGCGTCATCTTCACGGAGGCATCGGCTAACTCGTAGGTCGGCGCATCGGCGATATGCCCCAACTCGCCTTCGACGCAAACGCCAGCGGTGTGCGCCATCTTCACTACCGCTGCGGTCTGGCGAATATTTTCGGCCAGCGGATCGGCAGAGGCATCGATCATCAGCCCGGTGAACCCGGCGCGGAATGCCTGACCAATCAGCGGAAAGGCCTTGCCGTGGTCCAGCGCCAGGGCAACCGGTACCGTGGCGTCTTTCGCCAGCGCCTGCACCAGCGGCACGGCCACAGCAGGAGGGAAGTGCGTGCTGTGACCCTGATAGACATTCAATATCAGCGGTGCGCGCTGCTGTTCGGCGGCCTGAATCGCCGCCCGCGCGGTTTCAAGGTTGAAGCAGTTAATCGCCAGCACGGCATACTGCTGTTTGGCAGCGGCCTGAATCAGGTCGTTCATCATGGCAAACATGGTGGCTCCTTATTCCAGTGTGAATTTGATCTCTTCGTCGCGGACGCCGGGGGCTTCCACGTCATCGAACTCTTCATCTGCCTGCGTCACCGGTTTTTTCATCAGCGACAGCATCACGCCGCACACCACGGTGCCGATACCCAGCGCCAGACAGAACATCAGCGGTTTGGTGAACAGCGGCACCACAAACATCCCGCCATGCGGCACCGGTGCTTCCACGCCCCACACCATAATCAGCCCACCGGCGATGGCAGAGGCCACCACACAGCTGCCGACCACACGCAGCAGGTCACGCGCCGCAATCGGAATCACCCCTTCGGTAATCATGCAGATACCCATCGGGAAGGCGGCTTTCAGCGCCTCTTTCTCCGCTTTGGTGTACTTATGGCGCGTCAGCAGATACGACAGCGTGATGCCAAACGGCGGAATCATTGAGCCGACGAACTTCACTGCTTCCGGGCCATAAATCCCGTCGACCAGCATGCCGTCGGCGAACAGCGACATGGTTTTGTTGATGGGGCCGCCGAAGTCAAAAGTCGCCATCGCACCCAGCACCGCACCCAGCACAAACTTCGATCCGCCCTGCATCGATTCCAGCAGATGAATCAGCGCCTTCTGCAGCCAGACAATCGGCTGGCCAATAAAGGTCATCATCAACAGACCGGCGATGATGGTGCTCAACACCGGCAGCACCATTATCGGCATCAACCCCTGCATCGACTGCGGCAGCTTAATGGTGCGGCGCAACAGCAATACCGTGTAACCCACCAGGAAGCCGCCGAGCATACCGCCAATAAAACCGGTGCCGATCTGCCCGCAGATAAAACCGACGATCAAACCGGGCGCAAAGCCGGGACGATCGGCGATGGAGTAGGCGATGGCCGCGCTGATCAGCGGCACGATCAAGCCCATGCCCCAGCCGCCGATCTGATTCAACATCCAGGCGATAGTGCCGGTTTGCTTGCCGACATCCGGCCCGCCAATCACCTGGCCGAGCGCGATACAGATCCCGGCGGCGACGATCAGCGGGATCATCCAGGATATCCCGGTGAGCAGATGGCCTTTGATCTCTTGTCCGTACTGACGTTTGTTGTCGTTCATGATGGATCTCCTCAGGCACGCGCCAGTGAATCCGCCACTTTTTCGAGGAATTTCACCGGTGACTTGATCACCACTTCGGTTTTCACTCGTACGATGGGTTTGCCCTGAAAGCGTTCTTCACCGTTGATCTTCACATCAATGGCGAGGATCACCACGTCAGCGGCAGCGATGTCTTCACGCGTCAACGAGGTTTCAGTGCCGATGGTGCCCTGGGTTTCAACGTGGATGGTGTGGCCCAGTGCATGAGCGCCTTTGATCAGTTTTTCACGCGCAATATAGGTATGCGCGATGCCTGCCGTGCAGGCCGCTACACAGACGATATTCATGTGTCACCTCAAAAAGTTAGGGGATTAACAGAGGTCGGTTTCGGCGTACTGGCTAAACAGCCGGATGATATTGCTGGGGTCGTTTTCCACCAGCAGTTGGGCTATCACCTCATCATCGGCCAGCGCGCTGGCCACCTGCGACAACAGGCGAATATGGGTGGTGTTCTGATCTTCCAGTCGCACCGCGAACAGGATGATGCAGCGCACCTGGCTGCCATCGAGCGTTTCCCAGGGGATATCCTGTTGGGTACGACCAATGGCTAATGTGGTGTGTTGGACGGCGGAAGACTTGCCGTGCGGAATGGCAACGTGGTTTTCGAACCCGGTTGAGCCCTCAGCTTCACGCAGCCAGACATCTTCAATAAAGGCTGCACGATCGGTGATGGCGCCGTCCTGATACAGCAGATCGGTCAGTTCGTTGATCACTTCTTCTTTGGTGGTGGCGGTGAGCGCCAGGTTAACGCGGCGTGGCGTCAGAATGCGGGAAATGTCCATGGGTTTTACCTCATTCAATTAATGTTCAGCCAACGCGCATTGCGCGCCGTCCGGCAGCTGGCTGCCAATCATGGCGTCAGTGACCCGCCGGATATCGTCATCGTTAAAAAATGCACTCACATACACTGCCGGAATAGGCCCGGCGTTGAGATGGATAGTGGTGATCACTAAATCCACTGTCTGGTTCTGACAAAACGCGGCGTGATTGCTGGCGGAGACGACACCCGCGATTTCCCAGTCAGGGAATGCCCGCAAGATGCGGCTTTTCAGCAGATGCGACGTCCCCACGCCGCTGGAACACACCACCAGAATGCGTTTATGGGCAATTTGCCGCTCCAGCGCGGCCTGGAAATGCACGCAGAGATAACCGATTTCGTCGTCAGCCACTGGCGAAAGCCCGTAAGTGCGAGCGGTTAATTGCATCGCCTGGTGCGTTAACGAAAATATGCCTTTCATTTCCTGCTGAATATCCTCCAGCAGCGGATTGCGAATATGAATATGATATTTGAGTCGATTTAATAGTGGCTTTATATGCACCAGTAAGCCGTCAAATAATAATCGGTCCTGCGCTAAATCTTGCTGAATAAAGGCTGCGAAACGATCAATTAATTCACAGGTTATTTTTACGGACTCTGCGGTGCAGAATTGATTATGCATCGGCGCATTATCGCCGCGCTCTTCCACCACAATGCCGGATGACACGATATATTGATAAATAAAACCCACTTCATCGGCGGGCAGGGCACAGCACATCCGCTGTTCAATCTGCGTCACCATTTGCTGGGCAATCAGTAAAATGCGCTGATCGAGATCCTGCATTGTGGCCAGAGTTGCCAGTGCCAGCGCATTCCCCTGCGCCATCCGGTGCATCATGATCAGAATATGGGTGCAGAGATTCAGATACCAGGCATCGCCCAGCGGGTAACTGAGTTGCTGCTCCATCTGTTGCAGCAGTGTCTGCACAAAAGCCACATCCTCATCGCCAAAATAATGCACCAGTGCCTGCTGGCTGCCGGGATCGAGACGTGGCAACAGCGGCGTTCCGGCAACGTTTTGCTGCATCACATCATTGATCAGGGAGACCATTGCCTGACGCAGCGCCTGTTCGTTACCTTCGATATGGGTGCCACCTGGCCCACGTTGCAGCGTCAAACCCAACGGCTGCAGCCACTCTTCAATCACTTTCAGGTCATTCACAATCGAGGCGTGGCTGATAAAATAGCGTTCCGACAGCTTACTGATGGAGGTCGCACGCGGGGCGTCACTCAGCAACTGCGAGGCAATTTTTACTCGGCGGCTGTTTTGCCCCAGCGCATCGGCACTGCTTTCATCGCCGTTGAGTTGCTGCTCCAGTTGCAGGCGCTGCTGGATATCATCAACCCGCAAACGCACGCCGCGGCCTGGGGTTTTCTCCAGCGTCAGTGACCAGCTACCAAGCCAGCTTTCCAGCCACTGCAAGTCGCGCTGAATCGTCTTTTCTGACACGCCCAACTGTAGGGCTAATTCTCTGATCGGCTGCGGTGCAGCATGTTGCAACAGCAGTTTGACTAAACGGTGTTGTCGCGAAGTCAGTATTTGCATTCGGTCACCCTTTATTTTGGCAAAGCGTTTTTAAGATTATTTCCTCGTTATCTATTTCTTAATGCCAGAAATCAGGAGCGCAATATTGATGTCTTATGGAGTATAAATTTAGGAAAGGACGGTGTAAGCAACAATACTAAATGTTGTCCATGATTACGGACAGCTTTAATACACCTGAAATAGTTAATAATTAATTGCGATCCTGCTCACATATTAATGGGAATATTGATTGTGATATTGATCTCATTCCTTTTTCATTTTCCAACCGATATCACGTTATTTAATGCCATACGATTCTGCCTGCGGTCATTGGCTTCCCTGTGACTAACTCGCACGAATAAGGTACTATCCTCGCCAAATGAGCGCCGGATGCCCCGCCGTTGCGGGCCACGAAGTGAGGATGCGAGCTTAATGAGCGAATTGACGCAGGATGGTGCAGAGCGTCTTGCCCTGCACAAATTTACGGAAAACGCGTACCTGAACTACTCCATGTACGTGATCATGGACCGCGCACTGCCGTATATCGGCGATGGCCTCAAGCCGGTGCAGCGCCGAATTGTATACGCGATGTCGGAACTGGGCCTCAATGCCAGCGCCAAATTCAAAAAATCTGCCCGTACCGTCGGTGACGTATTAGGTAAATACCATCCGCATGGCGACAGCGCCTGTTATGAAGCGATGGTGTTGATGGCACAGCCGTTCTCCTATCGCTACCCGCTGGTGGATGGTCAGGGCAACTGGGGTGCGCCGGACGATCCCAAATCCTTCGCCGCGATGCGTTACACCGAGTCACGCCTCTCCAAATATGCCGAGATTTTGCTGGGTGAGTTGGGACAAGGCACGGTCGATTACATCCCGAACTTTGACGGCACCATGCAGGAGCCGAAGATGTTGCCGGCTCGTCTGCCGAATATCCTGCTGAACGGCACCACCGGTATCGCCGTGGGCATGGCCACCGATATCCCACCGCACAACCTGCGTGAAGTGGCGGAAGCGGCGGTGAAGCTGATCGACAAACCCAACACCACGCTGGATGAGTTGCTGGATATTGTGCAGGGCCCGGATTATCCGACCGAAGCCGAGATCATCACGCCGCGCAGCGAGATCCGTAAAATCTACCAAAGCGGGCGCGGTTCGATCCGTCAGCGCGCGGTGTGGAAGAAAGAAGATGGCGATGTGGTGATCACTGCACTGCCGCACCAGGTTTCCGGTGCGCGCGTGCTGGAGCAGATCGCTAACCAGATGCGCAATAAAAAGCTGCCGATGGTGGAAGATCTGCGTGATGAATCCAACCACGAGAACCCAACGCGTCTGGTGATTGTGCCACGCTCGAATCGTGTGGATGTGGAGCAGGTGATGAATCATCTGTTTGCCACCACCGATCTGGAAAAGAGCTATCGCGTTAACCTGAATATGATTGGGCTGGATAACCGTCCGGCGGTGAAAAACCTGCTGGAGATCCTGTCTGAATGGCTGGTGTACCGTCGCGATATCGTGACGCGCCGCCTGAACTATCGTTTAGAGCGCGTGCTGCGCCGCCTGCATATCCTCGAAGGTTTGCTGGTGGCGTTCCTCAACATTGATGAAGTGATTCACATCATCCGTACCGAGGACGAGCCTAAGCAAGTGCTGATGTCGCGCTTTGAACTCAGCGATACGCAAGCCGAATCCATTCTGGAACTGAAACTGCGCCATCTCGCCAAACTGGAAGAGATGAAGATTCGTGGTGAGCAGGCGGAGCTGGAGAAAGAGCGCGATCAACTGCAGGCGATTCTGGCGTCCGAACGCAAGATGAGCAACCTGCTGAAGAAAGAATTGCTGGCAGATAGCCAGACCTACGGTGACGATCGCCGTTCACCGCTGCATGAGCGTGAAGAAGCTAAAGCGCTGAGCGAAACCGAGCTGGTGAGTGCCGAGCCGGTGACGATTGTGCTGTCGCAGATGGGCTGGGTGCGCAGCGCCAAAGGCCACGATATCGATCCAACCGGTCTCAGTTACAAAGCCGGTGACAGTTACCTCGCCGCCGCACGCGGTAAGAGCAATCAGCCAGTGGCCTTTATCGACTCCACCGGCCGTAGTTATACGCTGGATCCGACCTCGTTGCCATCGGCGCGCGGGCAGGGCGAGCCGCTAACCGGCAAACTGACGCCACCGCCAGGTGCCGCGTTTGAACAGGTGCTGATGGAAGCGGACGACCAAAAACTGTTGATGGCCTCCGATGCGGGTTACGGCTTTATCTGTACCTTTGCCGATTTGATTTCGCGCAACCGCGCCGGTAAAGCGCTGCTAACGTTGCCAGACAATGCCAAAGTGATGACGCCAATGGCGGTGCATTCGGGTGATGATATGCTGCTGGCGATTACCCAGGCCGGACGTATGTTGATGTTCCCGGTGGGCGATCTGCCACAGATGTCGAAAGGCAAAGGTAATAAAATCATCTCTATTCCATCAGCGGATGCCGCTGCGGGCGTGGATAAGCTGCAGTGGTTGCTGATTCTGCCGCCGGGCAGTTCGATTACCCTGTATGTCGGCAAGCGTAAGCTGATCATGCGCGATGAAGATCTGCAAAAAGTGCGTGCCGATCGCGGTCGTCGTGGCAGCGTGTCGCGTGGCCTGCAGCGCATTGATAGCGTGGAAGTGAACGCGCCAGCGCGCCCGAAAAGTGACGCCAGTAGCGAAGAATAAGACTGACCAGGCAATGGATTGCCCAACTTGAGGAAGCTATGTTACTAATTTTACGCACGATTATTGTTATCGTTTATTCGATTTTGGTGTGCATCTTCGGCAGTATCTGGTGTTTGTTCTCACCGCGTAATCCTCGCCATGTGGCGACGTTCGGCCACATGTTTGGTCGCCTGTCGACGGTGTTTGGCGTCAAAGTCGAGCTGCGCAAACCCGCCGACGCGGAGAGCTATGGCAATGCGATTTACATTGCCAACCATCAGAACAATTACGACATGATCACGGCGGCGAAGATCGTGCAGCCGACCACGGTCACCGTCGGCAAAAAGAGCCTGCTGTGGATCCCATTCTTTGGTCAACTCTACTGGCTGACCGGTAATTTGCTGATTGACCGTGATAACCGCGCCAAAGCGCATGGCACCATCGGTGAACTGGTCGAGCAGTTTAATAAAAAGAAGATTTCATTCTGGATGTTCCCGGAAGGTACCCGCAGCCGTGGCCGTGGTTTACTGCCGTTTAAAACCGGTGCGTTTCATGCTGCAGTGGCAGCAGGTGTGCCGATCATCCCTGTGGTGGTGTCGAATACCCACGGCAAAGTGAAACTTAATCGCTGGAACAACGGCCTGGTGATTGTTGAAATGCTGCCGCCAGTGGATACCAAACAGTTTGAAACCACCTCGGTGCGCAAATTAGCCACCCACTGCCGCGAATTAATGTCTGCTAAGCTGGAAGAATTGAACGCCGAAGTCGCCGAACGCGAAAAAAACGGTAAACTCTAGCCATCCACGGGGTAGAAACGCTGCCCCGTGCTCATCACAGCAAAAACTCACTAACAAGAACAACATGGACACGGCGTCTTCACGCCCCGCTCAAAAGGTCTGAAGTTTTATGTCTTGCAGCAGACGTCAGTTTATTCAGCTTTCCGCCGGTGTTGCGCTGGCGACCAGTAGCATGCCTTATGCCGCCTACGCTGCGGCTCCGATGGGCGATGTGCCGCTTCCTGTTCCGCCACTGCTTGAGTCTCGCCGTGGCCAACCGCTCTTTCTGACGCTGCAACGCAGCCATTGGTCATTTAGCGGTAATAACAATAAAGTGCCGGTCTGGGGTATTAATGGCCTGTACCTCGGTCCCACGGTGCGCGTCTACAGCGGCGATGACGTGAAGTTGATTTACAGCAACCGTCTCAACGAACCGGTGGCGATGACGGTAAGTGGATTGCAGGTGCCGGGTGCCTTAATGGGCGGTGCACCGCGCATGATGTCAGCCGGCGTTGACTGGGCGCCGGTATTGCCGGTACGTCAGGGGGCATCGACCTTGTGGTATCACGCCAATACGCCAAATCGTATGGCGCCACACGTCTACAACGGCCTGGCGGGCATGTGGTTGATTGAAGATGACGTCAGCAAAGCGCTGCCGCTGCCCAAACACTATGGCGTTGATGACTTCCCGCTGATTATCCAGGACAAGCGTCTCGATAACTTTGCCACGCCGGTTTATAACCCACCATCAGACGGCGGTTTCCTCGGGGATACGTTGCTGGTCAACGGCGTGCAGAATCCGTATGTCGAGGTGTCGCGTGGTTGGGTGCGTCTGCGCCTGTTGAATGCTTCGAACGCGCGTCGCTTTGATTTGAGCTTCTCGGATAATCGTCCGTTTACCGTGATTGCCAGCGATCAAGGCTTCCTGCCTGCGCCCGTTGCGGTGCAAACGCTGTCGCTGGCACCCGGTGAACGCCGTGAAGTGCTGGTGGATATGTCGCAGGGCGATGAAGTCTCGATTACGGCAGGGACTGCGGCGGGCCTGATGGATCGCCTGCGTGGTCTGTTTGAACCTTCCTCCATCCTCGCCAACACGCTGGTTCTGAGCCTGCGCCCCACCGGCTTACTGCCGCTGGTTACCGACAATCTGCCGATGCGTTTATTAGCGGATCAGATTCTGGATGGCGTGGCGGTGCGCACGCGCGAATTCCGCATTGGCGACAGTGTGCCGGGCATCAATGGCGCACTGTGGGACATGAGCCGCATCGACACCACGGTGCAGCAGGGCACCTTTGAACGCTGGATTATCCATGCCGATCGCCCGCAATCGCTGCATATTCAGGGCGTGATGTTCCTGATCAAAAGCGTCAATGGCGCACAGCCGATGGGCGAAGATCGCGGCTGGAAAGATACGGTGTGGGTGGATGGTGATGTGGAGTTGCTGGTGAGCTTCCCGCAGAGTTCGTCGGATCACTTCCCGTTTGTCTACTACAGCCAGACGCTGGAATTAGCCGACCGCGGCACGGCGGGGCAGTTGCAGGTCAATCCGGTGCCATAAGAAAAAAGGTGCGCAGTGATGCGCACCTTACAACAGATCGTCAAATCGACAGGGTCACGATTCATAGCAACCCGCACATGACCGCATGGCTGTTGTGAAGCCAATGCAGGCGAGTACGGAATGGCCGTATCCGCCTGACGATTAAACGGTGCCGACTTAGCCGTTAAAGCTCTCCGGATCCGGCCCCAAACGATTTCCTTTATCCAGCTTAGTGATCTCGCTGATCTCGGGTTTTTCCAGTCTGAAGTCGAACACCTGGAAGTTTTCACGAATACGTTCCGGCGTCACCGATTTTGGAATCACCACTAATCCGCTATCCAGATGCCAGCGAATCACAATCTGCGCTGGCGTCTTACCGTATTTCTTCGCCAGTTCGCGGATGATCTCCTGATCGAATACTCCTTTACCGCCTTGCGCCAGCGGGCTCCAGGATTCGGTTTGGATTTGATGCAGTGCGTTCCAGGCATGCAGGGTGCGCTGTTGCAGCATCGGGTGCAGCTCAATCTGGTTCACCACCGGCGAGACGCCTGTTTCATCGATCAGGCGTTTGAGATGGGCTTCATGGAAGTTACAGACGCCAATGCTTTTGGTTAAGCCCTGCTGTTGCAGCTCAATCATCTTTTTCCAGGCTTCAACGTAGTGATCTTTTTCCGGGCACGGCCAGTGCATCAGATAGAGATCGACGCTCTCCAGTTGCAGCTTCTTCAGGCTGGTCTCAATCGCCTGCTGACCGTTCTGCTGGTCGTCATTCCACAGTTTGGTGGTAATGAAAATGTCTTCGCGTGCGACATCGGTGTCCTGCAGTGCCTGACCGACGGCTTCCTCATTTTTGTAGATGGCGGCGGTATCAATCGAGCGATAGCCTACTTTTAGGGCCTCGACAATCGCCGCCCGGGCATCCTCGATACTCGCTTGCCAGACACCGAGTCCGAGTTGCGGCATCATATTGCCGTCGTGCAGTTTGATAATGGGTTGCTCTGCCATAGTTGCTCCTTATCTGTCGCAGTGACTTACCGTAAAAGCGCTGTGGTTAAGTCTAGTCAACAAACTCAACCGCAGGATCATTGTGGCAATCACCTCGCCCTTTTACCCTGGTCATTTCTGCCAGAATCTTGCCTGATTCTGCTGAAGGGTGGAGCTTTGAGCAGCATTGCGGCACACTGATTTTTTTGCTGCCTGAGAGTGATCCATGCCGAACGATGCCCTTTGCCGCCAGCTGGCGCAGCGCGTAACCGCGCTAATGAATGATGCGCGTAAGCCGCTGTGCGCTGTGGAAAACGTCAAGCTCATCTACGCTTGCGAAACGCTTCCGCGTACGCCGATGATGTATCAACCCGGCATTGTGATTCTTTTCCAGGGACGTAAAACCGGTTATCTCGGCAGCACGGTGTTTCATTACGACGCCACGAAGTATTTGATGCTGACCGTACCGCTGCCGGTGGAGTGCGAAACCGAAGCCACTCCGGAAGAGCCGTTGGCCGGCATGTGCCTGAGCGTGGATATCGCCAGCTTGCAGGATCTGTTGATGGATATTGGCGACGACGAACAATTTCAGCCGCAGTTGCAGACTTCCGGTATCCATTCGGCGTTTATGAGTGAAGAGATGCTGTGCGCTGCCGAGCGTTTGCTGGATGCGATGAGCCATCCGCGTGATGCGCGCGTGCTGGGCCCACAGCTGGTGCGGGAAATTATCTACTACGTGCTCACCGGCCCGATTGGCGGTGCGCTACTGTCGCTGGTGAATCGTCAGACCCAGTTCAGCCAGATTGCGCGCGCCTTGCGACGCATCGAAAGCCATTTCGCCGAAAGCCTCAGCGTCGATATGCTGGCAGCCGAAGTGAACATGAGCGTTTCGGCGTTTCATCACAACTTTAAAGCCGTGACCCAAACCTCGCCGTTGCAATACCTCAAGCGCTATCGTCTGCATCAGGCGCGCTTGATGATGTTGCAGGATGGGATGAAAGCCAGTGCGGCAGCGGTGCGCGTGGGCTATGAAAGCCCTTCGCAGTTTTCGCGGGAGTTTAAACGCTATTTCGGCGTGACGCCGGGAGAGGAAGCCAGCCGCGTGCGCCAAACGTTGCCGTTTGACGCTGCCTGAACCAATGCAGATAAATGTGTATTTAACGAAATGGCCCTGAGCGAATGGGTGCTGTTTGACGCCATCTGAATGGCCAAATGTGCATGAATGCGCGCGCGACGAAACTGCACTGAACCATTGAAGGGTTACCATTTATGGCAACCCGTATCGGATTAGCTCGTTTTCTGGCGGCGTTTTTTCCAGATCACCACGATGCTGCCGGTCAGACCGACAAACAGCAACACCATCGGCAGCACCATCAGCACCGCCATCACCTGATCTTCGTGACGCTTGATAAACGGCACCTGACTGATGCCATAGCCCATGGCGACCACAATCCCGACCCACAGCGCGCCGCTCAGCCAGTTAAACAGCTGGAAGCGCCCATTCTGTAAACCCGAAATGCCCGCCATGGTCGGCAGCAAGGTACGAACAAACGCCAGGAAACGCCCGACGAGCAGCGCCATCAAACCGTGGCGGTTAAACAGATTCCAGGCGCGCTGATGATATTGCGCCGGCAAATGCATCAACCAGCTTTTGACCATCCGCGTATTGCCCAGCCATCGCCCCTGTAAATAACTCAACCAGCAACCCAGGCTGGCGGCAGTGGTCAGAATCACCATGGTGGGCACGAAATCCATCACGCCTTTGGCAATCATGGCGCCTGCGAGCAGCAACAGGCTGTCACCCGGCAGAAAAGAGGCAGGCAACAAACCGTTTTCCAGAAACAGCGTTAAAAACATCACGCCGTAGACAATCCACACGACATCCGGATTGGCCAGCGCGGCAAAATCCTGATGCCAGAGCGCGTGAACAATCTCATGTAAAACACCCATCTGCTATCCCATCGAGTCACAAGGATTCTATTTTAACCATCTGTGGCATCGCAGACGTTGATCTCACCGATGCGACACGAAATGGTTTAGGTTTTGTTTAAATATTTACTGTTTTAAGCGCGCAAAGCCCGCTTTCAGGTCGTTCAGCAGGTCATCAACGTGTTCAAGACCAATATGCAAACGCACCAGCGTACCGTCGAAATCGACGCCGCCTGCCGGGCGAATCTCTGCCAGCTCTTCCGGTTGGTTGGCCAGAATCAGGGATTCATAGCCACCCCAGGAATAAGCCATGCTGAAATGGTGGAAGTGATCGAGGTAATTCGCCAGCTGCTCACGGCTCAATTTTTCATTCAGGATGAAGGAAAACAGCCCGCTGCTGCCGTTGAAATCGCGCTGCCAGAATTCATGACCTTTACTCTGCGTCAGCGCCGGATGGTTGACGCGCGCCACTTCCGGTTGAGCGGCCAGCCATTCGGCGACCTGCAAACCGCTCTCTTCATGCTGGCGCAAACGCGTACCGAGCGTGCGCAAGCCGCGACTGGCCATATACGCTGTATCGGCATCCACCATCTGGCCCATCAGGTACGAATTTTCACGCAGCTGAGGCCAGCAACGTTCATTGGCGACGGCGGTGCCAATCATCGCATCGCTGTGACCAATAATGTATTTGGTGCCCGCCTGAATCGAAATATCGATGCCATGCTCCAGCGCGTTAAACAACACGCCCGCCGCCCAGGTATTATCAATCATGATGATCGCGTCGGGCGCTTTCGCACGCACGGCGGCGACGATGGCGGGAATGTCCTGCACTTCCATGGTGATGGAGGCGGGAGATTCGAGGAATACCACGCGCGTGTTCGGCTGAATCAGTTCACTGATTTCGCTGCCAATGCAGTGATCAAAGAACGTGGTGGTGACATTCAGCTTACTGAGAATTTTGGTGCAGAAATCTTGCGTTGGTTCATACACGGCGCCGCTCACCAGAATGTGATCGCCCGCTTCGACAAAAGAGATAATCGCATTAGATACTGCCGCTGCACCGCACGGATACAGCGCGCAACCCGCGCCGCCTTCCAGTTCGGTCATGGCGTCTTGCAGCGAGAAGTGGGTGAGGGTGCCACGGCGACCATAAAAAAGCTCGCCCGATGCACGACCTGCCGTCGCCCGTTTTTTGTCAGCAACCGTGTCAAAAACCAGTGAAGATGCGCGCTGAATGACGCTGTTAACTGAGCCCTGAGTGTAACGTTTGCTTCGTCCCGCGCTAACCAGCGTGGTATCAATTTTATTCGTTGCCATCACTGCCTTTCCTGACACTTACCACAAAACATCCACGTTACCACGAAACACCGCAGTGGGTTGACCCTGATTGCGGATTATCGGAGTCAGTCGATGAATTGGCCGGGCAAAAGCGCGTCCCTGCGATTTCGCGTTACATCACACCCATGACATGCGGCAGCCAAAGCGATAGCGCGGGCACGTAAGTGATCAGCATCAGGATGAAAAACAGCGTGACGTAGAAGGGCAGCATGGCCGTCACCACTTGCTCAATTTTCTGTTTACTGACGGCGCTGGCAACAAACAGCACGGTACCGACCGGCGGGGTAATCAGACCGATACCCAGGTTGGTCATCATAATCATGCCAAAATGCACAGGATCGATGCCCAGACTGGTGGCAACGGGCAGCAAGACAGGGGTTAAAATCAGAATAATAGGGGCCATGTCCATCAAGGTGCCGATCACCAGCAGTAACACGTTGATGCACATCAGAATCACGTATTTATTATCAGAGATGCTGGTGAAGGCATCGGTGATCATGGTCGGCAGTTGCATAAAGGTCATCACTGCGCCAAAGCCCGCCGCAAAGGCAATCAATACCATCACAATGGTGACGGTTTTGATGGTACGAAACACCAGAATATGCAGCTGATTCCATTTGAAATCGCGATAGATGAACATCGTGACAAAAAACGCCCACAGGCAGGCGATCGCAGCGGATTCCGAAGCGGTAAAAATGCCGGAAAGAATACCGCCCAAAATAATGACGATGGTAAACAGTCCCCAGAACGCATCGAAGAAGATTTTCACCGCCTGACGCAACGGAATGGCTTCGCCTTTGGGATAACCGCGCTTGCGTGCGAACGCCAGGCACATCACCATCAAACAGAATCCCAGCATCAGCCCGGGGATAATACCCGCAACAAACAACGAGGATATGGTAACGACGCCACCGGTGGCCAGCGAGTAGATCACGGAGTTATGGCTGGGCGGCGTTAACACCGCCTGCACCGAACCGCTGGCGGTCACGGCGGCGGCAAAATCTCGCGGATAACCTTTTTGCTCCATTTGCGGGATCATCACCGATCCGATCGAGGCGGTATCGGCCACTGACGATCCTGAAATCGCGCCAAAAAATGTCGACGCCACGATATTCACCAACGACAAGCCCCCGCGGATAAAACCGACGAAGATATAGGCAAAGTTTACCAGGCGTCGGGCAATCCCTCCCTCGGCCATGATCGCCCCGGCCAGAATGAAGAACGGAATGGTGAGGAGTGAAAATTTGTTGACCCCGTTGGTGATCTGAATCACCACGGCTTCCAATGGCAAATCGATCCACCAGGCGCCAATAAAGGCAGCAAATCCGACGGCAAAGGCCACCGGAAAGCCGACCAACAGCAGCAACACCAAACTACCAACCAGAATGAAAGCATCCATTTTAGTGCTCCGAATTTAGTGTGTGCCGCCCAGCGTCACCAGCGGACGCTGACTTTGATCGCCATTCAGTATTCGCTCGATCACAAACAGCAGCGTAAACAGCGCGCCGATAGGAATGGGCAGATACATTTCGCCATACGTCACAGCAGGCAAGGCCGCCAGCGGTTGAATCCACATGGCCTCACACAAGCTGTAGCTGGCCTGCAGCAGGATTAAGCACACCACGATCAGCAGCAGGTTGCACAGCCGTTGTGCCCATTTTTGTGCAGCCTCAGAGAGGCGATCGGTCACCATCGACACACAAATGTGTGTGCCTGCCCGCAATCCGACGGGCGCACCAATAAAGGTAAAGATGATCATGCAGACGATAGCGACCGGCTCCGGCCATGAGAGGGCACCATTCAGCACATAGCGCGCGAAAATACCGATGGGTATCACCGCGACCATAATCAACAGGGCTACCGCCGCGATGCCCATGCACAACAAATAGAGCCCATCCATCAAACGGGAATATGCATTCATGCTTCGTTACCTGAGCAAGGCGCCACGTGGTCGCGCGGCGCTGAGAGGGTTATTTCACATCCGCAATTTGTTTCATCAGATCCTGATAATTGCCGCCAAACTGGTCGCGCACCGGTTGCGTGGCTTTCATAAAGTAATCGCGGTTGGTGTCCTGGAATGTCACGCCGCCGGCTTTCATTTTCTGCACTGACTGGGCGGTGTAAGTGGCCCACAGCTGGCGCTCTTCATCCTGCGCTTCCTTGCCGAGTTTCTTCAGCAGCGCCTGATCTTCTGCGGAAAGCCGTCCCCACGAAGCTTTAGAGAACAGGATCATCTCCGGCTGAATAAAGTGGCCGCTCAGGGTGTAGTACTTCGCCACGGGCAGATAGTTGTGGGCGACAAACGTCGGTGGATTGTTCTCTGTGCCATCGACCACGCCAGTTTGCATGGCGCTAAACACTTCGCTGACGCCCATTGCCACAGGATTGGCACCCATCGCTTTCAGCGTGGCCAGTGAAATGGCACTGTTCTGCACGCGAATTTTCATCCCCTGCAAATCTTCGGGTTTGGTGAGAGGTTTTTTGGTGATCATGTTGCGTGTGCCCGCGTCGGTCCAGCCGAGGAACACCATGCGAGTGCGGGGATCGTTATCGAATTTTTCGACAATCTGTTTGCCGACATCGCCATCCAGCACCTTGTGCATGTGGTCTTCATCGCGGAACACATAGGGCAGGGTTAGCACACTGGTTTCAGGGGCGATAGTGGTGACAGGAGCCAGCGAGACGCGAATCATGTCAATCGCGCCGAGCTGAACCTGCTGCAGCGTTTGATCCTCATCGCCCAGCACGCCGCCAGCGTAAACCTTCAACTCTAATCGTCCTTGCGTCGCTTCTTTTAACTTATCGCCCATATGCTGCAGCGCGACCACAGTGGGATAACCGGCGGGCTGTACTTCCGCGACTTTTAACACTTTGGCATGAGCACCACTCGCCAGCAGCATAACCAGAGAAGAGATTGCAATCGTGAGTCGTTTTTTAGATGTCATTATTATTGCTCCAGCTTAGTGATCATTAGCGGTGTCAGGCACACCACAATCGGGAAGGGCTGGCTCAGAATAGTGAAATTGCGCTGGCGAAAAAGTGGTCAAATGTTGATTGGATGAAATACATCACATTTTGAAACGATGTTTTAATAAATTTTCAATTTAGGTCACATTTGTAAAACATCAGCCAGCGCATCCATAAAAACCACATAGATTGTTAGAAATTGAAGCATTAATCGTTTGTAAATAGTAATGAGAACTACTATCACTTCGGTCAATTTTTTTGCTATGATCCGCGCTTCAATCGTGAACTGTGCAACAGAAGTTGGAGACGCAGCGTGGTAGCCAGTGATTTGATGCAAACGGACCTCTCCGTTTGGGGCATGTATCAGCATGCCGATATCGTGGTAAAAGTGGTGATGATTGGCCTGTTACTGGCCTCGGTTGTCACCTGGGCGATTTTCTTCGGCAAGTTTGCTGAGCTGAGCGGGGCGAAACGTCGCCTGAAACGCGAACAGCAGGCGCTGGGCGAAGCGCGTTCGCTTAATGATGCTTACCGCGCCGCTGAAAGCTTCAAAAGTAACAGCCATAGTGCGGTGTTGCTGAACGATGCGCAGAATGAGCTGGAACTCTCTGCAGGTACCGAAGACCTTGATGGCATTAAGGAACGTACCAGCTTCCGCCTTGATCGTCGCGTTGCGGCATTCAGCCGTCATGCCGGTCGCGGTAACGGCTTCCTCGCTACCATCGGTTCTGTTGCACCCTTCATCGGTCTGTTTGGTACCGTTTGGGGCATCATGAACAGCTTTATCGGTATCGCTAAAACCCAGACCACCAACCTCGCTGTTGTGGCGCCGGGCATCGCAGAAGCGTTGCTGGCGACCGCGATTGGTCTGGTTGCTGCTATTCCTGCTGTTGTTATCTACAACGTCTTCGCGCGCATGATTGCCAGCTACAAAGCCTCATTGGGTGATGTTGCGGCGCAGGTGATGCTGCTGCAGAGCCGCGATCTGGATCTCGGCAATGTGGACACCGCGAAAGAAGCGACCCGTCCGACGGCGGCACAGAAACTGCGCGTAGGATAAGTATTATGGCGATGCGTTTAAACGATGACTCGGTAGGCGATGGCGAAATGCATGAAATCAACGTGACGCCGTTTATCGACGTTATGCTGGTTCTGCTGATCATCTTTATGGTCGCCGCGCCATTAGCCACGGTGGATGTGCGTGTTAACCTGCCTGCCTCCACCAGCGCACCGCAACCGCGTCCGGAAAAACCGGTTTATCTATCTATTAAGGAAGATAAGCAGATCTATATCGGCAACGATGCGGTCACCAAAGAGACGCTGGTGAATGCGCTGACGGCGCAGACCGAAGGCAAGAAAGACACCACCATCTTCTTCCAGGCGGATAAGTCAGTGGATTATGAAACCCTGATGAGCGTGATGGATCAATTGCGTGAAGCGGGTTATCTGAAGATTGGTTTGATGGGCATGGAGACGGTGAAGAAATAAATCCCCCCTCTTATCGCTCATAAGGGCCGCCATCGAAAGCGGCCCTTTCTATTTTCTCCCGCCGTTAATGTTAATTTCTCGTTACTTTTGGTATCACTTTTGTAAACTGCAATGGTGAGGCTGATCACATCTATTCCTGGCGCAACCCGCTACAACGGTAGAAAAACCCAGGAAGGACAACATGAGCGTGAGTCAATCTTTACAAAAGCCATCGCAAGGCGGGGCCAAAACCATCTTTAGCGTTACCAGCGGTAACTTTCTTGAGATGTACGATTTTATGGTGTTTGGCTATTACGCTACGGCGATCGCCAAAACCTTTTTCCCCGGAGATGATCCCTTTGCTTCATTGATGCTCACGCTGATGACCTTTGGTGCGGGCTTCCTGATGCGTCCACTTGGCGCGATTATTCTGGGTGCCTACATCGACCATCACGGACGCCGTAAAGGACTGTTGCTGACATTGGGCTTGATGGCGTTGGGCACACTCACCATCGCCCTGGTGCCGGGCTATGCCACGCTGGGTGCCGCCGCACCGATTCTGATTCTGCTGGGTCGTTTGCTGCAGGGCTTCTCTGCGGGTGTGGAATTGGGCGGTGTGTCAGTTTATCTGTCTGAAGTAGCACCAAAAGGACGCAAAGGTTTTTATGTTAGCTGGCAGTCTGGAAGCCAGCAGGTTGCGGTGATCTTCGCGGCGCTGCTCGGCCTCGGCCTGAACCATCTGCTGGCGAAGGATGCGGTCACCGAATGGGGCTGGCGTATTCCGTTCGTGGTCGGTTGTATGATTGTGCCGTTCCTGTTCTGGATCCGCCGCATGCTGGAAGAAACCGAAGCGTTCAGCAAGCGCAAGCAGCATCCTTCCATGGGACAGATTATGCGCTCGGTCGGTGAGAACTGGGCATTGGTACTGGCGGGGATGCTGATGGTGGTGACCACCACGGTGATGTTCTACATGATCACCGCCTTCACCCCGACTTTTGGCAAAACCGTGTTGATGATGAGCGACGAGCAGAGCTTTATGGTGACGCTGTTTGTCGGCATCTCTAACCTGATTTGGTTGCCGGTCATGGGCTCGCTGTCGGATCGCATAGGACGCCGCCCGCTGCTGATCACTTTTACTATCCTGATGATTCTTACCACCTGGCCAGTGCTGCACTGGCTGGTGGGATCGCCCACCTTTGCGCATCTGGTGGAAGCGGAATTGTGGTTATCGTTCCTGTATGCCAGCTATAACGGTGCGATGGTGGTCTATCTGGCGGAAATTATGCCGGCTGAAGTGCGCGCCACCGGCTTCTCACTGGCGTATAGTCTGGCGACCGCGCTGTTTGGTGGCTTCACGCCAGCAGTTTCAAGCTACCTGATCCATGCCACGGGTGATAAAGCGATGCCCGGCGTGTGGTTGTCATTCGCGGCGGTGTGCGGATTGATCGGGACGCTGCTGATTGGCCGCATGGTGAAACAGTATCAGGCGCGCCATGGCGGCACGCCGGTGGGAGCTTCGCTGTAACGCCCTGGCTGACAACGGGCCTCATATCAGCCCGTTAAGAAGCGATTCGAGTAAAGCAGCCCCTTGTTGAAGGGGCTGCTTTTTTGTTTATGCAGATATGTGGGTATGGCGCAGTGAAACGCAATCATCGTGCCTCTTAACAAGCGACATCGTCGCTCATGCCCTGCCTAAAACGACAGATCCACCACCACGCTATCCGTATAACTCCCCGCCGCTGGCGTATTCTGCGTCGTCAGAATCTGCGCTGTATAGGTGAAGTTGCGCGTTACCAGATCCGCGTTCAGGGAGGTGGCGCTGGCGCTACTCCAGCGGTCAGTGCCGGTCGGTCCCCAGCGTGTCGTGGTGGTGGTGCCTTTATAAATGTCATAAGCCAGCCGGTTAGTCCCGCTCGCCATCTGGCGCGTGGTGCCGCTGTAGTAGCTGCCATTGCTCAACCCCACAGTGAAAGTGCTGCCTTTAGAACACACCACGTTGATGGTCTGCTGCACCGTGGAGAAACTCCCCACCAGCGGTGCGCTGCCAAAACTCACGTTAGGCGCGGTGATGGTGGTGCAGTCGTTGGTCACAACCAGGTTAACGGTAATCGGCATGGCGGTGCCGGTACTGGTTTGCACTGTTCCTACGCACAAACCTGCTACGTTCAAACCCGCGCACACCGTATAACTCACCGTTATGGTTATCGTCGTGGTGTAAGTGCCGGCTGCAATCACCTGTCCCGTCAGGGTGCGGAAATAGAGCGGAATATTAAAGTTAAGGCTGTTCCCCAGCCCAAGCAGTAAAGCCGAGCTCCAGCGATAGCTGCCGCCCTGCTGCAATTCCGTAGCGCAGGCGCTGTCGATGCACATTTGAATGGGAATGCTGTCGGTACCGGTGCTGGAACTTTTCAACACCGCCCGCGTGCCGCTGAGATAGGTCGCAGTGGTGAAGGCGTATGTGACGTTATCGGTGCCCAGCAACGACAACGTACCTGACCCACAGTTGACGTTGGTGGTGCTGGAGGTGTTCTGCACCGTGGAGCCCACCGCGAATGTCGTCACGGAGCCAAAGGTCGCCGTTGGGGCCGATAAACTACAAAGCGCATAACTGGTGCCCGGCAAGATAAACAGCGCCAGCAGCAAAAAAATCTTTCTCATGGTGAAATTCCTGACTGTGAATTATTGGCCGTGCTGACCGCCGAACCCGGCGACGGCGGCGGCAGATCGCACGTCAGCGGACCGTAGGTCTTCAGCGCTTTTGGCTGGCCGTCCGCAATGGTCAGCGTGGTATCACAACTGCGCCCATCAGGCGTCACGACATGAATTGGGTTTTCAGCGCTCAGATTCTCCATCCAGACAATGCCATCCCATCCGATATATTCCGTACCCTGATTCGGGCGCAACACCTGGCTGGAGATCGGCAACGGTTGCCCCTGTTTATCGTGCAATACCACGCTGGCGGCACGCAGACGTTCCACCGGGAAGTTCAGCAGGTAACCACTTTTCCGTTTCACCGCAAAACGCTGTTCCACCTTTGGTGCGGTGCGGTCAACCGGTAAATCCAGGGTATCGATATCGTATTTTGCGCCGTAGTAACTGCTGATCGATGGCACCAGCAAATAGCCCTGATTATCAGTGCGTCCCATTGCCTGGTTTTCATAGCGCACGGTGACATCCGGGTAATCGGTTTTCACCACCACAAACGCATCATTGATGTCGTTGGCGGCAAACACGCGGTTATCCATCAGCACCAGCGAACCGGTGAAATCGGCCCACTGCGTGGTGTTATCGTTATCGCCGTAGAACCCGGCAGAGGTGTCGATTTTGTTATTGCGATAGCGCAGGCTTGCCTGGCGGTAATCACCGCTGTCGCCACCCTGATTGGCCCAGGCCGCATCATACGCAAAGCCACCATCGGTCGGCATGGCGCGTGACACGTAGAGGCGCTGATTGTTGTTGCCCTGCTGATCGCGCTCGTAGCTCACCGAAGCACTGCTCTGCTCGCCGAATGGGATCACCAAAGAGATGGCACCGCTCCAGTCGCCCTGTTCCTGATCGCGGCTGGCGGAGATATACAGGCTGCTGTTACCCCACAGGTTTTTACTCCAGGACAGGTTCCATAAACGGGTGCGATCGCCCGATCCGCCGGCAATATCAAAGTAGGCCAGGCCCAGACTGCCGTATTGATTGAGTGACACGCTGGCGGTGTACTGCGCGCTGCGTCGCGCTAGTGAGTAGCTGGTGTTGGCGCTGTCGCCCCGGCTGCCGACCAGCGCCAGATTGCCGTAATCGGCGGTGCGTAACACATGCTGGGTGCCGATACTGAACCAGCTGTTGTTGTACTGATAACCCCAGCTGTATTGCGTGCCGGGTTTACCTTCCATCTGACTTTGTGCCAGCGCACCATTGACCACGCCCCAGCTGCCGAGCTTCACCAGTCCCCCTGCGCCGCCGGTGGCCACGCTGTCGCTGCCTTCCGCATGGCTCTCCAGCGTCAGCCAGTCGGTTAACCCATAACGATAAGAGCCGCTGGCTGCTGCTGCGCCATAGTCAAAGTTCTCCAGTCCGTAGTTTTCACGAATAGCACCGGCTGAGAAGGAGTAATCCGACAAACCCTGTCGCAGCAGGCTGCTGGAGACATAAAACGGCAGCGTGGTAGTGACCTGGCGCCCCACGGCATCGGTGGTGGTGATCACCGCATCGCCCGCGCCATTGACGAACGGCACATTGGTCAGCGACCACGGACCCGGCTGCACATTGGCTTGCGTGCTGCGATAACCGTTAATAAACAGATCGACGGAAGAAGGCACTGCGGCCTGGCCGGAAAACGCCGGTAGCGGGTAAGTGACCAAATCCGGTCGCACGCTGAAATCACGCGCAATCTGCACGCCACCCAGACGCACGCTGTTACTCCAGCTCAGCGCATCGGTGACCAGATCCCCGGCGCGCCAGCTAATTGCATCGTTCTCATCTTCATTGCTGAACCAGGTATCGTAGCGAATGTATCCCTCTTGCTGACCGCTGACACCGCCTTCCAGTTGTTGGGTGTAGACGCCATTGGTGGAGAATTGCCCGCTGGGACCAAACACGCGCAGCTCATTCCAGCTCGACAGGCGCGATCCGGCATTATCCGTACGGGTGGCGTAGAAGTCGTAATTGAGCAGCGCACCGTTACTGGCTCGCCCCGGATAGCGAGGGCCGCGCTGATCTTTACCGATCACCTGGGCGGGCAGCCAGGCGGGTGGAACGGTGAGCAACAGGCGCTGACGGCGCTCGTCATATTCTGCTTTCACCTCCGCAAGTTGATTCACATCGATTTGCTCGCCCTGGAGTTTCTCCGCAGGGATACCGGCACGCTGTAAATCGCCACTGCGCAGCCAAAAGTCGCCGTTTTTACGCTCCACCGGCACGATATCGCCGCGCGCGTTCTGATTCACCACCAGCTCCAGCATGTACTGCTGACCGCTGGCGTTGTTCTCCAGCGCAGGGGGCGGTGGTAGCTCGGAAAAGGTCTCCGCGCTACTGATTTGAGGTAACAGGCATAGCACGCTAGCCACTGCCAACGTGCATGGATGCAGCGAAAACGTCATCAACGCGCGGCCGCGCTGCTCCAGTGCCCTTTATTCACTTCTGCGGACAGCTCACCGCTCACGCTGCTGGTTAATGGCCAGCGGTTACTGCTGTTTGCCAGCACATAGCCAAACAGGCCATTGCCCAGGCGGCGGCCACCAATGGTGACATTACTCAGCCGCGCATGGCCATTGCCACGGTTGGTGAGCTCCAGCCAGCGCTTGCCACCACTGTCCACCTGCTGCCAGCTCAGTTGCGGCTTCGCACTGTCGCTGGTCACGCCGCTGCCGTAGACAAACAGCGGAACCGAATAGCGCATCTGGAAGGTTAATCCCGCCTGATTTTCGCCGGGCGTGCGCGGCGTGGGGATTTCATCCAGCACCACGCGATAGGACATTTCGCGTCCCGCTTGCGGCGCGCCCTGCTTAATCAGGCGCACCAGCTGTTTCTGACCCGGTTCGAGGCGCACCATTGGCGGGCTGGCGACCACTTGCTGCTGAGTTTGATACTGTTCCTGACCGCCCACTTGCAGCCAGCTAAAGATGCGCACCTGCATCATGGTGGTGGCATTCCCACGGTTCTCCAGCCACAACTCACTGGCTTTCTCATCAGGGTTAATGGCTGGGTCGATTGGCCAAATCATCAGCGAATTAGCGGCGTGGGCGGCAGGCATTAGTGCCATGGTAAACAATAGTAACAGAGCGCGCAGGTTCATGATTATTCATCCTTCTTTATCACTTCCGTCACCAGCTAAGCGTAACGGTTAAGGTGTCGGTATAAGTGCCGGCGCGCGTGGGGCCGGGCAACGTTAACAGGCCATAAATCGGCAAAGTAATGTTATTGGCGTTGCTGTAACTCAGCGCCACGGCGCTGTTCACCGGAATCGCCGTGGTATGTGCAACATTGGTATAGAGGTAATAGGGCACGGTATTGGTATTGCCCGAGATCTTGAGATTGCGAGTGGAGGTGTAGTTGGCGCCGCCATTAATGCTCATGCTGACGGCAGTGCCTGGCGTGCAGGCAAGGGTGATGGTGGTGCTTTGCACATAGCTGGCGCTCACGCTGCTGGACGACACGCCAGATTGCGTACCGAAATTAAGCGTGCCAAAGACCCCGGTATTGGTACCGGAGACAACACAGCCTGCCACTACTGACGCAGAAACCTGAAAGTTTGCGGTTGGCAACCCCCAGGCAGAGACGCTCCCTATCAGCAGGGCGAGGACGCCTGCACTGTGCGCCCAACGCTGCACCACGGCCACCCTGATTACTCCACTACTGACCTCAGTAGTTCACCGCAACGTTAATGGTATCGGTGTAAGTACCTGCCGGGATCAATGGGTTAAATCCGCCCCCCACCACACGACCGTAAATGGCATAGTTGGTGCCTAAGGTCGGATCTGTGGTGCCGCTGGCGGCAATGTTGGTGTTATTGGCGATAGCGGTGGTAAACGCCGCATCGCTATACAGGGTATAGGCAATGCCCTGGGTATTGTTGGAGCCGAGAATCAGATAGCGCGGCTGGCCGCTGACGGTGCCGTAAATGGTCGCCGGTGCAGCATTACTGCTGGTGACCTGCACGTTGAAAGTCTGGCCGGTGGTGCAGCGAACATAAATACCGTTGCCCGATGCGCCGACCAGCGTGGCGTTCAGGGTATCGAAGGTTGCGGCGCTGCTACCAAAGTTCAGGGTACCGAAGTTGACGCCTGTGGTGGCAGACTGACCATTCACCAGACAACCGGTGGTCAGGGTCAGGGTCGCATTAATGGTTCCCGTTGTGGTGGCGGCAAAAGCCGCGGTAGGGGCGAGCACTACGCTCAGGCTGGACGCCAAAAGAAAAAGCTTGAGTTTCATAATCATTCCTTACTGATTATCCAAGGTCATTGCTTTTTCACCTGGTGATTCATTTATGTAAACGAATCCGAATTCAAACAAGAGCCACGATCGGCTTAACCGCGTAAGTGCCCGACATCTAGGAATATTCTTAGATGGTGGGTTAATGATTTATATCAGTTTTCTTTACTATAGATCAGCAAATCAACACTTGGGACGTTGCGCTTAGATTTTTCATTAATCAATTCACACTTTTCGCCGATAACTCAGTAATCGCAAGGGGTGACAACAGGTTAAAAAAACTAAACAGCGAGTGATTTAACCCTCTACCGCGATTAACCGTTCAATGCTATGTTCGTGCATTAATCAGATATTATTAATTTTTCTGACTGCGACAGACGATGAAAAACAAAAAACATAGCGCGGTGTTTCCAGAATTATCTGGATCGGCTCCTTCCTCTGCCTCACTGCGTGCGGTCATTACTCACCCTTAATCAATGTTCTCGAACTCTTTGAACTTTTTTGACGATACAGCACCTGCTCCGCAGCGGGCTGAGTTTAGGAGCGCACATGCTGCTGGTTACCTGGGATAGCGTTCTGGTCACGGTTTCATTGATCGTGGCCTTCATTGCTGCGTTTACCGCACTGGATACGGCCGGACGCGTCGCGGTTTCACGCGGCTGCCTGGCGAAAATGTGGCTGATTGGCGGTGGCACCGCGATGGGCATTGGTATTTGGGCGATGCACTTTATCGGCATGCTGGCGATGATGATGCCGATGACCATGCGTTACGACATCACTCTCACCGCGCTTTCCCTGATGGTGGCGATCCTCTCGTCCATCTTTGCCTTCGCGCAGGGTGTTCAGGGCAGCCATCTGACCCCGCGTAGGCTGATAAGTGGCACCCTGATACTCGGCAGCGGCGTGGTGGCGATGCATTACATCGGCATGAATGCCTTAATGATTGAACCGGCGATTCGCTGGGACATGCCATTGGTCGCGCTCTCCGTGGTGATTGCCTATGCCGCCTCGGGGGCGGCACTGTGGCTGGCGTTTCATCTGCGCCAGGGCGAGAGCGTGTGGATTATGCGTGTCTGTGCCGCGCTGGTGATGGGCATTGCCATCGCCGGGATGCACTACACCGGCATGGCGGCGGCGGAGTACAGCATGCCGAGCACCATGCAGCAGCATCATGGCATCAGTGAGGATGGACTGGCGGTGTGGGTGACCATTATCACGCTGTCCATTCTTGGTCTCACGCTGTTAGTTTCCATGCTGGATGCCCAGCTGCGCGCCGCGCGTCTGGCGGCCAAGCTCAAGCGTGCCAATAGCGAACTGCGCCAACTGGCGATGCATGACAATCTCACCTCGCTCCCTAACCGCGTGTTATTGGAGCAGCAGCTGACGGCACAGATCAAGCAAGCCACCTTACAGGATGAAAGCTTTGCACTGATGTTTATGGATCTCGACGGCTTCAAAGCCGTCAACGATACCTGGGGCCATCACGTGGGCGATCGCCTGCTTATCGCGGTCGCCGAACGTCTGCGCGTGCAGCTGGGCGAGGGCGTGCTGCTGGCGCGACTGGGTGGCGATGAGTTTGTGCTGCTGTGTCCACAATACAATGATTTGCAAGCCTCGGCGCTGGCGCAGCAGCTGGTGAATGCGATTGATGCGCCGTTTGAACTGGATCGTTATTCACTGCGGGTGTCGTTGAGTATCGGCATCGTGGTGTTCCCGCAGCACGGTCGTAGCCAGCAGGAGATGATGTTCAACGCCGACTCCGCCATGTATCACACCAAACACAGCGGCCGAAACGGCTGGTGTCTGTTTGAACCGATGATGAGCGCCGTGGCACAGCATCAGCTGGCGCTGGCGAATGACTTGTGGAATGCGCTGGAATACCAGGAAATGTGCCTGTTTTATCAGCCAAAATTCCGCGCAGGCGGCACGGTGCTCATGGGCTTTGAAGCGCTGCTGCGCTGGCAACATCCGCGTCGCGGATTACTGATGCCGGATATGTTCCTGCCGCGTGCGGAGAAAACCGGGCAAATCGTGGCGCTGGGCAATTGGGTGATCAACGAAGCGTGCCGTCAGTTAAAACAGTGGCACGATGAAGGCAACCGCGACTGGAGCGTGTCAGTTAACCTTTCGGCGTTGCAATTCCATCAGCGCGATCTCATCGACAGCTTGCGTCATGCACTGCTGCGCTATCAGCTGCCGGAGGGGGCGCTGATGCTGGAGATTACCGAGAATATCGCGATGCGCGACCCGCAGTTCAGCCAGCAACGCATTGCAGAATTGCATCAACTCGGCGTGAAAGTGGCGATCGATAACTTCGGTATCGGCTATGCCAATTTACTGCATCTGAAACATCTGGAAGCCACCGAACTGAAAATCGACCGCGCCTTTATTAACAGCCTGCGTGCCGACAGCGAGGACGCCACCGTCGTGAGCGCGATGCTGACACTGGCACAAAGTCTCAATCTGCGCATGGTGGCCGAAGGGGTAGAAACCGAGGAACAGCAGCGTCTGCTGACCGGGCTCGGTTTTGACACGCTGCAGGGCTATCTGCTGGGCAAGCCAACACCGGCGGAGCGTATCGGTGAATTTACCGCTGTGTTTAATGCACCGCCGCTGTTTGCTGAGCACCCGCTGCCCTTAACCAACGCCTGATAAATCATTTTTATTTTCTTCCGCTTCGGAAGCTTTCATCGTTCAAAGACTCAAATCGGCAGTGTTACTGCCGATAAAACACACAATAAAACCTATAGCCTTGACTTTTTTTCATAACACCACAGCTGATTGATAACGGCTTTAACTTGGGAAATCACTATGTTAGTGACTTCGTACGATTCGTTTACTGTCATCGTTTCCATTCTGGTGGCGATGCTGGCCTCGTTTACCGCGCTGGATATGGCGGGACGCGTGGCTTCTTCAACTGGCAAGGTGGCGCTGGTTTGGTTATTAGGCGGTGGATTCGCCATGGGCGTGGGCGTCTGGGCGATGCATTTCATCGGCATGCTGTCGATGAGCCTGGATATGGTGATGAGCTACGATCCGCTGCTGACCGCCACCTCAATGGCGGTGGCGATCCTGGCGTCGATTTTTGCTTTGTGGCTGGTGTGCTCATCGCATGATTTATCCTGGCGGCGCTTAACGGGCGGGGCTTTGGTGCTCGGTTCCGGCGTGGTCGCCATGCACTACATGGGCATGGCCGCGCTGATGTTTGCGCCGGGCATCGTCTGGAATTGGGGCTGGGTTGCCGCTTCAGTGGTGATTGCGCTGGTGGCATCGGGCGCGGCACTGTGGCTCGCCTTTAACCTGCGCGAAGGACATGGTCGCGTGACCATTCTGCGTCTGGGTGCTTCGGTGGTAATGGGCTGCGCCATTGCTGGTATGCACTACACCGGTATGGCCGCGGCCAGCTTCCCGATGATGAGTCATGCCACGCACATGGGCGTTAACAGCAACTGGCTGGCGATTGTGGTCACCGTGGTAACGCTGGCGATCCTCGGCATTACGTTGCTGGTTTCGATGCTGGATGCACGCCTGCAAGCGCGCACCTCCATCCTTGCGCACTCGCTGGCGGAAGCCAACCGCGAGCTGGCGCAACTGGCCCTGCACGATAACCTGACGCGCCTGCCAAACCGTATTTTGCTGGAAGATCGTCTGGAGCAATCGATCAACAAAGCCAATCGCGAGAAGTCGCAGTTTGCGCTGATGTTTATGGATCTGGATGGCTTCAAAGCGGTCAATGACGCCTTTGGTCACCATGTGGGTGACAACCTGCTGATTGCCGTGGCCGAGCGCATGATCAGCCAGATGAAAGGGCACTACACCCTGGCACGCATGGGTGGCGACGAGTTCGTGCTGCTGATCGAAATCGATGAGCCCAATGACGCCGCAGCGGTAGCGGATGCGTTGGTGAAAGCGGTCGATCGTCCGTTTGATATTTCACGCTACGAGCTGGTGGTGTCGCTGAGTATCGGCATCGCGGTTTATCCTGGCGACGGCAAAGATGAGCGCGAGCTGATGTTTAACGCCGACGCTGCGATGTACCACACCAAAAACAACGGCCGCAACGGCTACAACTTCTTCCAGCCATCGATGAATACCCTGGCGCAGTCGCAATTACAGCTCAATAACGATCTGTGGCAAGCGCTGGATAACGGAGAGTTGCGTCTGTTCTACCAGCCAAAATATTGTGCGCCGAGCGGTCCGATTCTCGGTTTTGAAGCACTGCTGCGCTGGGAACATCCGACGCGCGGTTTGCTGGCACCGGACAAATTCCTGCCGATTGCCGAGAAGACCGGCATGATCATCAACATCGGTAACTGGGTGATTAACGAAGCCTGCCGTCAATTGCACTGCTGGCATCTGCAGGGCCATCCACACTGGTCGGTGGCGGTGAACCTCTCCGCGCTGCAGTTTGAGCAGAGCAACCTGGTAGAAACCGTCACCCAGGCGCTGGCTCAGCACAAGATACCGGCCGAATTGCTGACGCTGGAAGTGACGGAAACCACCGCGATGCGCGATCCGGAAGAGAGTGTGCGAATTCTGACGCAACTAACGGATATGGGCGTGAAAGCCTCGATTGATGATTTCGGTACCGGCTATTCAAGCCTGCTGTATCTCAAGCGTCTGCCCGCCAGTGAGCTGAAGATTGACCGCGCCTTCGTCAATGAACTGCAGGCGAAATCTGAAGATGCCACCATTGTCTCTGCCATTGTGGCACTGGCGCAGTCGCTCGATCTCAAAGTGGTGGCGGAAGGGGTGGAAACGCAGGATCAACAAGCGTTCCTCACCGGCCTGGGTTGCGATACCTTGCAGGGTTATTTGCTGGGCAAACCGGTGCCGCCAGAACGCATCCACGAACTGCCGAATTTTGTCGAAAATGAGCAGCAACTGGTGCAGTTGCCGTAAGGATTTTTGTGCGGTGATGGCCCCCATCCCAACCATCCCCTCTCGCGCTTGCGGGAGGGGGCCAGGGTGAGGGAAAATAGCCGCACTCATTTCCAACATCGGAGCCAGGGTGGCGAAATATCAGCAGTTGGTCGATCAGCTTCGGACGCAGATCGAAGCGCGCATCTGGCCGCCGGGTGAAAAGTTGCCGTCATTACGTCAGCAGGCTGAACAGAGCGGCCTTAGCCTGATGACGGTGATGCACGCTTATGAAGTGCTGGAAAGTCAGGGCTGGATCCTGTCAAAACCGCAATCCGGATACTACGTTGCGCCACGAGCTGGCGAAAGCCGCCCGCGTCTGCCGACACAGGCGATTGCCAAAACCGAGCAGGCGGACACCAACAGTTTCGTGTTTGATGTGCTGCAAGCCACGCGTGACCCTGGCATCATGCCGTTTGGCTCTGCCTTTCCCGATCCCGAACTCTTTCCGCAGCGTCAGTTAATGCGCTCGCTGGTCAAGGTCTCGCACAATCTGAAACCCAGTGATGCCTTAAATAACCTGCCGCCCGGCAACGAAGCGCTGCGTAAAATTCTGGCGCAACGTTATGCCCAGCAGGGCATCACCTTGTCGCCGGACGATATCGTCATCACCAACGGCGCGATGGAAGCGCTCAACCTCAGCCTGCAAGCGGTGACCGAACCCGGTGATTGGGTGGTGATTGAAAATCCTTCTTTCTACGGCGCCTTGCAGGTGATTGAGCGGCTGAAACTGAATGCGATAGCCATCGCCAGCGATGTTGAGCAGGGCATCGATCTCGACGAGCTGGAGCAGGCATTGCAACGCTGGCCGGTCAAAGCCTGCTGGCTGATGACTAACCGACAAAACCCGCTGGGCTTTACCCTGAGCGCTGAACGAAAACAACAGTTGGTCACTCTGCTGTCGCGCTACCAGGTCGCGATGATTGAGGATGACGTTTACAGCGATCTCTACAGCGGCCACGACAAGCCTTTGCCTGCCAAAGCTTTTGATCGCGAGGGGAATGTGCTGCACTGCGGCAGTTTTTCCAAGAATCTGGTAGCGGGATTTCGCGTCGGTTGGGTGGCTGCCGGGCGCTATGCTCAGCGCGTACAGCGTATTCAGCTCATGAGCACGCTCTCCACCAGCGCGCCGATGCAGCTGGCATTAGCCGACTTCCTCAGCACCCGTAGTTACGACACGCACTTAAAGAAGTTGCGCCAAACGCTGGCAAAACGTAAGCAGCTGGCGCAGCAGGCTTTACGTCGTGTGCTGCCTGTTGACGCGCAGATCAGTGATACGCCAGGCGGCTATTTCTTGTGGATTGCGCTGCCGCAGCAGATCAACACCACGCAGCTGTATCATCTGGCGTTAAAAGAGGGCATCAGTATCGCGCCCGGTCAGCTGTTCTCGGGCAGTGAAGGGTTCAGCCACTGTTTCCGCTTCAACACCGCCTGGCCGTGGGATGCGCGCGCCGAGGCGGCGGTGGAGACGTTAGGGAAATTGATTGCTCAGCTGGAGTCGGCTTAACGGCTCTGTCGCAAAATGTTGGCCCCTGAGACGACTGACCACAAAGGATTACCAATATGGTCAGTCTGAATTGTCACCGATGTGCCGGTTGTACCTGCAGGGCAATCTAACAATATCGCGTCAGATTTTTGTAGCCTGTGCTGTCTTGCATCTTGTGCAAGGCGATATTCATCAGATAGTTGCCGCCTGTTTATTGCCCCATGTCAGGTAATAAACATCATAAAAATCCACTTCGCCTTTCTGCTTCATCAGGCGATCGATGCCGCTGCGCACGCGGTCAGGCGTGCCGGGATTTTCCACGATCTTATCCAGCGCCTGCTGAGACACCGGCTGCACGTAATACCATTCACCGTTGTAGCAGACGCGCAGATCCAGCGTGTCGATATCCTCAAAACGGTATTTCGGGTTGATATCCATCAGCATCAGGAAGCTCATCACCAATACAAAGGCGGTAGCGAACCAGAACGCGGGCCAGCCAAGCATCTCGGTGGAGAAGATCAGCGCCACGCACAGCGCGTAACACAGATACATGATCGCCCAGAGCCCCGGATGGGTTTTGAGGAATGAAAAGCTAAAGCGTGGCAGATTATCGCGCTGGCCTTCACGGTTAAGCGTGGCGATTTCATCGAGCAGAATTTGTTTGATCGCTTCCATAGTTCACCTCTGAATGTTACTGCCTGCCAGTTAATCACATAACAGTGAAGTGAATCAGACACAGATCCCGGGTGTTTTTTTATAACAGTTTATTAGCCGCTTTTCCGGCGCCACAAAATGTTAAATATGTTGCCAGGTAATTTGGCTTTAGTAAGGTAAATCCTTCTTTTATGTGAATTTTGTTGGTGGGCGCACATTGCAATGCCCTCGGGCTTTGCCACAATTAAGCAACATGGCTTCCCGGAGAAAGAGTATGACTGCCAACACTTCCAGCCTGCTGTTACTGATGTCTTTCGCCGCCGGTACCTTTTCAGCAGGTTCATCGAATAACCCGCAGCATCTGATGCTGTCGGTGCCCTCGGGCGGCGTCCCGAACAACCTACTGCCGCTGATCATCTGGCCCGGCATTGCGCCTGACTATGATGAAGAGCTGCAAAGCGACAGCGCAGCCTGGTTTGAAAAAACCTTCACCGACAACGGTTGGCCTGCCGCATGGCGCGCGCCGATCTTCCCTTATACCCATTACCATCCCAACACCCATGAAGTGCTAGGCGTGGCGTCGGGCTGGGCGGAAGTGCTGTTTGGCGGCGATAGCGGCCGCATGGTGACGCTACGTGAGGGGGATGCGGTGCTGATCCCCGCCGGTGTCGGCCATAAACAGGTGTTCGCCTCAGACGATTTTTTCGCCGTTGGCGCCTATCCTGAAGGAATGTCCCCGGAAACCGTGCGTGATGAACCTTCTCGTTTACGCGCGGCGAAAGATCAGATCGCGCGCGTACCTTTGCCGCATCGCGATCCTTTCACGGGGGGCGATGGAGCGATGACGGATATCTGGCTGCCAATTGCGCAGCAGTTAATGCACCAGTAAGGTGCAATCTGAGTGTTATTCGGCGCTGCTCCGCTATCGGGGTGCGTGTGCCGTTTGGGGCGTGAGCCTCTGGCACACTTTGTGCAGGAGAGGATCCAGGTCCTCTGACAAGCGCCGGGTAAATCATGAAAGAAAGCTACCAGATAGCGTCACACTTCTATGATGAGATGTTATTGAGCAACGGCGAACACCGTGCGCACTATCAGCATTACTGGGAGTGGTTACAACAGGCGGACAAAGAGGCCGTGGCGCGTAAGCGCGAAGAAGCGGAACTGTTGTTTCATCGTGTGGGCATCACCTTCAATGTCTATGGTGACGATGGCGGCGCAGAACGGCTCATCCCGTTCGACAGCGTACCGCGTATTATTCCGGCGGGTGAATGGGCGATGCTCGATCGCGGCATCCGCCAGCGCGTGCAGGCGCTGAATGCCTTCCTGCATGATATCTACCATCAACAACACATCCTCAAGGCGGGGATCGTGCCTGCCGAGCAGGTGCTGGTAAACGATCAATATCAGCCCTGCATGCAAGGTGTCGATCTGCACCGCAACATCTATGCGCACATTACCGGTGTAGATATGGTGCGCAACAACGACGGCGAGTACTACGTACTGGAGGACAATCTGCGCACGCCTTCTGGTGTCTCCTACATGCTGGAGAACCGCAAGATGATGATGCGCCTCTACCCGGAACTGTTCGTCGAGCAGCATATTGCCCCGGTAGAACGCTATCCTTCTCACCTGCTGCAAACCCTGCGCGAAAGCTCACCGGTCAACGATCCGGTGGTAGTGGTGCTGACGCCGGGCCGCTTCAACAGCGCCTACTTCGAACACAGTTTCCTTGCGCAGCAGATGGGCGTTGAGCTGGTGGAAAGTGCCGATCTGTTTGTCAAAGACGGTGCGGTGATGATGCGCACCACTGCCGGGCCTTGCAAAGTCGATGTGATCTATCGCCGTGTTGATGATGCGTTCCTCGATCCGCTGGCGTTCCGTCCCGATTCGATGCTCGGCGTGCCGGGCCTGCTGTCGGTGTATAGATCCGGTAACGTGGTGTTGGCCAATGCCATTGGCACTGGCGTGGCCGATGACAAATCGATCTATCCCTACGTGCCCGACATGATCCGCTTCTATCTGGATGAAGATCCGATCCTCAACAACGTGCCGACCTGGCAGTGCCGCAAGCCGCAGGATCTGACTTACGTCCTCGCCAATCTCAGCAAAATGGTGGTGAAAGAGGTACACGGCGCTGGCGGTTACGGCATGTTGATTGGCCCGGTGGCCAGCCAGCAGGAGCTGAGTGATTTTCGCGATCGTTTGAAAGCACGCCCGGAAAACTATATCGCGCAGGACACGCTGTCGCTCTCCACCTGTCCGACGTTTATCGACAACGGCCTGGCGCCGCGTCATATCGATTTGCGTCCCTTTGCCTTATGCGGTGCGGATATTCGTTTAGTGCCGGGTGGCTTAACCCGCGTGGCGCTGACCGAAGGTTCGCTGGTGGTGAACTCATCGCAGGGCGGTGGCACCAAGGACACCTGGGTTCTGGAGGATGACGCATCATGCTAAGCCGCACGGCCAGTGGCCTCTATTGGATGGCGCGCTATCTGGAGCGCGCAGAACAACTTGCCCGGGTGCTGGATGTCACCAACCGGCTTTCGCTGATGCCGGTGCGTAACAGCCAAACCGATGAGCTGCTGTTGCCGCTCAATCTCACCGGCACGCGCCAGCTGTTTGAAACCCTCAACGGGCGTTTCACCATGCCGCAGCTGTTTAACTTTTTCGCTCTTGATGATCGTAACCCCAGCAGCATTTTTAGCTGCTGGCAGGAGGCGTGGAACAATGCGCACGCGGTGCGCGGCAGTCTGTCGTCTGAAGTGTGGGAGAGCATCAACTCGACGTGGATTGAGATGCGTAACATGCGGCGACGCGGCATCACCAGCGCCAACGCTGACAGCTTTTTTGACTGGGTTAAAGAGCGTTCTCACCTGTTTCGTGGCGCGATGTTCGGCACCTTGCTGCGCGGCGATGCGATGTGTTTTATCCGTATCGGCACGCTGATGGAGCGCAGCGACGGTACCGCGCGTTTGTTGAGCGTCAACCAGCAACTGCTGGAGCAAAACCCCGATTCGGTGCGGGAATACTACTGCCTCGATACCTTGCTGCGTGCGGTGTCGGCGCGTGAAGCCTATAACGCGATCTTTAAGCAGCAGCTGATGCCGGATCTGGTGAATGAGATGCTGATCCTGCGTAACGAAAGCCCGCGTTCGCTGCACTCCTGCATTGAGGAGATCGCCAACCAGCTGGAACAGATCGGCAGCAGCGGTGAGGATCGTCCACGCTATCTGGTGACGGTGCTGTTGGCCGAAATGCGCTTCAGCACCTGGGAGAGTCTGACGCGTGACGGGTTGTACAGCTGGCTTAATCACTTTCTCTCGCAGACCAATGCGCTGGCAGAAAGCATCAATCAGACTTATCTGGAGGCGAAATGAGACTGAACATCGAGCACAAAACCTGGTATGCCTATGAGCATCAGGTCAAACTCAGCACCCAGTATCTGCGCCTGACGCCGCAAAACTCGGTGCACCAGCAAATCCTGTCATGGGATCTTGATCTGCCGTGTGAAGCCACGCGCACCCTGGATGCTTACGGCAACGTGTTGCATGTGCTGACGCTGGATACGCCACATCAGCAACTTGAGATTGCCGCGCGCGGGGTGGTGGAAATTCTGGATGAAGGGGAGTATTCCCCCGACCCTGAATCGATCCTTTCGCCATTGGTGTTTCTGCGTGCCACGCCATTAACCTTGCCCGATGCGGCGATACGCGATTTCGCACAGCGCTACTGGCACGCGGAAAAACCGCTCGCCAGCCTGGAAAAACTGATGGATGAGCTGCTGTTAAAAATGCCGTACCAGCCTGGCAGCACCCAGGTGAGTGATACCGCAGCGAAAGTATTTGCGGCGGGCAGCGGCGTTTGCCAGGATCACAGCCATGTGTTTCTGGCTTGTTGTCGCAGTCTCGGGATCCCGGCGCGCTATGTCAGCGGCTATCTTTATACGGACAATGTAGAACACGTTGCTACTCACGCCTGGGTTGAAGCCTGGCTGGATGGCAGTTGGCACAGCTTTGATATCACCAACAATACGCGCAGTACGCGCCAGCATTTACGTCTGGCGGTGGGTGTGGATTATCTCGATGCTTGTCCGGTGCGCGGTATGCGGCTGGGTGGCGGCGGTGAGGATATGCTGGCGATGGCCGCGGTGCAGCAGGTGCATGCGCAGCAGTGATATTTTTTTGCAGGCGTGACTATGACTTATTGTGTGGCAATGCGTTTATCGTCAGGGATGATTTTTGTATCGGATTCACGCACCAACGCGGGCGTCGATCATATTTCCTCGTTCCGTAAATTACACGTGTTTCAGGTGGATGATGAACGCACGCTGGTGCTGCAAAGCGCCGGTAATCTGGCGACCACGCAAAGCGTGATGAGTTTGCTACGGCGTAATAACCACGACAGCGATCAGCCCAATCTGCTGAATGGGCGCTCGCTGTATGACATTGCGCTGCTGGTGGGAGAAACCCTGCGTGAAGTGATCAAACGTGATGGCGAAGAGTTTGGTGGCACGCTGCTATTAGGGGGACAGATTCGTGGCGAAGAGCCGCGCCTGTTCCAGATCTATCCGCAGGGCAACTTCATTGAAGCCAGTGTGGATACGCCTTATTTCCAGATTGGTGAAAGCAAGTACGGCAAGCCGATTATTGATCGCGTATTGCGTTATGAAACCCCGCTCAGCCAGGCGATGCAGTGTGCGCTGATTTCCATGGACTCGACGCTGGCGAGTAATATTTCGGTGGGCCTGCCGCTGGATGTGATGGTGTATCACACCGACAGCTTTAAAGATAACGAACAGCATCATATTACCGAACAGCACCCTTACTTTTCGCAGATTCGTCAGCTGTGGAGTAAAGGATTGTTGAGTGTGTTCTCACAATTGCCGCCGTTAAAACTTTAACCGCTCACGCACGATGAATCGGGCGGTGCCACACCATCGATAAGTGGTTGTGTTTTCAGGGGCGGCTTCTGCCGCTCGCTGGCTCGACAATCCTCTGTACGGTTCGCTAGCGGCGCCATTACAGGCTAACGCCCAGCGTTTCCCCCCGTTATTTCCGTTTCGCTTTCTCACTGGTCATAAATCTGAAAACAAGCCTGTTTAACTTCGGTGCCATAAACCTCTGCGCACAAAAGGTGAATGATGTTTTCTGTTGATCAGCTTCTCGATACTTACTGGCCAGGCCATCACCCCGCGAACTGGCAAAAAAGCCTGTTGAAATGGGCGGTTCGCGAACATGAATTCCAATCTTTTGCTGACCGTTATCGCCACCTGAAAGGGGTGGATATGGTCGAGCAAGTACTGGAGCACCTGGATGTGCGCTGTGAATTAAGTGAACGCGATTTGGAGCAGATCCCGACCAGCGGTCCGGTGGTGATTGTCGCCAACCATCCGCTCGGTGCGCTGGACGGACTGGCGCTGCTGGCGGCCGTGTCTCAGGTGCGTCGTGATGTGAAAATCGTGGCAAACCGCATGCTGATGATGCTGGAGCCGATCAACAATCTGATGTTGCCGGTGGATAACATGGGCAACCGCACCAGTCGCGAACAGCTGACGCGCATGCAGCAGCATCTCGACAATCAGGGCGCACTGATTATCTTCCCGGCGGGTGAAGTGTCGCGCCTTTCGAGCCGTGGTGTGCGCGATAACCGCTGGCATCACAGCTTCCTGCGCCTGGCCGCCCGTGCTCGTGCGCCGATTGTTCCGGCACACGTCGTCGGACGTAATAGCCTTGCGTTCTATGCCGCCGCCAAAATCGCCTCACCGCTGGCGCTGCTGATGCTGGTGCGCGAGATGTTCCGCCAGCGTGGATCGCGCATCAAGCTGCACATTGGCGAGCAGATCCCGTTTGCCAACTGGCACGATGGCCACACGCCGGGCAAAGAGCTGGCGAAACGGCTGCGCAAGCACTTATATCGCATTGGTCAGGGCCGTCGTGGTCTGTTCCAGACTGAAGCGGCGATTGCGCGCCCGGAAGATCGTGCCGAACTGAAAAAAGCGCTGATGGAGAGTGAGCGTCTCGGCTCGCTGCCGGATGGCAAACAGATTTACCTGTGGCGTCGTAACGGCGCGACCTGGGTGCCGCTGCTGCGTGAACTCGGACGCCTGCGTGAAATCGCCTTCCGCGCGGTGGGCGAGGGCAGCGGTCGCCGCCGTGACCTCGATAAATACGATGACGATTACTATCACCTGATTCTGTGGGATGACGATGCGCTGGAGATTGTGGGCGCTTATCGCTTTATTCCGGGTGCCGAGCAGCTGGAGCGTCGTGGCCTGGAAGGCATCTACAGCGATAGCCTGTTCCACTACGACGAGCGCATGTTGCCGATCATCAATCAGGGCCTGGAGCTGGGTCGCAGCTTTATCCAGCCCGCCTACTGGGGCAAACGCGGCCTGGATTATCTGTGGATGGGCATTGGTGCCTATATCGCCAAATACCCGGAGACCCGTTACCTGTTCGGTCCGGTGTCGATCTCCGGCGGTATGCCGCTGGCGGCGCGCGATCTGCTGGTGGCGTTCTACCGCATGTACTTCCCGACTGAATTGCCGCTGGCAAAATCGCGCCGTCCTTATCCGGCCTCGCTGCCGGAGGTGTTGGCGCAGTTTACCGGTGATAACTATGCGGAAGACTTGCGTCGTCTGAAGCATCTGCTGGCGAACCTCGGCACCGCGATTCCCACGCTCTACAAGCAGTACTCGGAAGTGTGTGAGCCTGGCGGTGTGCAGTTCATCGATTTCGGCAGCGATCCCGATTTCAACAACTGTATCGACGGGCTGGTGCTGGTGGATCTGTCACGCGTGAAGCCATCACGCTATGAGCGCTATATCGGCATGCATCTGCAGGCTGAAAGCGTCGAATAATCAGCAGGGAGGCTTTCGGGCCTCCCGTTTTGTTTGAGCACGGAAACGTCAAATCGATGTCACGGGATCGTCATCTGATTGTCGTAGGGTCTTAGCCGGACTGTCAGATAAAGGCCAGAAACATGGCAACGATCACACTTCGCGGGTTAAGCAAAGCCTTTGCTGCCCAGCCGGTACTTCAGGATATCTCGCTGCAGATTGCGCAGGGAGAGTTCATCGCCGTTCTTGGCCCTTCGGGCTGCGGCAAAACCACCTTATTACGTCTGCTGGCGGGCTTCGAAACCGCTGATGCCGGTGAAATCCACGTCGGCGAACGCTGCTTTGCTGCGCCTGGCGTGCACCTGCCACCAGAAGATCGCCAGCTCGGCGTGGTGTTCCAGAGCTATGCGCTGTGGCCACATATGACGGTGGCGGAAAACGTCGCCTACAGCCTGAAAGTCAACGGCGTGCCGCGCCATGAGCGTGACAGCCGCACGCAGCAGGCGCTGGAACTGGTGGGATTAGAAAACTTTGCCTCGCGCCGTCCCGCCGATCTTTCCGGTGGACAGCGTCAGCGTGTGGCGTTAGCCCGCTGTCTGGTCGCTAAACCGACGCTGGTGCTGCTCGACGAACCGCTGGCCAACCTCGATGTGCATCTGCGCGCCACCATGGAAGAGGAGTTTCGACGCTTCCATCGCCACAGCCACGCCACCTTGCTCTACATCACCCACGATCAGCATGAAGCGATGGCGCTGGCCGACCGCATTGTCGTGATGGACGGCGGCCGCGTGATGCAGTTCGCCACGCCGCAAACCCTGTGGCGTGAACCGGCGAATGAGATGGTGGCGGGATTTATCGATGACGGCAAAGTGCTGCCGGTTAGCGATATCGAACCGACCAGCGAGGGCAAAGCACTTGCCACGCTGTGCGGCCTGCGTGCCACCTTGCGCTGCGCACCAGACCAACGCCCGATGCCTCACGGCAAAGCCAGTTTTCACGCTATAGATTTCCGTCTCGCTGAGCCGGGTGAACCGCAGTTTGCGGCACGCGTGCAGCGAGTGATCTATCGCGGCAGCCATCACCAGATTGATGTTGCACCCATCGAGGCACCAGACCACAGCATCACGCTGCATCTGGCCGATGCCGCTTTACCCGTTGTTGACGCGACCCTTGGTGTGGCGCTGCGCGACGGTTGGATTCTTCCTTCATAACGTTCAAACCTTAGGGAAATTGCTATGCGCACGACTTTTAACGCTTTGATGTTAGCCAGTGGATTAGTGTTCGCCGCCGCCAGCCACGCTGAAGAGGCGCCGTCGGGTAAGCTGGTGATCTACACCTCGCAGGCGCCGGAAATCGCGCAGCAAACCGTGGACGCGTTCAAAGCCGCGTACCCGAAAGTCGAAGTGGAGTGGACGCGTAACGGCACCACACAGCTGATGAACGTATTGCAGACCGAGATGATGAGCGGTGGCGCTAAGCCAGATGTGCTGCTGATTGCCGATGCCATCAACCTTGGCGCGTTGAAGAATCAGAACCAGCTCTACAGCTACAAAGATGCGCCACTGAGCCACATCAATCCGTCGTTCTACGACAAAGACAAAACCTTCTTTGGCACCAAAATCATCGCCACGGTGATTGCTTATAACACCCAGCACGCACAGCCGATTGACAGCTGGAACGCGCTGGCGGTAGAGGCCAATAAAGGTCAGATCGCCATGCCAAGCCCGCTCTACTCTGGTGCGGCGCTGTACAAGCTGCACACCGATATCAACACGCCAACCATCGGCTGGAACTTCTACAAGAAGCTGGCAGCGATTGGTGTGGCTCCGCAGGGCGGCAATGGCCCCGCGCTGAAAGCGGTGGCCAGCGGACTGGATAAGTACGGCATCATCACGGACGCGGACGTGATTCTGGCGAAGAAAAAAGGCTCACCGGTGGATCTGGTGTACCCGAAAGAGGGCGTCTCTTACGTGACGGAGCCGGTAGCGATCATGAAGTCGGTGCACAACCTGCCCGCCGCCAAAGCTTTCGTGAACTTTATGCTGTCTGAGCAAGGCCAGAAGCTGGTGGTCGAGCAGGGTAACCGTCCGGTGGACGATCGTGTTTCTGCGCCAGCCGGCTTTACGCCAATCAACAAAATCAAACTGCTGACCCCTGATGTGGCGAAAGCCATCAAGGAAGATGCCACGGTGCGCGATCAGTTCACCGCAATGTTTGGCGGCTAAGCATGAGCGTGGTGAGCAACGAATGGCGTAACGCGGCGCGTGGCGGTCAACGCTGGCGTCTCAACAGCGAAAAGCTGATCCTGGCACTGATGGTGCTGCTGATTGGCTTGCTGTCGGTAGCGCCGCTGCTGCGACTGGTGTGGACGGCGATTGCCCCTCAGGGCGTGCCGGATATGGCTCGGTTAACGCGCCTGATAGCCAGCGACCGCGTGCTGATTGCCAGTGGCAATACGTTGCTCATCGCTTTTAGCTCGACCCTGATTTCGGTGCTGCTCGGCACCGCCGCTGCCTGGCTGGTGGCGCTGAGCGATTTGCGCGCCAAAACCGCCTGGGTGTTTGCCTTTATCCTGCCGCTAATGATTCCGCCGCAGGTCACGGCGCTGGCGTGGCTGCAGGCGCTGGCACCGTCCAGCCCGTTAGCGCTGCTGTTTGGTTCGCTCGGCTTGCCGTGGTTTGCGCCCGGCGAACAGCCACTCTATTCGCTGAGCGGCATCGTGCTGCTGCTCGGTACACACAACGCGCCACTGGTGTTTCTCACCGTGCGCGCGGGTTTACGTCGCTTACCGGCCGATTTAGTCGAAGCGGCGCAGATCAGCGGCGCCTCCAGGATGCGCGTGCTGTTCACCATCATTCTGCCGCTGGCGCGTCCGGCGATCTTTGCCGGGGCCGCGCTGACCTTTGTCGCCGCTGCCGGTAACTTCGGTATTCAGGCGATGCTGGGTATTCCCGCCCGCGTGCCGACACTGATCACGCTGGTCTATCAGCAGCTCAACGGCATTGGTCCGAGTGCCTTACCCAATACCGCCGTTTACGCGCTGCTGATTGCCGTGATCACGTTGGCGGGTATGGCGGCCAGCGCCTGGCTCGGTGGGCGCCATGATGTGCGCGTCAACGGTGCGCCGCGCCTGTGGCAGCAAACGCTAGGGCGCGGGCGCATGGCGATTGAAGGTACCGCCTGGCTGTGGATGGTGCTGACGCTGCTGCTGCCGGTCAGTGCGCTGCTGATCACTGCACTCACCAGCGGATATGGTCAGGCACTCACCTGGCAAACGCTGACCCTGGAGAACTTCCGCAGCGCGCTATGGGGCTACCCAGCGGTGCGCCACGCCTTTATGACCAGCCTCGGGCTAACCACGCTGGCGGCGATGATTTTGACGTCCACCGCGCTGTTCCTGGCGTATTTCCTCAGCTGGCGACGGACCAAACTGGTGCGCGGCCTGTGGCTGGCCAGTGAACTCACCTATGCCTTGCCGGGCATTGTCACTGGCGTGGCGGCGATGCTGTTCTTTCTGCGGCCGCTGCCGATAATCAATGTGTCGCTGTATGGCACGGTGTGGATCATCCTCGCCGCGTATCTGGCGAACTTCCTTGCGCTGGTGCTGCGCCCGACCCTGGCAGGCTTCGCGCAACTGGAACCGGCGCTGGATGAGGCGGCACGCTTGTGCGGTGCCAGCTTTATGCGCCGCATGCGCGATATTTTACTGCCGCTGGCTGCGCCTTCTGCGCTGGCGGGCACGGTGCTGGTGTTCCTCACCGCACTGAATGAAATCCAGGTTTCGGTATTGCTGGTCACCTCGCAAACCCAAACCATCGGACCCACCATCGTGTTCCTCGACGAAGGGGGCTCCGCCTCGCTGGCGGCCGCGGTAGGCTGCCTAATGATTCTGGTCGTGTGTTTGCTGATGGGATTGGCAACGCGGCTGGCGCGGCGCCTGCCGCAAGGGGTTTTACCATGGCAAGCTTAACGGTTATCAGCGGTGTGGGCGGCAAGCTGCCCGCGGCCTTTTTGGTTGAGATGGAAGGCTATCGCCTGCTGTGGGATCTCGGCGCCGGTCCGCAACCCGGCGTGCGCCCGGATATCCGCGCCATTGGCCGGGTTGATGCGTTGTGTTTGACCCACTCGCACATTGATCACGCCGCCTCGCTCGACTGCTGGGCGCAAATCGGCTCACCGCCGGTGTACGCCACCGAGCAAACCTGGTTGCAGTTGGCTAACGTCGCGGTGCCGATGTATGCGCGACGTTTGTTACCGCTACGCGGGCAAACGGCCATTGGCCCGTTAAATCTGTTTACCGGCCGCAGCGGCCATTCACCGGGTTCGGTATGGTTCCATCTGCCGATTGCCGGTGGCATCACCTATATGGGCGACTGGAGCCGCGAAGCGCTGCTGTTGCCGTTTGACTGCCCGCCGCAGGCTAAGCTGTTGATCACTGATGCGTCCTACGGCGATCGCACGCAGCGTTTGTGCGATCAGATGGATGCACTGGGGATGGCCGCCACCCACGGCGCGGTGATTGCCGTGCCGGAACACGGACGCGGTCCGGAAGTGGCTTTACAGCTCACCGCACGGGGGCTGGCGGTTCAGCTCTGCCCGCAAATTCGCAGTGAGGTCGCGCAACTGCTGGCGATGGACAAACTGCCCGCCACCACGGCGCTGGGATTGGTGCGCTTGTTGAAACAGCCGCAGCCGGAACAATGGCGGCCTGCAGATGTCATTGTGGCGGCCGATGCGGTGGCCGACAGCGGCTTAGCCGCGCAGCTCAGTGCTCAGCCAGGCTTTAACCTGATCTTCAGCAGTCACGTTGCGCCCGGCACGCGCGCAGCCAGCTTACTGGCCGATCAGCAGGCACGCTGGCTACCCTGGAACGTCCATCCGCCGCTCGACGATCAACTGTGGTTAATTGAGAAAACCGCTGCCCAGCGCGTGATCCCGGCCTTTATTGCGGCGGCAGAGTGCCCGATTTTAGCGACACGCGCGCCATTATGCTGGCAAGCGCATCTCCCCCTGCAATGCCATCTGGATAGTCCGCGTTTTCCCCAGGAGCAGCGTCAACGTAGCAGAATATATTGAGTATCCCGCTGAATGTTTTTTCGCCATTGCCGATAACCTGACTACCAACTTTTGTCTGTGGACGATTAACGCTTGTCAGCGCTGCGCTTTTGCGTTTAAGTCTCCACGGTAATTAAGATTTTTCTTAAGAAGCAATTAATACCAGGCCAGCAATAGGCGAACAACAATGAATAATAACTCTGACGTCATGTACCGGCTGCTGGTGCAGAGCGTGGTGGATTATGCCATTTACATGCTCAAACCCGATGGCACTGTCGCCAACTGGAATGCAGGAGCGCAACGCGCCAAAGGTTATACGCCGGACGAAATCGTCGGCAAAAATTTTGCGCTGTTCTACAGCGAAGAAGATCGTAAAAACGGTGCGCCGCAGCGCGGGCTTTCAATAGCGACAGCGGTGGGGCGCTTCGAAACCGAAGGCTGGCGTTATCGTAAAGATGGCAGCGCCTTCTGGGCACATGTAGTGATAGATGCGATTCGCGACGACTTCGGCGAACTGCTGGGCTTTGCCAAAATCACCCGCGACTGCACGGTTCAGCAAGAACAGCAGCGCAAACAGCAGGAACAGGAGCAACGTTTCCGTTTATTAGTTGAAGGCGTAACGGACTACGCCATCTACATGCTTGATCTCGACGGTAACGTCGAAAACTGGAATGCCGGCGCGCAGCGTGCCAAAGGTTACGTGGCCGAAGAGATTGTTGGTCAGAACTTCTCACGCTTCTACAGTGCGCAGGACCGCAAAAATCATATCCCAGAGAAAAACCTCAGCACCGCTTTCAAAACCGGGCGCTTTGAGGATGAAGGCTGGCGCTATCGCAAAGATGGCAGCGCGTTCTGGGCACATGTGATCATTGATGCGATTCGTGATGATGCGGGCAAGCTGATTGGCTACGCCAAAATCACCCGTGACTGCACCGAGCAGCGTGAGCTGCAGCGCAAACAGCAGGAGTACGAGAAAACCTTCCGACTGCTGGTGGAAGGTGTGACCGATTACGCTATCTATATGCTGGATCTGCAGGGCCGTGTAGTGAACTGGAACGCCGGGGCACAGCGTGCCAAAGGCTATCTTTCCGAGGAGATTGTCGGCCAGCATTTTTCAGTGTTTTACGGTTCTCAGGAGCGCATCGCCAACACGCCGGAAGCCAACCTGGGTATCGCGCTGAAAACCGGTCGCTTCGAAGATGAAGGCTGGCGCTATCGTAAAGATGGCTCGGCGTTCTGGGCGCATGTGGTGATCGATGCTATCCACAATGAAGATGGCAAGATGATCGGCTTCGCCAAAATCACGCGAGATGTCACCGAGCGTCGTGAGAATGAACAGCAACTGCTGCGCGCGCGGGATCTGGCGCAGTCGCAGAGCGCTAAGATGTCTGAGCTGTCTGGTTTCCTGGACACCATCATCGCTAACATTCCGTCTTGCGTGATTGTTGAAGACGCCATCAGCCGCGAGATTTTAATGGTCAATGACAAAGCCGAGCAGCTGTTTGGTGTCAGTAAGTCTTTGATTATGCACAAGCGTCCGCACGAGTGTATGTCGGCGGAGCTGAGCGACTATTTCAATAGCCTGGCGGATATCGCGCTGCGCAGCGAAGGCATCCATTCACGCGAACAGCTGCTGCTGACCGCAGGCGGTGATCGTATTCTGCATACCCGCGCCACCACCATCAGTGGCAAAGATATGCGTCAGAACTACGTGATGCTGATTGTTGAGGACGTTACCGATCAGCGTGAAGCCGATGCGCGTATTCACCACATGGCGCACCACGATAACCTCACCAGCCTGCCAAACCGTATTCTGTTCCGGCAGAAGCTGAGTGAAGCGCTGCGCCAGGATAACCAACACCATGCGCTGAGCGCCACGCTGTGTCTCGATCTCGATAACTTTAAGAACGTTAACGATGCGCTGGGCCATCAGATTGGTGACGATCTGCTGCGCGTGGTGGCAAAACGCTTGCGCAGTGCGCTGCGCGACCATGACACGCTGGCGCGTATTGGCGGCGATGAGTTTGCTATCGTGCTGCCGAATATCAATAACGCGCAGGAAGCGGCGGTGGTGGCTCAGCGCCTGATCGAAGCGATCCGTCCGCCTATTAATGTTGAAGGGCACAATCTTTCCGTTGGGTTGAGCGTGGGCATTGCGTTGACGTCACAGGTTACCAACACGCCTGAGCACATGCTGCGCTGTGCGGATATGGCGTTGTACGAAGCCAAACGCAACGGGCGCAACCGCTTTGAACACTTCACCATGGAAATGGATGATGTGGCGCGCAGTCGCCGCGTGATTGAAAACGATCTGCGTGAGGCAATCACCGGGCGTCAGCTGAAACTCTACTATCAGCCGATCACCAATGAGGACGAAATCATTGGTTATGAAGCGCTGATGCGCTGGCACCATCCGGTTAAGGGCTTGATCATGCCGAATGATTTTATCCCGATTGCCGAAGAGACCGGGCTTATCCATATGCTGGGCGCTTATGCGCTGTATGAAGCCTGCCGCGAGGCACAGAGTTGGGGCACCGAGCAGTCTGTGTCGGTTAACCTGTCGCCGCTGCAGTTTAAGAACAGCTCGCTGGTGTCGGTGGTGGAAGGCGCGTTGCGCGAATCCGGGCTGGCCCCGCATCGCCTCGAGGTGGAGATCACGGAATCGGTACTGCTGGATGGCACGCTGGGCAATATCCGCACCCTGCAAAGCCTGAAGGCGATTGGCGTGCAGATTGCGCTGGATGATTTCGGTACCGGCTATTCATCGCTGAGTTATCTGCGATCCTTCCCGTTCGATAAGATCAAAATCGACAAGTCGTTTATCAACGATATGGGTGACAGTCGCGAAGCGTTGGCGATTATCCGGGCGATCACCGGCATGAGCCGCAGTCTGGATATTCAGATCACCGCCGAAGGGGTGGAGAGCAGCGAGCAATTCGCCAAGCTGCGTGAAGAGGGTTGTACCTTGTTCCAGGGCTATTTCTTTGGCCGCCCGCAGCCTTCAGAACTGCGTCTGAAAGAGCTGGAGTAAGCGGTCGCCATGTATGGCGATGCGACAACGCAGGGGCGCATTGATGCGCTCCTGGTTGAGTCTATGTTCCTGATCGTTTGTACGCTCGTCGCCATCAAAGCGTACGATTTCAGCATAAAAAAACGCCCGGCATTGCCGGGCGTGGTGTTTTCAGCTGTGTGTCGTCTTTATTATGACTGGCCGTGGCCTTCGACGTTCATGCGCCCCAGGTCTTTGTCCACCAGGAACAAGCCTTCGCCTTTGTTGCCCACCAGCGCCAGTTTATCCAGTACGGTTTTGAACAGCTTCTCTTCTTCGTGCTGCTCAGCCACATACCATTGCAGGAAGTTGAAGGTGGAGTAGTCCTGAGACATCAACGCGGTGTGTACCAGGTCGTTGATGCGCTGCGTGATCAGCTGCTCATGCTTCAGCGCTTCTTCCAGCACGTCATTCAGTGAGTTCCAGCTAACGGCAGGGGCGGCAATGCTGCCCAGCACCGGCAGAGAACCGGCATCGCTAACGTAATCGAACAGGCGCTGCATGTGCTCCATCTCTTCGCGAGAATGCATCTTCAGGAAAGAGGCAGCACCTTCAAAACCTTTGTCGCTGCACCATGCGCTCATCTGCAAATACAGGTTGGCAGAGAAGAATTCGAGGTTCAGTTGATCGTTCAGGCGAGAGGTCATTTCAGCAGTTAACATGGCTGAGTCCTTTTTAATTTGTCAGGTGAAGTACGGTGAATTATGCATCAATCTATACTTTTTTGTGAAGGCTTTTTCGACAAAAAGTTGAAATTATCTTATTGATTATAAATGGAATTATTTCATTTATTGAATGCGAAGAGTTCTCAGTTTTGACTCATTTTCATTCACGCTGGATTGATTATAGCCGTACATCGGCGGATGCTGTGATGAGCCTTTACTTGTCAGGAGCTTAGCGGTGTCGAACGTATTAGATCATTACCATTACCTGCATGAAATCCCGGAACTGGGATTCGAAGAATTCAAAACTTCCGCCTATATCGCCGACCAGCTTGAGCAGGCTGGCATCAGCGTGACGCGCGGCATTAATCACACCACCGGCATCGTGGCGGAAATTGACAGCGGCGTGCCGGGTCCGGTACTGGCGCTACGTGCAGATATGGATGCACTCGGCCACATCATTAACGGCGTCGCCTGTGCACGCCATACCTGCGGCCACGATGGGCACTCTTCGGTGGTGCTGACGGCGGCACAGGAGTTGCTGAAAGAGGGGGCGATCAAGCGCGGCAAGCTTAAGCTGCTGTTCCAGCCTGCGGAAGAACTCGGTGCGGGTGCGTTATCGATGATTGAGGGCGGTGCGCTGGAGGATGTCGAGATGATCCTCGGTTTCCATGTGCGTCCACTGGAAGAGTGCCATGTCGGACAAGCCACGCCAGCCGTGCTCTATTCGGCGTGCAGTACGCTGGAAGCGACTATTAAAGGTGTGCCTGCTCATGCCGCGCGCCCACATTTGGGTGTCAATGCGCTGGATGCCGCAGTACAAGCGGTACAGGCGGTGAACAGTATCCATCTGGCACCGGGTCTGACATGGAGCGTGAAAGCCACCCGCTTCCTGTGTGATGCCGGTGTCACCAACTCGGTGCCGGATGAGGCGCGCGTGGTGTGGGATCTGCGTTCGCAGGAGAACGCACCGATGGAGGTGCTAAAACAAAAAGTGACGCAGGCGATTCAGCACAGCGTGGCTGCATTGGGTGCGAGCGCTGAAGTGGTGGTACTGAAAGAGATGCCCGCTGCAGAAATCCACGAGGAGGCCACGGCGGTGATCCGGGCAGCGATCGTCGATGTACTGGGGGAAGAAGGGCTGCTCGACACCAAATCCACGCCAGGCAGTGAAGACTTCTTCTACTACCCGGTGAAAAGACCGCAGGTGAAAGCCGGTTTCTGGGGGCTGGGTACCAATCTGGTGCCGGGCCTGCATCATCCTGATATGCGTTTTGAACTGAGTTCGCTGGAGATTGGGGTGAAGATCTTTAAGGCGGCAGTGGTGCGCGTGTTGGGTTAGTCGTGTGTCGTTTCCCACACCCCAGCCTCTCCCGCAAATGGGCGAGGCTGTAACCCTGAATGAAAGCCTCGCTCGAGCAGTCTCTTCTTCTCGCTTGCAGGAAAGCGGCAGGGCGAGGGTGTACACAGGTTCCATCCCGCGATTTCCCCGCCTGCTGAAATATTGTATGCTATGCCGCCTTAATGCTGACTGGATAACCGGACTGCCGCCAATGTAGATCGCGCACATCTTGCTGTGAATTGACGCCACTGCGTCACCATTGGTTCCGTTATCCCCCGGCTTTGCCCGGAACGATTTATTCGCAGCGCGCCGCCCGCGCGTTGCCCTTGAAGAAGAATTCACACATGTCTATTGCTTCCTTTTTAGATGAAGTGGCGCGCCGCCGTACGTTTGCGATCATCTCGCACCCGGATGCCGGTAAAACCACCATTACCGAAAAAGTGCTGCTGTTCGGGCAGGCGATCCAAACCGCCGGTACCGTCAAAGGCCGCGGCTCCAGCCAGCATGCTAAATCTGACTGGATGGAGATGGAGAAACAACGTGGTATCTCCATCACCACCTCGGTGATGCAATTCCCGTATCGCGAAAGTCTGGTGAACCTGCTGGATACCCCAGGGCACGAAGACTTCTCTGAAGATACCTACCGTACGCTGACGGCGGTTGACTGCTGTTTGATGGTGATCGATGCCGCGAAAGGTGTTGAAGATCGTACCCGTAAGCTGATGGAAGTGACCCGTCTGCGCGATACGCCGATCATCACCTTTATGAACAAACTTGACCGTGACATCCGCGATCCGATGGAACTGCTGGATGAAGTTGAGAGCGAGCTGAAGATTGCCTGCGCGCCAATCACCTGGCCGATTGGCTGCGGTAAGCTGTTCAAGGGCGTGTATCACCTCTACAAAGATGAAACTTACCTGTATCAAACCGGTAAGGGCCATACCATTCAGGATGTGCGCATTGTCAAAGGTCTGGCGAACCCGGATCTCGACGCGGCGGTGGGTGAAGACCTGGCACAGCAACTGCGTGATGAGCTGGAACTGGTGCAGGGCGCGTCCCACGAGTTCGATCAGGAGCTGTTCCTGAGCGGTGAAATTACCCCGGTGTTCTTCGGCACCGCACTGGGTAACTTCGGCGTCGATCATATGCTCGATGGCTTAGTGGCCTGGGCACCGACGCCGATGCCACGTAAAACCGATGCGCGTCTGGTGGAATCCAGCGAGGAGAAATTCAGCGGCTTCGTGTTTAAGATCCAGGCGAATATGGATCCGAAACACCGTGACCGTGTTGCTTTCATGCGTGTGGTTTCTGGCAAGTACGAGAAAGGCATGAAGCTGCGCCAGGTGCGTACTGGCAAAGACGTGGTGATCTCGGATGCGTTGACCTTTATGGCCGGCGACCGTTCGCACGTAGAAGAAGCCTTCCCCGGCGATATCATCGGCTTGCACAACCACGGCACCATTCAGATCGGCGACACCTTTACCCAGGGTGAAAATATGAAGTTCACCGGTATTCCGAACTTCGCCCCGGAGCTGTTCCGTCGTATCCGTCTGCGCGATCCGCTGAAGCAGAAACAGCTGCTGAAAGGTCTGGTTCAGCTGTCGGAAGAGGGCGCGGTGCAGGTGTTCCGTCCGGTGCACAACAACGATCTGATCGTGGGTGCGGTCGGTGTGCTGCAGTTTGAAGTGGTCGTGGCGCGTCTGAAAAGCGAATACAACGTTGAAGCGATTTATGAAGCCATCAACGTCTCAACCGCCCGCTGGGTTGAGTGTAGCGATGCGAAGAAATTCGACGATTTCCAACGCAAAAATGAAGTGAACCTGGCGCTGGATGGCGGTGATAACCTCACTTACATCGCCCCAACCATGGTAAACCTAAACATCACCCAGGAACGCTATCCTGACGTGAAGTTCCGCAAAACGCGCGAGCACTAATCCCGCCTCACAACAGGGCCAGTGATTTTCACTGGCCCTGTTTTTATCCTACAGACTCCTCCTAATTGCGCTGCGTTTATCAGTTTTTGGCGAGATATCAACCACAAAAGCCAGCAAAACCTGTAATCCCTACTATGATTATTCTGTCGGACGAGAAAAGAGACCTCTGGTTTCATTACGTCTATGAATGCAGCAACGCCGTTTGTTGCTGGCGCATTCGCAGTTGCGAGTGAGTTAACTGATAGAAGGATGATATCGATGAATAAGACTAAGATTGCTAAAACCCTGATTGCCGCTCTGGCTACCACTGCTCTGATGGGCGGCGCAGCCTACGCTGCGGACACCAGCAGCACGGGTTCTAAAATCGATAGTTCTATGAAAAAAGTCGATGGTTTTATGGATGACAGCGGCATCACTGCTAAAGCCAAAGCGGCGCTGGTGGATGATGAAGCGATTAAAAGTACGGATATCTCAGTAAAAACGCATCAGGGCGTGGTCACGCTGAGCGGCTTTGTCGCTTCGCAGGATCAGGCGGAAAAAGCCGTTGCGCTGGTGCAAAAAGTTGAGGGTGTGAAATCCGTCAGTGACAAACTGCACGTTAAAGACAGCAAAGAAACATCATTGAAAGGTTATGCGGGCGATACCGCAACCACCAGTGAAATAAAAGCTAAGCTTTTAGCAGATGACATTGTGCCATCGCGCAACGTGAAGGTGGAAACCACCGATGGCGTGGTGCAGTTATCAGGAGAAGTGGCGAACCAGGCACAGTCTGATCGTGCTGAGAAAATCGCCAAAGCCATTGAAGGCGTAAAAAGCGTGAAGAATGACCTGAAGGTGAAATCTTAACGCGAGCGAAGCGGCACTGTTCCGGTGCCGCATCGTAATAAAAACAGTGATGTACTAATAAGCAGTTCGATTTTCACTATGGTAAGGAGAGGCTTATGTTTCGTTGGGGTATTATCTTTCTGGTCATCGCTCTGATTGCTGCAGCATTAGGTTTCGGCGGTCTGGCGGGTACGGCAGCATGGGCAGCTAAAATTGTCTTCATCGTCGGTATTATTCTGTTCCTCGTAAGCCTGTTTACCGGGCGTAAACGACCCTGACCGATTGCGTTAACACAACGCTAACCCGCGAGTCACTAAAGCGGAGACCAGTCATTTGCGGCATAATAGGCAGCCGCACCGATTGCACGATGCAATAGGTCAGGGAATGACAATGACTGGTTCTCCGGGATGCTGCCGTTAGCGGCTCCCTCAGAGCAGGAAAACTGAGGGACATCCATTGGGAATACGCATCCCGGTGTCACTGGACACCTTTGAGCCCCTGGCGCTCACCCCGTTTAAATCCAACAAAATTGCACTGGTCTGCGAAGGCGGCGGTCAACGCGGCATCTTCACCGCAGGCGTCCTTGATGAGTTTCAGCGTGCCGGTTTTAACCCGTTTCAATTGATGCTGGGCACCTCCGCAGGGGCACAAAACCTGTCTGCGTTTGTTTGCGCCCAACCGGGCTACGCGCGCCGCGTCATCACGCGTTATACCACCAGCAAACTGTTTTTTGATCCGTTGCGCTTTGTGCGCGGTGGCCATCTGATCGATCTCGACTGGCTGATCGACATCACCAAACAAGAATTTCCCTTGTCGCTCAGCAATGCCGAAGGACTGTTTGCCAAAGGCAGCGAGTTCTATATGTGCGCGTGTCGCGGTGACGATTACCGCGCTGAATATTTCAACCCTACCAGCCTGAACTGGCACGACGTGATCAAAGCTTCCAGCGCCATTCCGGGGTTCTATCGCAGCGGTGTGCTGATGGATGGCGTGAACTATCTCGATGGCGGTATCAGCGATGCGATTCCGGTGCGTGAAGCCGCACGACGCGGTGCCGATACCATTGTGGTGATCCGCACCGTGCCATCACAAATGTCTTACACGCCTAAATGGTTCAAACGTATGGAGCGCTGGCTGGGTGACAGCGCACTGCAGCCGATGATCAACATCCTGCATCACCATGAAGAGAGCTATCGTGAGATTCAGCAGTTTATCGAACAGCCGCCAGACGACCTGCGCATCATTGAAATTTACCCGCCGAAACCGCTGGCGAGTATGGCGCTGGGTAGCCGTTTGGCTTCACTGAATCAGGATTACCATTTAGGACGCCGCAGCGGCCGCTATTTCCTCGCGACGCTAGGTCAATGGCTGAGCGATGCCGAACCGTTCCTGCGCCAGACTACCGTGACACCACCGGCCGCCGTGGCGAATGCACCAGACAATCGTGCGGTGCACACGCCGCCGCTGGCGGATAATGATGCCGATTTTGATGCAGGATCGCTGGCATGAGATTTATCGACACCCACTGTCATTTCGATTTCCCGCCTTTTGTCGATGACGCCGCAGGCAGCATCGCCCGTGCGGCGCAGTCGGGTGTGGAACGCATTATTGTGCCGAGCGTCGATGCCAGCCGCTTTGCACTGGTCAGCCAGCTGGCGCAACAGCACGTGGCGCTGTATGCCGCATTAGGGCTGCATCCGATCAATATTGCCGAGCATCAGGATGCGCATCTGGATCAGCTGGAACAGTGGTTGAAAACGCCTGATAGTAAACGCGTGGCGATCGGCGAGATCGGCCTCGATCTCTATATGCAGGACGCGCAATTTGATAAGCAAACGCGGTTACTGGATGCACAGCTCAAACTGGCGAAACAGTATGATTTGCCGGTGATCCTGCATTCGCGTCGCACCCACGATCAGCTGGCGCTGCATTTGCGTCGCCATGATTTACCGCGCCGTGGCGTGGTACACGGTTTTGCTGGCAGCCAGCAGCAGGCGGAACGTTTTATCCAGCTTGGCTATGCGATCGGCGTGGGCGGCACCATCACCTATGAACGCGCCAGTAAAACCCGCAACACTATTGCTAATCTGCCGCTCACCTCACTGTTACTGGAAACCGATGCGCCTGATATGCCGTTGCAGGGTTATCAGGGGCAGCCCAACCGTCCTGAGCGCGCGCGTAACGTGTTTGATGTGCTGTGTCAGTTGCGCAGTGAATCGCCCGATATCATTGCTGATACGCTGTGGCAGAACAGCCTGCGCGTGTTTGCCCTGCCTGCCTGATCTCCTCCCGACACAATCTGGATTTCCCGCGGTTTTGGCGGGTATTGGCTACAGTAATAAAATCAGCATTACCCTTTTTTGCCCTATTTTGTGATAATATTCACAACCTGTATTGCACCTGAAAACGGGTGTGCTGGCGGTTATTTGTGACTTAAATCACTAAATAATTGTATTCATATGACGAATTTTCTTTTTTCATGTGACATGAAGCGCAATTCATTCAGGTGTGGTTTGTTAGAATTATCACATTATCCGGTGGGCACAGTCTGCCGGTCACCTTTTGGAGAGCATCATGACCGATCTTAAAGCGGCCGCACAACGCGCCCTGCAACTGATGGATTTAACCACCCTGAACGACGATGACACCGATGAGAAGGTGATCGCGCTGTGTCATCAGGCGAAGTCGCCAGCCGGTAACACCGCGGCCATTTGCATCTATCCGCGTTTCATCCCTGCGGCACGTAAAGCACTGCGCGAGCAGGGCACGCCTGATATTCGCATCGCCACGGTCACTAACTTCCCGCACGGCAACGATGACGTTGAGATCGCGCTGGCAGAAACCCATGCGGCGATTGCATACGGTGCAGACGAAGTGGATGTGGTCTTCCCGTATCGCGCGCTGATTGCCGGCAATCGCGACATCGGTTTTGCGCTGGTGAAAGCCTGTAAAGAAGCCTGCGCCGCTGCCAACGTGCTGCTGAAAGTGATCATCGAAACCGGTGAACTGAAAGAAGAAGCGCTGATTCGCGCCGCTTCTGAAATCGCTATCGATGCCGGTGCGGATTTCATCAAAACCTCAACCGGTAAAGTGCCGGTTAACGCCACGCCAGAAGTGGCGGCGATCATGATGCAGGTGATTCACGATAAAGGCGTGCAGCAGCAGGTGGGCTTCAAGCCTGCGGGCGGCGTGCGCACGGCGGAAGATGCCGCGATCTATCTGAAGCTGGCGGATGACATTCTGGGCGAAGGCTGGGCGGATGCGCGCCACTTCCGCTTTGGTGCTTCAAGCCTGCTGGCGAGCCTGCTGAATACGCTGGGCCACGCGACAGCGACCAGCAAAGCGGGCTACTGATCCCAGCCTCAGGGTCGCCATCAATGGCGACCCGAATAATGTTTGGTGCATTTCACAGCAATCTCCCGGGGAGGCAACCTTGTTCCTGCCACAAGAAATTATTCGAAAAAAACGCGACGGCCAGCCACTGAGCGAAGCGGAGATCCGTTTCTTTATCAATGGCGTGCGCGACAACAGCGTATCAGAAGGTCAGATTGCCGCGCTGGCAATGACCATCTACTTCCACGATATGAATCTTGAAGAGCGCGTGGCGCTGACCATGGCGATGCGCGATTCCGGCTCGGTGCTCAACTGGAAGTCGTTGAACCTCAATGGCCCGATTGTTGATAAGCACTCCACCGGCGGCGTGGGCGATGTGACTTCGCTGATGCTCGGCCCGATGGTGGCAGCGTGTGGCGGTTATGTCCCGATGATCTCCGGGCGCGGCCTCGGCCACACCGGCGGCACGCTGGATAAGCTGGAAGCGATCCCCGGTTTCGATATCTTCCCGAGCGACGATCGTTTCCGCCAGATCATCAAAGATGTCGGTATCGCAATTATCGGCCAGACCAACTCACTGGCCCCCGCCGATAAACGTTTCTACGCCACGCGTGATATCACCGCTACCGTTGACTCGATCCCGCTGATCACCGCATCGATCCTTGCCAAGAAACTGGCGGAAGGATTGGATGCGCTGGTGATGGATGTGAAAGTCGGCTCCGGTGCTTTTATGCCGACCTTTGAAGCCTCGGAAAATCTGGCGCAAGCGATTGTTGGCGTGGCGAACGGCGCGGGCTGCAAAACCACCGCGCTGCTCACTGACATGAATCAGGTGCTGGCATCCACCGCCGGTAATGCGCTGGAAGTCCGCGAAGCAGTGCAGTTCCTCACCGGCGAGGCGCGCAACCCGCGCTTGCTGGAAGTGACCATGGCGCTGTGCTCGGAAATGCTGATCTCCGGCAAGCTAGCCGACAACGACGCCGAAGCACGACGGAAATTGCAGAACGTGCTGGATAACGGTCAAGCGGCGGAAGTATTCGCGCGCATGGTGGCGGCGCAGAATGGTCCGGTGGATTTCATCGAGCGGATGGACAGCTATCTGCCTGCACCGACCCTGAGCAAAGCGGTGTATGCCGATCGCGCCGGGATTGTCAGCGCCATGGATACCCGTGCGCTGGGCATGGCAGTGGTGTCGCTGGGTGGAGGTCGTCAGCGTGCCAGCGACAGCATTGATTACAGCGTGGGCTTAAGTGACATGACCACGCTCGGCACGCAGGTTCATACACAGCGCCCGCTGGCGGTGATTCATGCCGCGTCGGAAGCGCAGTGGCAGCAGGCTGCGGAAGCGGTCAAAGCAGCTATCACGTTGAGTGATAGCGCGCCTGCGGAAACGCCGGTGGTCTATCGCCGCGTCAGCGAGTAACGCTTCTTCGTGCCAGGCAGCGGCCATTCGGGTATACTGATCTGATCGCTTTTTTTTGACTTGTCATCGCGCCATTGCGCAGGAGACTTGCATGAAACGTGCTTTTATTATGGTTCTCGACTCCTTCGGGATCGGCTCCAGCAAAGACGCCGATAAATTCGGTGATGAAGGATCGGATACGCTCGGCCATATCGCCGAAGCGTGCTTCGAAGGCCGCGCCAATGAAGGTCGCGAAGGGCCGCTGCATCTGCCAAACCTGACTGCGCTCGGTCTGGGTAAAGCCGCTGAACTCTCTACCGGCCGCTTCCCGCCGGGCCTCGACGCCAATGCTGAAATCATTGGTGCCTACGCTTATGCCAGCGAGCTGTCATCCGGTAAAGATACGCCGTCAGGCCACTGGGAAATCGCCGGCGTGCCGGTGCTGTTTGACTGGGGCTACTTCAGCGACAAAGAGAACAGCTTCCCGCAGGAGCTGCTCGATGTGCTGGTAAAACGCGCCGATTTGCCGGGTTATCTTGGTAACTGCCATTCGTCCGGTACGGTGATCCTCGACCAGTTGGGCGAAGAACACATGAAATCCGGCAAGCCGATTTTCTACACCTCGGCGGACTCGGTATTCCAGATTGCCTGTCACGAAGAGACCTTTGGTCTGGATCGTCTGTACGAACTGTGCGAAATCGCGCGTGAAGAACTGACCAACGGTGGCTACAACATCGGCCGTGTGATTGCGCGTCCGTTTGTCGGCGACAAAGCGGGCAACTTTGAGCGTACCGGCAACCGTCACGATCTGGCGGTGGAACCGCCTGCGCCGACCATGCTGAAAAAGCTGGTGGACGAGAAGGGCGGCGAAGTGATCTCCGTGGGTAAAATTGCGGATATTTACGCCGAGCAGGGCATTACTCAGAAGGTGAAAGCCACCGGTCTGGATGCGCTGTTCAACGCCACCATCGAGCAGATGAAAAAGGCGCCGGACAATTCCATCGTCTTCACCAACTTCGTTGATTTTGACTCCACCTGGGGCCATCGTCGCGATATCGCCGGATATGCGGGCGGTTTAGAGTTCTTCGACCGCCGTTTGCCGGAGCTGATGGCGCTGGTGAAAGAGGGTGATATTCTGATCCTCACCGCCGACCACGGTTGTGACCCAAGCTGGAAGGGCACCGAGCACACGCGCGAGCACATCCCGATTATGATTTACGGTCCAAAAGTGAAGCCAGGATCGCTGGGTTATCGCGATACCTTTGCGGATATCGGCCAGACCATTGCGAAGTATTTTGGCCTGTCCAGCATGGACTACGGCAAAAGCCTGCTGTAAAACAGCCCACCAATTTTAAAAAGGAAAATAACCATGGCAACGCCTCATATTAATGCAGAAATGGGTGACTTCGCGGACGTGGTGCTGATGCCGGGCGATCCGCTGCGCGCTAAGCACATCGCAGAAACCTTCCTGGAAGATGCGGTTGAAGTGAACAACGTGCGCGGCATGCTGGGTTACACCGGGACGTACAAAGGCCGTAAGATTTCGGTCATGGGCCACGGTATGGGTATTCCATCCTGCTCGATCTATACCAAAGAGCTGATCACCGATTTCGGCGTGAAGAAAATCATCCGTGTCGGTTCCTGCGGCGCGGTGCGTGCCGATGTGAAACTGCGTGACGTGGTGATTGGTCTGGGTGCTTGCACCGATTCCAAAGTGAACCGTATGCGTTTCAAGGATCACGACTTCGCGGCGATTGCGGACTTCGACATGGTGCGTAACGCGGTTGATGCCGCCAAAGCGCTGGGTGTGGACGCACGCGTTGGCAATATCTTCTCTGCTGACCTGTTCTACACGCCAGATCCGCAGATGTTCGATGTGATGGAGAAATACGGCATTCTGGGCGTAGAAATGGAAGCCGCGGGTATCTACGGTGTGGCAGCGGAGTTCGGTGCTAAAGCGCTGACCATCTGCACCGTGTCGGATCATATCCGCACGCACGAGCAGACCACGGCGGCTGAGCGCCAGACCACCTTCAACGATATGATCAAGATCGCGCTGGAGTCGGTGCTGCTGGGGGATTAATCCCGTCTGTTTTGTTCGGTGCGCTTCAACGCGCACCTGACGAAACCCACCAGCGCACAGGGTCGTCATGGGTGGCGACCTTGTTCTTCTTCGCGCGAAATGAATCCTGCCATTTATCACGATCTCGTTACTCACCGCTCGGAATCATCGATACCACTCAGGGTGACCTGAACCTCTTCTCGTAAACATCTGACACACTTTTACCCAGGCTTGTGCATCTTCGTGCTGGCTCTAAAGCCATCTCTGCTTATCATTAGCGTGATAACAAAGAGACTAAGCCCCCCTGATGAATTTCCGTAATTTCGAAGCTGAAGAAAAACTGTTTGTCCGCCGTGCGCTTGTCGCTTTTGCTCTGGTCGTCATCTGTTTCATTATCCTTGGCGTTAACCTGTATCGTCTGCAGGTGGATCAGCACAGCTATTACCAGACGCGGTCCAACGAAAACGACATCAAAATGATCCCCATCGCGCCGACGCGAGGGTTGATCTACGATCGCAACGGTATTCCGCTGGTGCGTAACGTCACCTGGTACGACATCCTCGTGACGCCTTACAAAATCGACAATATGCAGGAAACGCTGAAGCAGCTGACGCCGATTGTCGACCTGACGCCGGAAGAAATTGAAACCTTCGAGCACGAACTCAAACAGAACAGCCGCTATAAGCCGGTCGAGTTAAAAGCAGAACTCACTGATGAGCAGGTGGCGCGCTTCTCCGTCAATCAGTTCCGTTTCACCGGCGTGGCCATCGACACTTATGAGGACCGTGAGTATCCCTATGGCGCCGATTTAGCTCATGTGGTGGGCTATGTTTCTAAGATCAACGATAACGATTTCAAACGCCTGAATGCCGAAGGCGTCGGCGAAAACTATGCTGCTGACCACAACATCGGTAAGCAGGGCATTGAAGGCTATTACGAGTCCATTTTGCACGGCAAAACCGGTTATCAGGAAGTGGAAGTGGATAACCACGGTCGCATTGTGCGCGTGCTGAAAGAAGTGCCGCCGGTTGCCGGCCAGAACGTCTATCTGACGCTGGATTTGCATCTGCAGCAGTACGTTGAGAGCCAGCTCGCCGGCCAGCGTGCGGCGGCGCTGATTGAAGATCCGCGCGATGGCAGTGTGCTGGCGATGGTATCTGCGCCGAGCTATGACCCGAATCCGTTTGTAAAAGGCATCAGCTACAAAGCCTACAAAACGTTGCTGCAGGACAAAAATCTGCCGCTGATCAACCGTGTCACGCAAGGCCTGTATCCACCGGCCTCGACAGTTAAACCCTATATGGCGATGTCCGCGCTGCTGACCAAGGTGATCACCCCAAGCTTTACTATTTTTGGCGCGCCGACCTGGACCCTGCCAGGCACCGATCGTAAATATCGTGACTGGAAAAAGTCGGGGCATGGCACGCTGGATGTCACCAAGGCGATTGAGGAGTCGGCGGACAGTTTCTTCTATCAGGTGGCGTTTATGATGGGCATCGATCGTATTCACACCATGCTGAGCCAGTTTGGCTACGGCAAACCCACCGGCATCGATCTCAATGAAGAGTATTCAGGATTGCTGCCTAGTCGTGAGTGGAAGCAGAAAGTGCATAAACACTCATGGTATCAGGGCGATACGGTGTCGGTGGGGATTGGTCAGGGGTACTGGATTGCGACGCCGATTCAAATGGTGAAAGCGCTGGTGGCACTGCTTAATAATGGCCGGGTGATTAATCCGCACCTGCTGGAAAAATCGCAGCGTGGTAAGGAACAACAGCTTTATCAACCTAAATTGCCGCAACCGCAAATCGGCGATCCAAAATCACCGTATTGGTCGCTGGTGCGTCATGCGATGTTCGGCATGGCCAATGCACCGAACGGCACCGGTTATAAGTATTTCCACACCGCGCCTTACGGCATTGCGGCGAAGTCGGGGACGTCTCAGGTGTTCAGTCTGAAGCAGAACCAGGTCTATAACGCGAAAATGATCCCGACGCGCCTGCGTGACCACATCTTCTATACCGCGTTCGCACCGTTTAATGATCCGAAAGTCGCAGTGGCGCTGATTCTGGAAAACGGAGGAAGTGAAGGGGTGACGGCAGCACCGTTGATGCGCAATATTCTCGATCACATCTTCCTGCCGCCACCGTCTGAGCCGCCGGTAGAAACGGCGCAGAAAAATTAATTTGCGCGAGATCGCACCCAACGTCGCGGTGCAATTTATCGCGCGATCCTGAGCGGTAATGCTGATCTCTGCGCTATAAATGCTGTCGCGACAAGGCTCTTCTAGCGGAAGAAAACCCGGTTGCGACCGTGGTTTTTCGCATCATATAGCGCGGCATCAGCATTGTTATACAGGGTTTCGAAATCGGAACCTGGCTTGCCATAGCTGACGCCAAGGCTGGCCGTCACTAACTGACCCGGCAGCACCGCCAGTGGCGAGGCGTTCAGGGAGGCGTGAATCGCGCCCGCGACAATCACCGCGTCCGATAAACGGTAGTGCGGCAGCAGCACGGTAAACTCTTCACCGCCAATACGGCCAATGCTGGCATCTTCCGGACAGTGCGTCTGAATACGCGACACCAGGCCGCAAATCACCTTATCGCCCATCGGATGTCCGAACTCATCGTTGATCTTCTTGAAGTGGTCGATATCGAGAATGATCAGCGCCGCCGGGCCATTGCTCAACGTATTCGTAATACGCTGAATGATGGCACCGCGGTTCCAGACAGCAGTGAGTGGGTCGTGGCTGGCTTTGTATTCCAGCTCCTGAGCCAGTTGATGCAGCTGCTCATTGACGCGGTTCAGCTCGCGTTCAGCACGGTCACTGCGCGAGATCATGCGATAGGTCTCGCGCATCAGGCGCTGATAGTGGCGATTAACGTTCAGCAACGCATTACGATAATCGTCTGCACTGAGCGAGGTCTGAGCCGCAACATCCTGAGCGCGCGTTAGCACCTCGCTCTCTTCGCGAAACAGCTCATTCAGGTCCATCATGAGGCCATTTCCGCTCGCAGATTCACCTGCAGATCGGTAAAGTCCAGCGCCAGTTCCTGGCCGAACTCTTCAGACACATCATCTTCTTCATCAAAGAACCAGTTGAGTTCAACCTTCTGGCCTTTCTGCGCCAGCTGATTGAACAGATCAAACAGGCTGAACAGCATTTTGGTGCTGGAGCTGTTGAAATAGCGCAGGGCGATATTGGCTTCGATCTGGCCGCTTTGTGCGGGCTGCCAGCTTTCCAGCGCATCCAGCAACGGACGGTAGAAGGCGGCGGCGTTTTCCGGCCAGGATTCTCCGCGCAGAGAAAACTGACCGCTTTCGAAGTCAAAATTGACCTCGGGCGTGCTTTCTGTGGCAGCAATAACAAGGTTTTGCATAAACAATTCAATCCTGGTGAATGGTGGCTTTGAGCCAAAACGTGGCGTAACCACTGGACTCCAGCGGACGCAGTTCATACTCCAGCGGTTCACTGACATCACGGGCAAGTGTCAGTAATCCTATGTTGGCCCCTTTGCTTGTGGCAGGGCTCTCAGCTCGCAGACCTACGCGGTATGCTTGTTTGATCTCTTCATTGCTCATGGTACGCAGCAAATCCAGCCAGTAACGCAGCTGCTCACAGGCGACTTCATCGACCTGATTGCTGCTTTCCAGCACGTAGGTGTCGCCATCTACGCGCAGCGTAACGGTGCCGAAGCGAAAATCCTGCTCGGCGTGGTTCATGACGCGGCTATCCTGCGAATAACGCAGGATATTCTGTACGATTTCAACAAAGCTGGAGAACAAGCGGCGGCGCACTTTCACCGGCGCCTGCTGGTTCTCCAGAAAGACCTTAATCACCTCGCCCATGGCGGTGATGTTCTGCGGCGAGAAGAAGCCAGTATAGTGCAGTGCAACGCTTTCTGGCGGTACGCGGCTAAGGGTTGAACCTGAGTTCATAAGGTGCTCATTAATAACGGAAGCCAAACCAGGTGACGTCATCGCGTCGCGGCTGGTTGCCTTGCCAGTTGAGAAATTCCCGCTCAAAGGTCGCTGACAACTCGTCCATCGGCAGGGTTTGATATTGTGTTACCAGCGTCTGAATGCGCTTTTTGCCAAACATAATGTGGCGTTCACCGCCGGGCTGATCGGTCACGCCATCGGTCATCACCAACAACATATCGCCGGGATGCAGCGTGCGTTGATGTTCCGGCCAGATGTAATCCTGCGGCGTATCGGTGTAACCCACACCGACGCGATCGGCCTTGAGCGATTCCGCTTCGCCAGCGGCCGGATGTAACAGCGCATGCATGCGTGCGCTGGCCCAGCTGAGTTGATGTTGGTGAGTATCAAGGCGTAGCGCGATAGCATCACAGCCGTCATTGGAGAGCGACGTTTGCTGCGTGGCATTGAGCTGCCCAAGGGTTTGTTTAATATGACGATTCAGTGATTGCAGCAGATCGGACGGTGCCCGACGGTTTTTCTGCAGCGCGTTTTCCAGCGCGGATTGCAGGATCACCGTCATAAAGGCACCCGGAATACCATGGCCGGTGCAGTCGGCAATCAATGCCAGCCAGCCGTGTTCATCCTGATGGAATGCATAATAGTCGCCGCCCACGCCATCGCGCGGCTGCCAGTGCAGGCACCAGTCATTGAGCTGCTGGGCCATTTGCTGTTTTGAGCGATCAAGCATCGCGTCCTGAATCACGCGCGCATAATCGATACTCTGCAAAATTTGTTGATGCTGTTGCGCCTGCAAATCGGAGACGGTGCGGATCAAATCTATCCCCAAACCGATGCCGATATAGCGGCCCTGTTCGGTCAAAATAAATCCGTCGGTGACCGATTTATCACCGGTTGCCACCACCTGATGCGCCACCTGATCCAGCTCGGTATCGGCATCAATCACCAGCGGCTCTTTGTCCATAAAAGCGATACAGCTTTTGCGGTCATAGAGTTCGCGGAAGAAAGGGCGCGTCATCTGTGACAGGAAGATATGGCGGTTGATCATGCCAAACGGCGTGCCGTTCTCGATCACTGGCAAACCGATCAAATCTTTGTGTTCGGTAAACAGAGCCATGACCGCTGTGTTGTCCATGGCTGGGCTGACAAACGGCACCTCAATGCACAGCGAACGCGCACGGGAACGGCTCGACAGGGAGGTTAATCCTGCGCGTAAATCAGGCAGCTGCATAAGAATTATTCTGGCATTGATTAGGATTTATCCTAGATTACTGCACTGCCATGACAGTTTTATGTCACAGCAGTGCAATAGAAGAAGAGAAAGCAGGAAAAATTACTCTTCTTTCAAGGCCTCAGCCACATGACTGATGGCGCGCACCACTTCACTGGAGCTGCCGCGAATCTCAGAGATCACGCCACCCGCTTCTTTGGCTAACACGACGCCTTGATCGGCACGTTTCAGGTTCGATTCGATGCCTTTTAACGCTTTTTCGGCGAGAGTATGGTTATGCTGCACCATATTCTCGATCTCGGTAGTCGCGCGGTTGATGTTTGCCGCCAGCGTGCGCACCTCGTTAGCCACCACGGCAAAACTACGACCGTGCTGACCCGCTCGCGCGGCTTCCACCGCTGCATTGAGTGCCAGCAGATTAGTCTGATCGGCAATGCGGCGGATGCTCTCGACAATCGCACCAATACGGTCGGAGGATTCGCTGAGGTTACTGATATCGCCGGAAATACCGTGCAGTTCGCCCGCCAGCTCATTGATGGTTTGCACACTGTTTTCAATCACCGTGGCACCGAGGCGCGTGCTCTCGCTGGTTTGCAGTGCAGTTTGATATGCCTGCTGTGCCGCCTCGCGCTCCAGATGGTTCTTCTCCACCTGTGCAGTCACATCGGTGGCGAATTTCACCACTTTGTACAGTTCGCCCGCTTCGTTAAACACCGGGTTATAAGTGGCACGCAGCCACACGGTGCGTCCCAGCTTGTTAACGCGCTCAAACTGGCCGGAGATAAATTCACCCTGATTCAGCTTGTGCCAGAAGCGGCGATACTCGTCACTGTTGCGCATCTGCGGCGGGCAGAACTGACTGTGATGGACGCCAATCACCTCATCGCTGCGATAACCCATGGTTTTGAGGAAATTGTCATTGGTCATCAGCACTTCGCCTTTGAGGTTAAAGGCGATGACCGCCATCGAACGTTCAATGGCGGTGGTCATAGCGCGCTGCTCTTGCGCATCAATAATCCGTGCGGTGATATCACTCGCCAGCTTAACGATTTTAATCACCCGGCCGCTGCGATCCTGCACCGGCACATAGTTAGCCTCCAGCCAGATGGGACGGCTGTGCTTGGCAACGCGCAGGAATTTATCGCTGAAACCTTCGCCCCGGTTCAGGCGGCGCCAGAAATCGCGATACTGCGGGGATTGGACTAAATCAGCCGTACAAAACATGCTGTGATGCTGGCCGGCAATCTCCTTCAGCGTGTATCCCATGCGCTCCAGAAACAGTTCATTGGCGGTGAGAATGTGGCCTTCCGGCGTAAACTCAACCATTGCAATCGCCTCCTGCAACGAACTGAGCGTGGCGCTGCTGCGAGCGCGCTTCTGCCACGCCAGGCGTGACAGGATTCCCGATGTAATAGTGCTAAACATGGTGGACCTTATAATTGGAATTTGTCGTCAAATCGGTTATCGGCGGGTGCGGTTAAAAATTCACCACTAAAGTTGGTAGTTGCAGAAATTTTTTACCGGATGGTCTGAAGGTTGCTGTAAAAGCCAGCAGTCAGCGGATTTTTGCTGAAAAGCGTTTGACGGTGCGGCCTGAGTAGGGTTTAATGCGCCCCGTTGCCCGGATAGCTCAGTCGGTAGAGCAGGGGATTGAAAATCCCCGTGTCCGTGGTTCGATTCCGCGTCCGGGCACCAACATTCTGAAAACCCAGCCTTTATGGCTGGGTTTTTGCTTTTGTGGGTTTCTAAAACACCTTTACGTCTTCAGCGCCATCAAAAGCATTAATCTTGATGCCTGCGCTTTAACGGTATGCTCAGCAGTAGCTCACCAGATACAGAGCGCTTGCCAGGTGCCGTTTCAAACGCGTTGATTTACGTGGCAGTAATCTCCACGGTGGATGGCCTCGCATGTCGTCACCACGTGTCTTACCTTGATCCAGCAGCAGCACTCGCAAAGCCAGCGTTAAGCTGTAGGACGTTCGTTCCACGCATCGGCGTATTGAATGTTGCCATCCACAATGCGCCAGGTGATTTTCTCATACTGCATGCTGACGCTTTCCGAATGATTCATCTTGTCGTTACCAGACAATTTCACATTGGGTACGCCACAATGAACGCTGGTGATCTTCACGTTTTCCAGCAGAACCGTGTAATAGCAGACCTCTTGCCCAGCATCGCTAATATTGTAAAAACGAATTTCAGCACTTTTCAGCGTCTGCCCGGTAGCTGAAGCTTTATAAAGATAGGGCGTTGAACTATCAACTTCCTTTTCAATACGCATTGATGAGTGCTGGCGTGTGCCGGTTATTTTTCCAGCGGCGGTATCAACCGGAAGGCTAATACCGTGGCTTAATCCGATGATTTCAATACTACCTTCACGGTCATGCACATCAACAGAGCCTCTAATATCTGCGCCGCCATCGTCTTTGAGCCACATGTACGGAGGGATTGGCATTTAACTACTCCTTATTTTTCGTAGTAACTTCATTGTTAAAATATAAATTGCCGTAGTGATAGAAAATACTGAGAACACGGAGATGTAGAAATATAAATCATAAAAGTTGTCTGCTCCAATCTCACCATCTCCGTAAAAAAAATGTGCAATACGGGTTGCCCATGCATAATTAAACCATATTTCAGGACTACCTAATGTTCGCCCGACGATCAACGATAAAGCGAAATAGAAGATGACTTTACATATCTTACGGGCAAGTGTTGTTATTGCCACTGGCAATTACCTCAATCCAACCGCGTGCCATCAATGATTTCATGCAGGGAACGCGTATTGGTGAAGTCTGCATTAATGCATTACGGATCAATGCATAATCGGAGTTATGAACTAAAGTGATGCATCCTTCCGATACACGCCCCGGATGTAGCCTGAATAATCCACGTTTGACCCCATCAATCCAGCTGTGATCATCAATAGTCCAGTCATCTCTGAACAAAGCAAACCATTCATCACGGTCAAACTCAGCACCTTCGTACATTCTGTTATAGAAATCCTGGGACTTTGCTTTTAACCTTGATAAGAGGCCGCCACTGCCACGCTCTACAATCCAGTACTTACCCGGTGGTATTGGACCTTCATTCGGAATTGCACCACATGCAGCGTTGTTCATGTAAACGCCTTTGCCTGAGAACGGCATAAAAACGCCAACGCCGTAAAGATTGAAAGGCACATAATCTGCGCCATTTAGAATCAATGTTCCCTGAAGTGCCATTACCTGTCCCTAATTAACAATCATGTAATAACTGTGGGTTATGTTACGTAGGATGAATTTTCAGGGCTAGTAATAATAATGGCATGCTTTCAATTTTGCGTAGTTGCCCACATTATATGATGGCCTGGGGGCTATATTCCTTCTGGATGCCAGTCTTTCTTGAATGACCAAATGGGTCGATTAAACACCTTCGTGACCGTTTGTCTAATGTGGTAATTAATTCTTTAAATGATAATTAAGGTTGTCATTCTGAAAGATACCCTGACATTTATAAAACCTGTAAGGCTTTCACTACAAAAATTTAATCTAATAATGATAATAAACAGATAATTCGTAATGTTGTCTTTAGTTATGTTTTTAATTAATAATTTATCGCATAAGCGCTGTAAGGTACTTATGTTCTGCTACGTGCTATTCTCTGTGATTTATTAATTTGTTAAGTGCACGAGAACAGCAATTAAACATCTTCAAAAACACTTTTAACAAATGGATGCGTTATTATGAATAAGCTCATTAAGTTTTCAATTGCCGCTGCGGTAGTGGCTCTGCTGTCTGGATGTACTGGAAGCGTGTATAACAAAGAAAAAAACTGTGATTACGATTATTTGCTTCATCCGGCTGTTTCTATCTCGAAAATTATTGGCGGTTGTGGACCAGTAGATAAATAGTCTGCATTGATGATTAGCGGCCAGTCACGGCAGTTAACTGGCCGCAACACCTCTAAAACCCCTGAAAAATCCGAAAGATAAAATTACATCGTGTTGTTTTAAATGGTTTTTATTTAATGTTGAGAGTGTTAATCCTAAGAATGGAAAGTTTATTTTTCTTTTGTCTTGCAATGTTGCATTAGACATGCGTAAATGACCTCCAGTCTGATTTGCAGACAGTTTCAAAGTTAGTTCACAGTTTATCTCTCATCTACGTCAGTGCCGAAAATAAGCCTTTCTCTTTGAGTTTTATCTCAGTCCTGATTTTTCTCTGCGATTCAGTTCACTCAGCCTCACGGCAAAAGAAAAGGTATTAATTATGTCTAATAAAATTCTCGGTACAGTAAAGTGGTTTAATTCTGAAAAAGGTTTCGGTTTTATTACCCCTGAAAATGGCAGCAAAGATGTCTTCGTACATTTCTCTGCTATCACCGGTAGTGATTTCCGCTCCCTTGAAGAGGGTCAGCATGTTGAATTCTCAGTACAAGATGGACCGAAAGGCCCTTCAGCAACCAATGTTACAGGTCTCTAATATTAATTTGTTCACTACTTTTATGAAATGCCCTCAGTGTCAGGGTTCTCAATATCGCAAGTCGGTATTTGATGTCAGCCAAAAAAATCCGCATGGTGCGACCTGCATTTTCTGCAAGTCCATGATGATTGAGAATAAAAATATCGCTTCATAAACGCAGGTTTGCACTACTTTTCGTGTAACGTCCTTACGCTGTATCTGAACGACAATCCCGCGTTATAACTCGAGCTGAATCGGCTCGATATCGCCATTCTGCTGTGCCGGCTGCGCACAGCAGATTAATATCTCCCCCTCTGCCACACTGGCACTCGGCGCAGTCGGGTAGGTTACCGCTCCCTTTAAAATCCTCGTTTTGCACGATCCGCAATGTCCTTCACGACAGCTGTATTCCGGGCTAAGACCGCGTGCTTCGGCCAGTTCCAGCAGCGATCCGCTATTCGGCGTCCAGCGCGCCTCTTTGGCTGAGTTCATGAACATCACGGGTATGGATTGCGTCGAAATCGGAAGTAAGGTTTGTTCTGTTTGCTGCGCATCCATGCGGCGCTGCAGCGAGGACGGGCCAAAGGCTTCGGCGTGAATGCGTTTATCGGCGATATTGTAGCTGCGCAGCCCGTCATATAACGCCTGCGTAAACTGCGGCGGGCCGCACAGGTAAAAGTCGTAGTCGTTAAAGGGCAGCACTTGTGAAAGCAGCGCCATATCGATGCGTCCGGAGACATCGTAATCGAATCCCTGTTCGGCACCGTCCGGCTGGCTCAACACGCGCACCAGTTTGAATGCGCCTTGTGAGGCCGCCAGCAATGCATCCAGTTCACGTACAAACGGGCGTTCCGCTTTGTTGCGCGCGGACTGGATAAAGTAAGTAGGGCGCATACGCTGTTTGCGGCGTCCTTCATAAACCAGATGGCGCAGCATCGCCAGCATCGGGGTGATGCCGACGCCCGCCGCAATTAAAACCGCTGGGCGTGTCTCTTGCGCATTGATAGTGAAATCACCGGCTGGCGCTCGCGTTTCAAGACTGTCGCCAACCTGTAGATGATCGTGCAGATAGCGCGAGACCACGCCATCGCGTTTGACGCTGATGCGATAAAAACCGTCCGACGGCGCAACCGACAGGGTGTAGTGACGAATCAGCGGTTTGTCTGTACCAGGCAACTGCACGCGAATCGGCAAGTGCTGTCCTGCCTGATACGCCAGCAAACCGGCGCCATCATCTGGCATCAGATGAAACGAGCGAATCGATGCGCTCTCATCGACAATCTTCGTCACCCTAAAAGGCCGCCAGCGTCGCGCCAGTTCGTTAGCGCGCAGGCGTTCGGCAGCCGATTGCCAGTCACCCGTCATTTCTGACGCCAGTGAGATACCGCCTGCTTCCGTTTCCCAGCGCAAGGCGAGAGCGGCATGACGTCGCACGATGCGGCGCGGGCGGAATGTCCACAACCGTTCGGCGCCCTGGAATGCATCGATCTCCGGCGAGTCGAGGATCACGCTGGCATCGCCGGTCATTTGCAGCGTATCGCCGCTGTGGTAATCGATAAACAGCAGCCCGGCTTTCCCGTTCTGGTGGATGTTGCCGAGCGTGGAAAAGAAGAGGTTGCCGTTAAAATCGGGAATGGTCAGCAGGCCATCGTCATCCACACGCACAAAACCGGGTTTGCCGCCGCGATGCGAAGCATCAACCTGATGCTCGGCATAAGTCGCGACATAAAACGTATCGGCGGTGGCGATGGTGTTGCGGGCCGCCTCATCGAGCGTGCTGAGCACTTCAACCTCACCAATAGCCGGCTCATCGGGCGAACGAGCAAAGCGGAAATCGCGCAGCTGGATATAGCGCGGGCAGTTGCCGAAACTCTGCTCCACCTGCACCCGAAAGCCGCCACCAATGGCGCTCAGCACGCCATTCATACGGTTGCGGCGACGGGTGTGTAACTCAATGCCGAGCAGGCCAACCGATGCGCCGTCAGTGAACCCGGCAGCAGCGGGATCGCGGGGATCCGGCTGGGCGGCAATATCCAGCGTGGTGGCATTCGGCGAGAAGATAAAACCGGGTTGGCCTTCCAGCAGCGTGGCCCAGGCATCGCCTTGCCCATCCACGCTGCCCACTACGATAAACGGTAGCTGTGCGTAGAAGTCACGGTGCTGATCGGGCATGTAGTCGCGAATCACGCGCTGGCCGACTTCCGCCATGCGTTCGGCAACGCCCGCCTGTTGTTGCAGGGCTATTTCACCTGCATGCCATACCGGAAGTTTCTCGCCCATGATAGTTAACTCACGCGATGCTGCGCAGACCGGCAGCGGTTTGCGGGAAGGGAACAAAGCCCGGCAACGCTTCAATACGGCGTAACAGCGCATTGACCGCCGGATAGCCAGAGAGATCCACATTGCCTTCCGGCGCGCCGATCAGGTAGCTGTACTGCGCGATATCCGCGATGGTCGGGCGATCGCCGACCAGCCATTCACGCCCGGTAAGATGTTTATCCATTAACGCCAAAATGGTGTGCGCACGGGCGATCACTTCGTCAGGGTTGAACGGGCGACCAAACACGGTAATCAAGCGTGCCGCGCAAGGGCCATAAGCCAGTTCACCTGCCGCGACAGACAACCAGCGCTGCACCTGCGCCGCACCCAGTGCATCTTCAGGCAACCACTCACTGCGGCCTGATTTTTTCGCCAGATAAACCAGGATGGCGTTGGAGTCGGAGATATACACGCCGTCATCCTCCAGCACCGGCACCTGACCGAACGGGTTGATGGCGAGAAACGCCGGGGATTTGTGTTCACCGTTAGCGAGGTCAACATCAATCACCTCGTGTGGCAGGTCGAGCAGGGACAGGAACAGACGAGCACGGTGCGCATGGCCAGAAAGCGGGAAGTGGTAGAGTTTCATAATTAGTGTCCTTTAGTGGTGGCCGGGATGATCCCGAACCCTGTCTAAAGGTTGGCACAGCCTGTGGTGCGGCAGAATAGCCGGGTTTGCGAAGTCATTATTGCGGAAAATGGAAGAATGGGGGCGGGGTTGATGTACGGCGGTCCTGCAAAAGCGTTGAAACTCTTTTGCAGCGCCGCCGCGCATGGGTTAGCCGGGAACTATGAAACCACTGCACTTCCTGTCACAGCCTGAGCTTGCTGCTCGCTTTGCTGCTCTTCGCGATGTTTCAAGCGATCCCAGATGCGGAAGAACGGATAGTAAATCACCATCGAGATCGCCAGGTTAACCACCTGTAACACCGTGCCGGAAATGTGCCCCCCAGTTGCCAGATAGCCGCTGACAAATATCGGCGTGGTAAACGGTAATGCGATCCCGGCGGGCGGCGCGACGAATCCGGTCGTCATGGCCGCCCAGGAGACAATCACCAGCACCACCGGGGTGAGAATAAACGGCAGGAACAGGTACGGGTTCATCACCAGCGGAATGCCAAACACCAACGGCTCGCTGATGTTGAACAGCGCGGCAGGTCCGGCAATCTTACCCAGCTGTTTCATCTGGCGGCTGCGAGAGCGGATCAGCATAAAGATCACCAGACCCAGCAAAGCACCGGTGCCGCCAGGCGCTATCCACAGATCATAAAACTGCTGCGTAAAGATGTGCGGGATCGGCTGGTTATGCTGGAACGCTTCGAGGTTTTCACTCATGTTGGAGAGCCAGACCGGCTGGATGAACACCAGTACAATGGCATCGCCGTGCAACCCCAGCGTCCAGAGAATGCCAATCAGTAGCACCGAGAAGATCATGCCCGGCAGCGTGCCGCCGACGTGGTGCATCGGCAATCCAATCACGGTGGCGATCAGGTTGTTGATGTCGCCAAACGGCGAGGCTTCCACTGCCAGACGGATGATCAGCACCACCGCCAGCACGCAGAAGCCCGGCACCAGTGCGAGGAAGGATTTTGCCACCGCAGGCGGCACGCCTTCCGGCATCTTGATCACCAGATTGCGGCTATGGACGAAGCGATAAATCTCCGTCGACATCAGCGCAATCACAATGGCCACGAACAAGCCCTGGCTGCCAATCATCGAGATCGGCAGGACGCCGGTTACCAGCTGTGCGGGTGCATTTTCGACTGGGGCAAACAGGGTCTGCTGCGGAATGGTCATCACAAAAGCCACTAACGCCATGGCGCCGCTGGTAAGCGGATCCAGCGTGCGGTATTTCTCCGCCAGACGATAGGCGATGCCGAAGCTGGAGATCAGCGCCATGATGTCGTAGGTGGCGCGCACCGGATAGAGCAGTTTGTTGCGCCAGGTGTCGCCAAACAGATCCGCCATCAAATGGCCCCACGCCGGAATCGGCAGGTAGGCGAAGATCAGGAAGAAACTGCCAATCAGCATAAACGGCATGTTGAGAATGATGCCGTCACGCACCGAGAGCACATGCTTTTGTCCGGCGACTTTCAGCGCTGCGGGCAACACATAACGTTCAATAAGAGTACGGTTGGACACAGGGCCTCCTCAGGCTCAATGGCGCAACAAAATGATAATAAGCGGTCCATTTGCACCAACGCTAGCGGCGGATAATTCGCGCTGTTAGCGTTGGTGCAGGTGACCTGACATTGCCAGATGCCCTCAATTGCGCAGCGGCACGGTTTATCGGGCATATCTGGAGCCGCATTCTCGCGATTGCACCGTTACGGCGCTATTGAGCCGATGAGAACTGCGGCAACCACGGCTTGTTCAGCGTTAACACTTCTTCCAACAGGGCTTCTGCTGTCGCGACATCGCCGACCAGCGGATTGCCCAGCAGCGCCAGCAATGCCTGATTACGATCGCCGTGTACCGCAGCTTCGATGGTTAAGCGCTCGAAAGCTTTAATCTGCTGTGTCAGGCCGTTCATCAACGGTGGCAACTCGCCAAACACTAACGGGTGCGCGCCCTGAGCATCTACCAGGCAGTTCACTTCCACCACCGCGTCATCGGGCAGGCCGTGAATCGCGCCGTTATTGCGGCAGTTCACCACCAGATTCTTGCCACTGTTGTTGTGAATCGCGCTGATCAGCTCGACCGCCACTTCAGAGTAATAGGCGCCACCGCGGAAACTCAGTTGCTCCGGTTTGTGCGCCAGATGCGGATCGGCATACAGCGCGAACAGCTCCGCTTCAACCTTCATCACTTGCTCAGCGCGGGTGCCTTCATGACCGTTTTTAGCTTTCTCCTGCTCTTCGGCCAGCATCTGCGGCGTCTGCCAGTAATAGCGATGATACGGGCAGGGAATGGCGTTGAGCGCACGCAGGAACTGCGGAGACCATGGCATATCTTTGATGTTGTTCATGGTTAGCGACTGGCCATCGCACAGCTGTTCAATCACCTGTTTGGTGACATCTTCGCCACGGCAAGTCACCTGATGCACCCACACCAGATGATTGAGCCCGGCAAAGCGCAACTGCACATCATCCCATGGCGCGTCGAGCATACCGGCAATCATATGATGCATATTCACCGGCACGTTACACAGGCCGATGATTTTGGCGTTGCTATAACGCGATACCGCTTCAGTGACGATCCCGGCGGGATTGGTGAAGTTAATGATAAAGGCATCGGGCGCCAGTTCTTCCACTTTACGCGCCACGTTCAGCATCACCGGAATGGTGCGCAGCGCTTTGGCAAAACCGCCGACGCCGGTGGTTTCCTGGCCGAGACGACCGTATTTCAGGCCAAGGCGTTCATCGGCTGCGCGCGCCGCCAGTTGGCCGACACGTAGCTGGGTTAGCACAAAGCTGGCACCACGGATGGCATCATCCAGCTCAAAGTGCACGCTGACTTTGACCTGTTCTAAGCCATTCTGCTGCAGCATACGGCGGGTGAGATCGGCAATGACATTCACTTTCTCACGACCCGATTCCACATCCACCAGGGCCAGTTCAGTCACCGGCAACTGCGCGTAACGGTTGATAATCCCTTCGACCAGTTCCGGTGAGTAGCTGCTGCCACCACCAATAATGGCTATCTTAAGCATCGGTTCCTCCTGCCGCAGTGCGGCGGTAGAGTTCAATGATTTCGCCCGCCAGATCCTGCACCAGCATGGCGTTCATCAGGTGATCCTGGGCATGTACCAAAATCAGGGTGACGGGCAGTTTGCCGCTGCCTTCATCGAGACTGATCAATGCCGTTTGCTGCTGATGAGCGCCATTGACGCTCTCTTTGGCAGCCATAAGCTGTTGCTCGGCAGCAGCAAACTGGCCTTCACGCGCTAATCGCAGGGCGCTCAGTGCTGCACTGCGAGCGGCACCGGCCTGTACCAGCAGCAGCATGATTTGTTCTTCAAACTCGATAACCACTTCTTCGGACATGCAGAATCCCCCACAGCACAAGGCCGTGTTTATTTCGGTCAGTTTGGGTAAAACGGAGGTATTACGAGGTGTGCAACGCCAGGGCGGTATCCAGCACCTGTTCGCCACGCATCATGCCGTAATCCATCATGTCGATGACGGCGACAGCTTTGCCCTGTGGCTCGGCGATGGCAGTCAGGCGGGCGGCTTCAAACTTCACTTGCGGGCCGAGCAGCACCACGTCGGCATCCGGCAGGATGCGTTCGAATTCCGCTACCGGCACCGCTTTGATATCAATCGTCAGCCCGCGCCCCTGAGCAGCGCTCTGCATTTTGTTGACCAGCATGCTGGTGGACATCCCTGCAGCACAGCAAAGTACGATACGCATATGATTTCCTCCTGTGATTTGTCGGGGCCATTAAAGACCCGTGTTGAAGACGATGTAAATACCCTCCGGACAGACGGTTTTCTGATGAATGAATAATTAACGATTTAAAATTAATGACTTATCCTATGAATGTTTGTGAAAATATTTTTCACGACTGTGATCGGTGCTGTAATTTATCGTTAACATAAGCGGTTTTTAACGCTGGTAGTGGTGGAATTGCTGAAAAAAAACTCACACTGAAAAATATTTTCATGCATGATGGATGTTCGCAACGAGAGGATGTGGTGAGCGGATGGATATTGTCTGGCAATTGCGGCAGCAGTCGGCACGCGCGGATGCGCCGGAATCTAAGCTGGCGCGTTTTATTCTGGAAAACCTGCATGTCAGCGCGCAGGCGACAATGGAAAGTCTGGCAACGCAGGCAGGGGTGAGTCCTGAAGTCCTGCGCCGCTTTGCGGTATCGGCAGGCTGTCGCGATCTGGATGATTTCCTGCATCAGGTGCGCAAAGCAGGACAGCAGGAAGGGGCATTTCTCGATGTCATCCGGCAGCGCCAGTCATCGCTGAGCCAGCAGGAAAATCGTGTGGCGCTGGCAATTCTTAACGATATCGCGTTTGCCGCCTCGGCCACCATCGAGCAATTAGCCGGGCGCGCCGAAGTCAGTGCGGCCACCATTACCCGCTTTGCGCGTTCTGTGGGTTGTGAAGATATTCGCGAATTGCGTATGCGGCTGGCGCGTGCCAGTTCGGTGCCTTCAACCCCAACCGCGCAGGGTATTCCGCAGCTGGAGGCGATTCATCAGGCGTTAGCCCAGCAGTGGTCATTGGCTGAAACAGCGACCTGGGAGCGGGCGGCACGAATGTTAGGTAAAGCTCGCAGCGTGTTGTTGATTGGTGCGGCAGGGCAGACTACGCCGCTGGTGGCTGAAGTACACCAGCGATTAACGGCGACAGGTCTGGCGCTGGCATGGATTCAGGACGATAACCTGCTGCGTATGACGCTGAGCCGATTGCAGCCGGATGATTTACTGCTGATTCTCGCGCCGGATGCGGTGAACAGCAGCGTGCTCAGCGCTGTGCATCATGCACATATTCAAAAAACGCCAGTGATTGCCGTTTGTCCATCGAAGCTGGATCTGGCGAGTCAGGCTGATATTTGGTTACCGCTGCCGGATGAACAGCAGGCGCGCAGCTATGGCATTCTCTGCGCGCTGGATCGGCTGGAAACGGCGCTTACGTCATTTTAGCGCGTAGATTTCTGATATCAGGGTGCTGCCATCTTGCAGCATCACTTCAACTGGCACACGCTGATAGCCTTCGCCCTCAAACTCATCAAGCATCGACCAGTGCGCGGAAAGGTTATCCGAACTGAAGACAAAGCCGTTAACCTGCGTGCCTTCGGCAGTGAGTTCAATGCCGGGAAAACCCATCGCTGCGCCCCAGCCCGCTTCATGCAGATTGCCCAGCACATAACCTTGCTGCCAGCTTCCGCCAATATTTTCCATGATATGCGCATTAGGACGGCCTGGACCGAGCGTGCCGTAAACGAAAAGACTGTGCATTAACTACCTCAGTAATAAGGGAAAGGCTTTGAATTTAGCGCGAGAGGTGAGGTTAGCCAATGGTGATGATTGAGATGAAAAGTAGTGTCTAAGTAAACTGGACGTTACAGAAGCAGGGGTTAATTAAACATTAGAGAAATGCCCTAATGTGCTAGCAGCGGCCAATAAGTTTTTTAACCGCTGCTATTTTTAACGTTAAAGAACATCCAAAATAACGGTAGAGCTGCCGGTAAAATCACCTAATGATGGTGTGCCACTTAAAGTGGCATCCACTGTGACCGAATTGTTACCTGCTCTCATGTAGAAATTGCTGCCTTGTGAAACGCCATTGAATTTTAATGTTGCGCTCGTTCCATTATTCAGTGAAACATTATTACCTGATCTGAAGCGGATTGTGGCTGCGCCAGAACAATAAATATTAATCGAGGTGTTTTTTCCAACACCACTGTATTTATCTTGCTGAAGGCTGCCAAAATCAATAGTGCCGGCACTTCCGGAGCAAGTTGGAGGAGGTGGTGGTGGGCGAACTGGGGTTGAAAGACACTGCGACTCCACAAATCCTCCTCCAAGTCGTCTATACCCAAAACAAAGTACAGGGTCAGACCCTCCTGCCGGCAAAGTTATTCTGACTGGCACACTACTCCCATATCTTCTTAGCCAGGCTTGTCGAGCATCTTCTGAGGTTTTATAAGGAGTGACTAACCCAGATGCTGCGATTGCAGTCCTTACGCCACCATAATAGTAGAACAATGCCACGCCATAATCGCAGCTGAAATATCCCCCCATGCCATTATCGCCACAGTTACTGGCTGCAGAATAGGGAATACCATTATCCTGTGCTGTTCCTGATATGCTACTTCCAATTTGGGTGAAGTTTTGCACTAATATGACAGCGCTGGCTGGACAGGTAAATAATCCAGCCAGTATTAATAAGGGTTTAATTTTGATAATTTTTTTAATCATAAGTAATCCAGAATAAAAGTGGTAGTGGCCGTAAATTGACCATGACCAATGCGTCTGTTAATTAATGCATCTGGCTCACCCTGAACATAGGCTTGGAACCCGAGTGCCATATCGCCCGCTTGTAATGCCACCGTTGGGCTTGCCACATTAACTTTTAGCGGGCTGCCATCCTGATTTTCCAGGCCCACAGCCACGCCTTTTGCCATACTTCCGGCATCAAGCTTCAACATGCCGGGTAGTGCTGTATTTTCAATGCCTTGAAACGTCACCTTCACCCCTTTGAACACGCTGATATCACAATCTTCGAGATGAATACGTAGCGGTCGGCTGGGTGTACGTTTGTAGCGATAAAGGAATTTGTCGATCACCTCTTCAAAATCCAGTTTAATCAGGTCATCACCAGGGCGAATAAAACAAGGTGCTGCCACTAATGTACCACGCATAATTAAGTTTTCTGCTGCTTTGGCCGGCAGTGTCAAAAACAAAAGGCCAGCAAGCATAACTATATATCCCAAGGGAAGTATTCTGTATTTCATTACGCTCGCCTATTGGTAATCCGATATGATGGTGGCCCGGGCAACAAAAGCACCCTCATCCGGAAGTGAAGCGGGATTCGCCACAGGAACCACGGTTAATGTGGGCGGTCGGGTTAGATTGATGGGAATGAACTGGTTCAACCGCATTGGTGTACCATTTTGTTCAATGCGTATGCCTAATCCACTTTTATTAGTTACCACGGCAGTATTATCAAAGCTAACGGCCGTGGCTTGTATACTGAGCCTGACACTACCCGTACCGCTGCAATGAACAGAATAGGGCACTGGGCGGCGATATTTATCACCGTCAATTCCTCTAATAATCACGTTGTCAAAATCGACTTCGATCAATCCACCGCTATTGATTTCACAAGGGATAGACTCAACCAATCTCCCCTGGAAGTTAACATTTACTGCTGAAGCAGCAGGCAGGTTTAACCAGAGATAGCATAGATTTATCGCTAAATATTTAAGTGTTGGTGTCCTTTTCTTCATTTCCAACCTCTCACTGATATTCAACTAATAAAGTCGAGGTCGCAGTGAAGTTACCTCCCGTTACCGTACCGCTACCATTTTTCACCAACATAGCGCTTAGAGCAGGTCGGGCAGGGTTGGTGAAATTTTTCCAGCTATTCAAGGTTAATTTTCCACCATCACTCTTTAGCATTATGCCCAGATTAGATTTACTCGTGCTTAATAGCGTGCCATCAAATGAGGCTCCCGTACCTCTAAGCTGCATTTTCAGCGCGTTGGACGTTGCCGCTGAACAATCTAAGACATATGGAATTGGCTTTTCGTAAATCTGACTGTCGATTCGTCCTATAATAATGTCGCTGCCGAAATCTATTGGAATGTCTCGCTTACCGTTAATGATACAAGGTGGAGCGAATACTTTACCTTTTACTGTGATACCAACAGAAAACGCCCGGGCTGAATGGTTAACACACATCATTGCAATGAATACAGCCACGCACTTCCAGGTGAAACCTGGTCTTGGATAATTCAATGCGTTTTTATTAATCATAATTCAACCTGAAGTTGACGTTAGCCCAATAACTTCCCGCACGCAGCGCGTCGCGGGTACGTTCAGCGGCAATGTAATAAATCACGACATTGTTGGCCGGGGTTAATAAAAGCGGCTTTCCTTTTTGTCCCAGCACAACGTTGTTGCGGTGCGCGTCTTTTAAACGCAGCCCCATACCCTCAACACCCTGAGCTTTAATTAATTGCGGATTTACGGGATCTTCAATCGCGGTGAAGGTGAATGACACCGCAGGCTGACTGGCACTCCATGCAAGATTGCCTCTGACATCGTGATTTGCAGAAGAAGTGCGTAAACAGTCATGTAAGTACAGCGCAACAGGGATCAAATTGCCGTTATCACCTGAACGCTGTAAGTCACCCGTGGCGACATTGCCTAAAGAAACAGATTGGTCAGCCGACCGCATATCCAACCGACATGCACTTTCAGTTAACGTCCCATGAGCACGGATAACGCCGTAATTGCCATCCACCAGACCATCAGTAAATCCTGCCTGTGCCAGAGATGAGAATAACAGTGAGCCAGTCAGGAGCGCTGGGCCTTGTAACTTCCTGATAACCAAAGTTGTGCGCGCCCTAAAAACTATTTTTTTCATGAGTTCATTTCCTGATTATTTTGGCGTTGCGCGCTTGCTGGTATCGACACTGCAAACATTGCCGCTGCATTTAAAGGTCAGTGCTGTCTGGCCGCCGTAATCATTGACGTAGACCAATACTGGCGTAGCACCCAGTGCTGCCGCGCTGCCGCCCAATACAGCCTGGTTTTTAGGTAAAATCATCAGTGCATCAAATCCTTTAATGACATCACCCTCTTTTTTGGCGCTGGCACCAATCAACGTGATGTAATAAGGCGTGGGGTTGATGACGGTATATTTATCACCGCTTTTACTCAGCGTAATTTTCTCCTGAAAAGGCAACGCATGCTGTGCAGCCGCTGCCTCTGCTAGTGAGGCCGGGCGATAAAAAAGTTTGATGCGTGTTTGTAGTGCAATCTGTAACACATTCGGCTTATCGCTTTTAGGCGGAATTTCGCGCAGATTAAAATAAAACAGTGATTCCCGATCTTGTGGCAATTTTTTAAATGCGTCAGAGGATGATAGTGCCTGAACTTTTACCTGGCTTTCGGCTTTAGGTTCGATGCGTTGTACCGGCGGCACAACCGTGAGCGGGCTATTCGCATTCAGCTTTTCACCTTGTTCGTCTTCAAGCCAGCCTTGTGCTAAATAAGGCAATTCAGTGTTCTGATTACTCACTGTTAAACTGACGGACTTCTCTGATCCGGGGAATATCACGCGTGTCCTGTCCAGTGAAATAGCCGCAGAGACGGAATGAGCAACAAGAGTCAATGTAGTTGCAGTTATAATGTTAAACCATTTTTTTGCTTTCATTTTTTTTCCGATAAGTAATTTTGCTGGCGCATACGTGTTTATGATCGCGATATTTTTTCGCAAGGAAGTAAAATATTGTTCATCATGTTTGAGGGCAGAATTTCAGGTAAAGATATCTTGCACTGCTCTTCATCATTCCAGCGCACCATCATTGTTTCACCTGAGTTGATTCCACTTAGGTAGACATTGCCATCGTCATTGACGATACCCGCTTCCTGATTCTTCATATTTAAAACGGTGGCGCCGAAAGGCGGAGCGGAACCATCGGACAGCCGTATCATTGCCATTGCTTTCTCACCAGCAATGACATTGAATTTTCGATAACCAATTGCCCCTTCAGTTAACGTTCCCTGAACCACGGATTGTGGAACTTCTACGTTATCCGCCAACTTATCGACATTAATGCGCACACTGTTGCGATAATAGCTGCTGATATCGCTCACCACGGCTTTGCCAGAATTATTGGTATAGACGGGATTGCTGTATCCGCCGACAGGCACGCCTGCAATTCCATCGGTATCAACCAGCATACGAGTCCCCCCTAAAATACCGCCGCGATGGAATGCACCACCCTGTGGGGTAAGTGTGGCACCACCCTGAACTGAAACCCCGAGTGCGCTGTACTGGCCCTCGCGATAACTCGCCGAGCCATTTATCTGTGCGAGAGTACCGTTATGGGTGTAATAGCCGCTCAGATCGGCACCCTGGCGTGCAACACCTGTACTCACCTGATAAGAATCGGCCTCGCCTACACGGCTGTAATAACTGACACTCTGACGGTTATCGCCTTTGGCATAAGACCCGTTGTAACTCACTGTGCCAGACTCACCCCACGGCAGTGACAGCGACATATACATACCGTCGTCATTGGTGTTATTAAATTTGTTACGGTACGCCGTCAGTGAAAGGCTGAGATTTCGAAATCGGCCCAGATCGAAATAGCGTGAGAGTGACAGGTCATAACGATCGTTAGCAGCCTGATTCCAATAGGTCTGATGGTTGTAATTCAAATACGCTGTCAGATTCAGCGATTCAAATTGCTGGTTAAGCGAGATGGTGTACATCTCTTTGCTGCGGCCAGCACTGATTTCGCCGTCCAGGGAATCCAGATATTCGGCCATTGAGCGAAAACCACTGTCTGAGAAACGGTAGCCGGCAAATGTGACCTGGCTGCCTGTATTTTCGAAGCGTTTGGCATAACTCAGGCGATAAGAACCACCACGTTGAACGTCCTGATTAGGGGCTTTAGCCCGCGACATCGTGACATCCGTTGACAGCGCGCCTAATGACAGGAGATCTCGACCAATCCCCATCGATAGCGCGTTATATTCCTCGCCACCCATTCCTCCGCCATAAAGCGACCAGCCGTTGCTGATCCCCCAGGAAAACTCTCCGGCAGCGAACAGAGGGCCTTCCACTCGGTGCTTCCAGTCGCTGGGTTTTCCGATGGTTGTTTTGTAGCGTATCTGGCCAGGGCGGGTCAGATAGGGGATGGTTGCGGTACTCACCTGATACTGTGTGATGCTGCCATCCTGCTCTTCCACACGAACATCAAGAGTGCCGGAAACGGCGCTATCAAGATCCTGAATACGATAGGGACCGGCCGCGACCTGCACTTCTTTAATGATGCGGCCCAGCTGGCTGATGATGATCTTCGCATTGCTTTTTGCCACACCGCTGACTTCCGGAGCATAGCCGCGCAGATTGGGTGGCAACATATTGTCATCTGATACCAGACTTAGACCTGTGTAACGGAAGCTATCGAAAAGAGAAGAGCTGAGATAATCTTCACCCAAACTGAACTTTGCGCCGATTTTACTCAGGGCGCGATAGGCATAGAATCGGCTCCAGTCCCAGTTATGGGTATCTTCCTCATGGTTCTTGCCGCTGCGGCGGTCATAACGCGTCTGCCAATCTGCGCGCAATCGCCATGCTTCGAAATTCGCACCGCTGGTACCATTGCCTGACAAATTGGTGCCACTTCCACCGCCCGCGCCGTTTTGTTGCAAGGTTTGTAGGTTGAGGTTGTAGTCAAACAGGGCGCCGGAAATCCCCTCTTCCCAGCGAGCGGGGGGATCCCAATAAGGGCTGCTGTATTCGAGGTAAGCTTGCGGAATGCTTACGAACAGCGTCGATTTGCCTAAATCACCGCGCACCTCCATCCCTGGAATGCTTTCCAGCGCAAGGCACTGTCCATCCCGCCACCATGTGAGTTTGGCTAAAGATGAATCCTTGAGTCCAAATTGCGGCAACATTTCGGGGGTCACACAGGCAACCGTTTCATTGGCATCCTGTTCGGAAGGATAGAAATGAATTTGTCTCTCGGAAAGAGGGATGGCATTCAGGTTGATAGACAGGGAATAAGTCCCGGGCAGAATAAAACCTTTACGTGAAAACTGGCTGAGATCGATATTGCTGCGATCTTTAAGATCGAGAACATCCGTATTGAACTGCACTTCGTTAGCTGCAATCGATGATGTCAGCTTTCCGATGAATAAGATTGTCCCAATGGCGGTAAAACATAAGAGTGAAGCCGCTTGACGCGGAAGGCATAACAGCATGATCGCGAGCCTCATTAGTTATAATCTATTCTGAATCGAATCGTTAATTGGTGATCGCCAGCTCGTAATATTTCCTGATTGCCGACTAAGTTCAGTGTGTATTTAAGGTGCATGTTATCTGCCATGAGATCTCTTTCAGGCAGATGTACGCCCGGTGATGCTATGTTGCCCACATGGTCACTGATTCTTACCGCGACACCGCTGGCCATACCTGAAGTTTTGAAATGGCCTTTATCTTCCTCACCATCGAACATGACTTTAAAATTTTTCCAGTCAGGTTTACTGGGATCTAATCGGGTGAGGGTGCAACCAAATAAGCGAATGGAAAACTCTTTCTTTGGTCCTTGCCCTTCCCGAATGATGTTGCTGACAGGATGATTTCCCATAAAAAGGGTCTGGTCGCGATCGCCGACTTCAATTGCGCAAGGTGTCTCAACTATTGAGCCTGTCATATTCACGCGACCTAATCCTTCAGTATTTGCAACTGATGTTTTTGTTATTAGCAAAACACCTAAAAACAAAAAAAAGACGGCCGAATATCGTGAAAGAAATGACTTAAAAAACATCGACGCACTCCGGAATAGAGGAGAGAAAAACCTGCGGCAGATAAACCGCAGGTTAGTAAAAGCGTTATTGATTAGTTGTAGTTCAGTACGAAGTTCGCTGGCACCTGGAAGGTACCCGGTACGATAGTCGCTGCTGCACCACCGCCCTGAACGCGAGCAGCGAAGGTCAGGGTGTTATTGCCGTTGATAACGGTCTGGCCAGTGGACGCAGTGTTCAGTTTGACTTTCACACCATCACCATCAGTCAGGACGATAGATGCTCCACTGGCATCACCACCGACCAGAGCAAGGCTATCAGAGTCATGTGGAGAGGCTGCTCCGGTAAAGGTGACGCTGACTTTATCTTTGGTGCCTGGTGTGGTGATGACGCAATCTTCCAGTTCAATATGGAAAGGCTTGGGAGTTGATGAACCGGTATTTCCGTTCGCGGCCAGTGCCACATTGGAAATGGCACCCAGCGGAACGGTTTGATCTAATGAACCCGGTGCAATCGAGCAAGGTGCATCAATAATAGAACCAGTGAAGGTCACTTTACCGGTGCCACCTGCAGCGTAGACAGAGGATGCGGTAAACAGGCTTAATACAGAAAGGGCGATAATACACTTTTTCATTTAATATCTTCCATTTGGTTTGTACCCATATTTCTTCTTTTGTAAGAAATATGCTTAAACTGAAATCCCATCAGGCGTTAAAGCAATGAATTACTTCTCTGGTTTGAAGAGATTTCAGTATTTACACACTGCTATCAGGTGCTCCTGGAATATGCAGATTCAAACTGCATGATTCATTATCGCTTCGCCTTTTGATTCTTTTTATTGGCGTTGTTGGGAAACATTATGAATACCGAGTGGTTTTATGAAAATAAGATTTATTTTCTGATGGTGTAGTGAGTGAATGGGCTGTTTGTCAGGTATGCATTACAAAGGAAGTGATAAGAGGTAGGGAGAAACAGGTTCTCGACGAATTAATCTAAATGACCTTTTATTCCAATTGATAAAAACTATAACATCGCGAGATAGCGGTTAATGTGAGCCGCGTTGGAAATATTCCGAGAACAGTTAACAATGTTTATTAACAATCTATGACTCTCCTGACCAGCTAGCCATGAATAAAGTCGCCCACGCCATTATCCGCGCGGGCAGTTTTGTTGTTATCGGCTCAGCACCTGTGCACCGGCATTTTTTTCCAGCCGGCATACATCAAACAGCGACATCAACACCAATAAAGCCACACCCGCAAATGCGATGTGAATGTCATTCTGTTCAATGGCGGCATGCTGGTGCCAGAGCATTGCTCCGCGCAAGAACAGGGCGGCCAGCGCAATACCGGCACTCATGCTGAACTGGAAGAAGATACTGAACACCACGGAGGCATCACTCATTTTCGTCTGTGGTACATCGGCAAAACCTAAACTGTTGTAGCAGCTAAACTGCAGCGACCGAGACAAGCCGCCAATAAACAGAATGGCGGCAATCGCGAAGTAGCCAAGTGAAGGGCTGAGTAGCAAGCAGCCCAACATCGCTGCCAGGCTGATGACGCCGTTCACCATCAATACCCGACGGAAGCCAAAGCGTTTCATCAACCAGGTAGTCGCGGGTTTCATTGCCAGATTGCCGGCAAATACCCACAGCACCATGGCACCTGCCTGCGCAGCACTCCAGCCAAAGCCAAGTTGGAATAGGAGAGGAAGCAGAAATGGCACGGCGTTTATCGAAGCACGAAACAGTGAACCGCCGACAACAGCATTTCGGAAGGTATTAATGGTCATCGCACTGAACGGCAGCAGCGGTTGTGGATGGCTGAAGCTATGGCGATAGGCCAGAACGCTGCACAGAACTCCAGGTAACAGTAATGGAATGCCAAGGCTAAGATGCATTTGTCCGAGCGCTTCCAAGGAGATAATCAGTGCGGTGCAGGCGGTAGCGGTTAGCACAAACCCGCGCACATCAAATCGACGTGTTTGCTCAGCTTTGAACTGGGGTACCAAATAAACGGTGGCGATAATGGCGATAATTCCGAGCGGGATATTGAGCCAGAAGATCCATGGCCAGTGGCCGTAAGTGACAATCAAACCTCCAAGCGGCGGACCAAGCACGGGCGCGATCAAACCCGGCCAGGTAATAAAGGCGATGGTTTTCACCATGTCTTTTTTTTCGGTCACACGTAACACCACCATGCGGCCCACCGGCACCATCATGGCACCGCCAATGCCCTGCAATACCCGGCTTAACGCAAACATCGGTAGAGTATCGCTGAGTCCACATAGTATTGATGCGACAGTAAAAATCAGGATGGCACAGGCAAACACGTTGCGCGCACCGTAGCGCTCCGCTAGCCAGCCGCTCATGGGAATGCCTACCGCCACGGCTAACAAATAAGCGCTGACACCCACGTTAAGCGCCACCGGGCTGGCGGCGAAATCGTGTGCCATTTGGGGAATGGCAGTGGTAATGACGGTGGCATCAAGGTTTTCCATAAAGAAGGTGACTGCGACCAGCAGTGCAAGCAGCAGAGTGCGGTTGGCTGAGATGCCATTTTGCGTCATAACGCCATTCCTTTATCTTCCATGCGAATCAGGATTAGGGAAAGAATAGTTTCGGGCGCAATTGTTTTCTGTGCAAGTTTAGCGTTATAAAATCCGGTCGTTACGGATTTGATATTACTGTCTCCGCAGTAGCGAATTACACAGACTCTCTCTATGATGGATTTTTTCCCGCATGATTGTCGGGAACGATCAATGAGTTAGGGAAGTAACCACGCGATGACTCTGTTAAATGACCTCGACCTGCGTCAGCTGGAAGCCTTCTCGGCGGTGATTTCGGCGGGCAGCGTGACGGCGGCCGCCAAAGCACTAAACCGCTCGCAGCCCGCCGTCTCCCGCCTGATTCAGGAGTTGGAGCAGTCGCTGGGTTATCCGCTGTTTATCCGCAATGGTCCGCGTATTCATCCCTCGGAAGAGGCGTTGCAGCTGCATCAGTATGTGCAGAAAGCCCTGCTGTCGCTGCAACAGATCCGCTTGCGCGCACAAGAGATCGCCCATCAGCAGCATCGCCCACTCAGTATTGCCGCCACGCCTGCATTGGCCGCCGGGTTGCTGCCCCAGGCGCTGGCGGCATTGAACCTGCAAAACAAAGTGCAGATTATCAGCGAATCGGCGGAGCAGACCGCGCATGCGGTGATCACCGCTGAAGCCGATATTGGATTATGTAGCTTGCCGCTGGAGCATCATGCGGTGGAGTTGCACTGGATTGGGCAATCTCAGTGCGTGATTGCCTTGCCAGAAGAGGATGAGCTGGCGGCACACAGTACGATCTCGCTGAGCCAGCTTGCTGGACGCCGTTTGATTGCGCCATGGAGTCCGCAACGCCTGCGTGGTCGTTACGAAAAAGCGCTGAAGAAAGTCAAAGCCCCTCTGCTGGAAACCATCGAAACCAACTCCTCGGCGAATATTCTGGGCTGCGTGCGTGCCGGATTGGGCGTGGCGATCCTCGAACCGGTCACCGGCTGGGGCATGCCGCTGGCCGGTGTGGCGATTCGTCCGATTCAGGAAGACATCCCTTACTTCTTTGGCGTGATCACGCCGCAAGGCCGGCAGATTTCCAGCGCCGCCCAGGCACTGGTGGAAGCGCTGGCAGACGCCGCTGCTCAGCTGCTGCCAGGGTTTGAACGTCTGCCTGCCAGTGAACATCCGCGCATCATGCGAGTGATAAACCAGGAGTCATAGCGGGGCAATTGAGTTCATCCAACAGCATTAGCGCTTCAATTAGAAATGAAGCGTATCTCTACGCATCTGAACCGAATGCATTAAGGCACGCAATAGCCCTATTACGCTACAGCGGCAGGATATAGCACAGCGGCTTCCTTATTTATCAGGCGCGGCGAATCCCTTCATTTTCAACGCTTATAACTTTTTCGGCATAAGATATAAGAAATCCATTGGTCAAATCCTGAGCGCATTTCTTGACTCCGATTTAGGGCAAGAGGATTATGCGAAAACTTAGCTCTTATTATGCGTATTGATGATTGTTAGCTACCTATTATGCGTTTTACAGATAATAAATAAGGCAGGGTCATCGGCGCGTTTTAACCGTTTTCGCTCGCTCTCAACGCTATCGCTGACACCAGGGAAATCTCTCTATGACGTATGCCGCCGACGGTCTTGCCGCGCTGGAAGCTCAGCTTCAGCAGGATCTGGAGTTTCTGGAACTGCCCGCCAAATCATGGGTACCGGAACGCACCTTTCAGAGTGCACCGGTCCGTGATGTGGTGGTGATTGGTGCGGGCATGTGCGGTTTGGCGGCACTCGCCAAATTACAGTTCACCGGCATCAGCAATGTGGTGGCTTATGACGCCGCACCCGCTGGGCTGGAGGGGCCGTGGATCACTTTCGCGCGCATGGAAACCCTGCGCTCTCCGAAGACGTTGCACGGCCCGGCACTGGGGCTCGCGCAGCTGACTTTCCGCGCCTGGTTCACTGCGCAGTGGGGCAAAGAGGCGTGGCAGGCGCTGGACAAGATCCCTAAAGCGCAGTGGATGGATTACCTGATTTGGTACCGCAAGGTGCTGAATTTGCCGGTGCACAACAACGTGCGCGTCACCAGCATTGCGCAGGCCGGGGATTTAATTGCGCTGGATTTGGAAGGTGCCGAAACCGAGCGTGTTTATACGCGCCGTTTGGTGCTGGCCACCGGACGTTCTGGCCTCGGTGGCTTCGCCTTGCCGGATTTCCTGCAGGGCATTGATCGCAAGTTCTGGGCACACTCCGCTGATGACATCGATTTCGCCGCCTTACAAGGCAAGCGCATTGCGGTGATTGGTGCCGGCGCCTCGTCGATGGATAACGCGGCTACTGCGCTGGAGCAGGGCGCGGGTGCAGTGGATCTACTGATTCGTCGCAAAGAAATGCCACGCATCAACAAGATGACCGGCATTGGCAGCCAGGGTGTGGTGCACGGTATGCATCAACTGCCGGACGCGTGGAAGTGGAAGTTCGTCGATTACACCGCCGCAACCCAAACCCCACCGCCGCGCTCTTCCACTCTGCGCGTATCACGTCATGAGAACGCGCGCTTCTTCCTCGATTGCGGTATTAACGCCGTTAAACAGGAAGAAGACGGCTTGCTGATTGAAACTACCCAAGGCGCACTGCACTACGACTTTTTGATCGCCGCGACGGGCTTCACCAATGATTTCCACGGCCGCCCGGAGTTTGCCGCTATCGCGCCACATATTCGCAGCTGGTCCGATGGTCGCTATCAGCCTGAGATGGGCAATCCGCGCCACAGCCTGCTGGAAGCGCCAGATCTCGGTCCTTCATTTGAGTTCCGCGAACTGACGCCTGATGCCTGCCCGATGCTGGCACACATTCACTGCTTCAACGATGCCGCCATGCTGACGCACGGCAAAGTCTCCGGCGACATTCCTGCGGTGAGCGCGGGGGCCGATCGCCTGGTGCGCGGTATTACCGCATCGCTGTTTGCCGAGGACGTCGAGCAGCACTACGCCAACTTACAAGCTTTTGACACCCCTGAATTACAGGGCGATGAATGGGTGGATTCAACCCCGTTACTAAAACAGGAGAACGCGTTGTGAGCGACGCTATTGATCAAGCAGCCGGATTAACACCAGAAGAGGCGCTGTATCAGACGCGCCGCCTGCGTCCCGAATTTGTTGAGGGTGCGGAAGCGTGCCGTGTGTCAGTACTTACGCCAGAAGACGATCAGGGTTTACCTGGAGATCTGCGTCTGGCACTGGCGCAGCGTATGGCGGTGTTGAACTACGATGCGCCGCTGCAACATGATTACCAGGCGCAACTGGCGGCGTTAAACCCGTCTGAAGCGCTACTGGCGCTGGCATCGGGTTGTGCCGTGTCGGAAGAGCCGCTGGCTACGATTGCGCGCCATGCCGATATGGTCACGCAGCAGCCGATTCAGGCCACCGAGCAGCACATTCGCTTACTGGAGCAGGCTGGTTTGAGCAATCCGCAAATCGTCGCGCTCTCTGAGCTGATCGCTTTTGTTAACTTCCAGACGCGCGTCGCGGCTGGTTTACGTCTGATGAGGTCCGCATGATTCCGTCGGTTAATCTCAAGCCGCTGCACTGGCATCCGTATATCACGCCAGTGGATGTTGAACAGGCGACACCGGCGCAGCTCGATGCGATGAAAGTCACGCCGTCCAACAAGAAGATCTCCGAGTACGTGCGCACGCTGGTGCACGATCCCGAGAGTTACACCGCACGTACCGGGCTATTCAACGCCATTATGTATGTCGAAGGTGGCCTCGATCGCGCCGATCGTGAGCTGGGCGCATTAGGTGCTTCGATCGTCAACGGTTGCCGCTATTGTGCGGTGGTGCACGCGCGCCGTCATGCGCAGTTAGCTGACAGTGACGCCGTGGTCAGTGCCATCTATTTTGATAGAGCGGATGTGTTAGGTGAACGCGATGCGGCGATCTATCACTTCGCCCGCCGTTTGTCGGTCACGCCGTCTGAAGCCACACCGGAAGATGTGGCGGCACTGCGCGCCGTCGGCATGAACGATCAGGAGATTATCGATCTGATCCACGCCATCGCCATCTTTGGCTGGGCCAACCGTCTGATGCATGTGCTCGGCCATGCTGACCTGAACAAATAAGGGCTGCACCGGATGTTAGAACTCAACAATATTACGCTCTCATACGGCAGCAATCCGATCCTGAAAGGGGTTGATTTGTCGGTAAAACGCGGCGATGTGGTATCGATCATCGGGCCAAGCGGCACCGGGAAAACTACGCTGCTGCGCTGCATCAACTATCTGGCGAAGCCATCAGCCGGGACCATTCAGCTGGATCAGATCCGCATGGATTATCAGTCACCGGATAAAGCGGCGATCCAGGCGATCCGCTTGCGCACCGCCATGGTGTTCCAGCAGTTTAACGTGTTCAAAAACATGACGGTGCTGGAAAACGTGATGGATCCGCTGATCGTCATCCAGCATAAAACCAAACAGCAAGCGCGCGACATCGCCGTGCAGGAGCTGGAGCGTGTGGGTCTGGGTGCCAGGCTTGATCACTATCCGTCGCAGCTGTCTGGCGGCCAGTTACAGCGTACCGGTATCGCCCGTGCTTTGGCGGTGCGTCCGGATGTGATGCTGTTTGATGAACCGACCTCATCGCTCGATCCGGAGCTGGTGGGTGAAGTGCTGAAAGTGATTAAAGACGTGGCGTCATCCGGTATTACCTCGCTGCTGGTGACGCATGAGATGCAGTTCGCGAAAAGCATTTCGAATCGCATCGTGTTTATGGATCAGGGTGTCGTGGCCGCGCAGGGCAGTCCGACAGAGATGTTTGATAACCCAACCCTGCCGCGCCTTGCACAGTTCCTCAGTTCAGAACGAGCATTCTAATAATTAAAGGAATCAGAGACATGCCTGCAATCAAAACCACATTACGTCGCCTGGCCGCGCCTGGCATCATCGCCCTGGCCCTGATCAGCGGTAACAGCTTTGCTGACGCGGTACGCACCATCAAAATCGCGACCGCAGCGGAATCCAAACCGCTGTCATGGGGCGCCATCGGCCACGAACCTGAGGGTTACGAGCCGGACGTGCTGAAAGCCATTAACGCGAAACTGCCGCAGTACAAGTTTGTGATGGAAGGCGCGGCGGATATCGCGCAGGAAACCGGCCTGGTGACCGGCAAATACGACATGGCGACTGGTGGTTACTACAAAGCGCCAGCACGCAGCAAGCAGTTCCTGATCCCGGATGCACCGATCGGTGCCAGCCTGATGAAGATCTACAGCCGCAGCGATAGCAATATCAACGGCATGAAGGATCTGGTCGGCAAGAATATCGTGCCTGTGACCGCAGGCGGCGGCGTGTATAAGTTCGTCACCCAGTGGCAACAGGACAACCCGAACGACAAAATCACCATCAAAGCATCCAGCGCCGGTGTGCCTTACCCGGATCGTCTGAAAGAAGTGCAGAACGGGAAATACGATGCGCTGATCCTGCCTTCAAACCTCGGTGAGCAGACGGTGATCGACAACCAGAAGCTGGCGATCAAAGCCAGTGAGCCGGTGGTGATCAACAATACCTATGTACTGATCCACCGCTCTGCCGAAAACCAGGCCCTGAACGATGACGTGAACAAAGCGCTGAAAGAACTGAAAGACGACGGCACGCTGGATAAGCTGGCGCAGAAGTGGTTTGGCGAAGAAGTCACTAAGTACATGAAGTAATAGATTCACTGCGCCCGGTGCTGAGCCGGGCGCATGCTGTCCTTTTTAGCAGGAGTGTTTCACCGTGAATCTATCCTCCATGATTCCAGAACTGCTGTCGGCGCTGCCACTGACGCTCGGCATCATGTTTGTCGCGATGATTGCCGGGTTCTTTCTGGCGCTGATCGCCACCGTTTTTCGCGTGCGCCGTATTCCCGTGATCAGCCAGCTGGCCGATCTCTATGTTTCCTATGCGCGCAGCGTGCCCGTGGTGCTGCAGCTGTTTGTGGCCTTCTACGGCATGCCGCTGATCACCGATAATTTCGGCTTTGGTGACTTCTTTACCGCCAATGTGGCGGCGATGATCGGCCTGAGCCTGTATCACGGCGGCTATCTGTCGGAAGTGATGCGCCCGGCATACCTTGCGGTGGAACGGGGTCAGCATGATGCCACCGACAGCCTTGGCTACAGCTTCCGCCAGAAAATGCTGCGGGTGATTGGCCCGCAAGCGGTGCACTTTGCGCTGCCGGGTTACGGCAATGCGATTATCTATCTGATTCACAACGTGGCGCTGGTGATGTACATCGGTGCGGCAGATGTGATGGCGACCGCGCACCTGATTATGGAACGCGATTACAACCAGTATCAGTTCGGCACCTATCTGGTGTTGGCCGTACTTTATTCACTGCTGTGCGGTGTGGCGTGGCTGGTTATCCGCTTCTTTGAACAACGTCATGCGAAGTACAGCTCTAAGTCTGCACCGCGCGTGAAGTTCACCACCAGCGTCTGAGTCGGGGAGACAAACCATGTTTGATGCTGAGGTTTTGCTGCCGGACTTCTGGAGCATTCTCGATGCGGTACCGGTGACGCTGCTGATGGCGGTCACGGTATTTATCTGTTCGACGCTGTTGGGCGGGTTGTTTGCCTTTATCGAACATCGCCGCATTCCCGTGCTGCGCCAGCTGGTGATCACCTACAAAATCGCCTTCAAAGGCGTGCCGATGGTGGTGGTGATTTTTCTCGCCTATTACGGCTTGCCACCGGCGCTGCACTTTGTTGCCACGCTGTTTGGCGTCGAGGTGAATGCCCATTCACTGCCGAACTGGGTGATCATCATTGTGGCACTGAGTGCCTGTGTCGCGGCATTCCAGGCCGAAGTGTGGAAAGGCGCGCTGAACTCGTTCGACAGTGGACAATCCGATGCAGCCTTATCACTCGGCTACAGCGGTGGACAGCTTTTCCGTCGGGTGATGTTCCCGCAGATTATCGTGGCGGCGATCCCCGATCTGGCGAATGCGTTTATGGTGATCATGAAAGCCCTGTCGCTGGCATTTGCGATTGAAGTAGTGGATATCTTTGCCCAGGCGCAGTTGACGGCGGCGCTGAATTTCTACTACCTCGAAGCCTTCCTGATTGCGGTGGTGTTCTACATGGTGATTGCTTATGTGGTCACTAAGATCGCCGACAAGATTGAGGCGGCGCTGCGCGTGCGCACCTAGAGATGGCTAAGTTGTGATGAAACGGCAGCCCAGTGTGGCTGCCGTTTTTTTTGGCAAATTTGCGCGATAAATCTTGCTGCTACAGGGCCCGCACGGGTTGGGTAGCGGCGCAATTCATTGCGCTTCACCATGAACACTCCTTGCTATCATTATGCAAGTCACTTGCAAAATGATAGTCACTCTGCAACAGTATGCCGCATAAGATCCTTTGCAGAATACCCACCATGAAAAACGAACCGCTCTATCAAATGGCCTGCCCGATTGCGCGCAGCCTTGGCCGCGTCGGCGATGGCTGGAGCATGCTAATCATGCGCGATGCGCTGGCCGGTTTTACCCGTTTTGACGAATTCCAGAAAAACAGCGGCGTGGCGCCGAACATCCTGTCGCGCCGCCTGAAAGAGCTGGTGGAAGATGGTTTGCTGGAAAAGGTGTGTTACAGCACCACGCCGATGCGCTTCGAATATCACCTTACGCCCGCCGGACGTGATTTGCGTGGCGTTATCCTGGCGCTGGCCGAGTGGGGCAGCACCCACTTCTCGCCGGAAGGAAGGCAGATGCAGCTGGTGGAAACCGCCACCCAGCGTCCAGTGAAACCGCAGCTGGTCGATAGCGAAAACGGCCAACCACTCACCAGCGATAAATACCAAATGGTGCCCGGCCCGGCAGCGGCGCCGATCATGCACTATCGCCATGATTATTTGCAGAAAAAACGCGCGGGTGACAGCACGCTGAAATTCTCTCCGCCTGTTACAGAGAAACAGCCATGACCCGCACGCGTAAAAAATACGCTCTGCTGCTGGCACTGGCAATCGGCGGTTTAGCGGCGGCAGGTTATGGCTACTATTGGTGGCACACCGCGCGCTTTATGCCTTCGACCGATGATGCCTATGTTGGCGCAGATATCAGTGCCATCTCCGCCAAAGTGTCCGGTTACATTCACACGCTGGCGGTGCAGGACAACGCACAGGTGAAAAAAGGCGATCTGCTGGTGCAGTTGGATAACCGTGATTATCTGGCGGCGGTGGATCAGGCAACGGGCGAAGTGGCGGCACAGCAAGCCGCGTTAAGCGATATCGCCGCCACGCGCCAGCTGCAACTTGCCACTATTGCGGGCACGCACGCCTCTCTGCTGGCAGCGCAGGCGGTGACACTGAAAACCACCTCCGATCAGCGCCGTTACAGTGCGCTGGCCAGCAGCTCCGCGGTGTCACAGCAGATCCGCGATCATGCTCAGGCCGATTACCATCAGGCGATGGCGGAAGAGAGCAAAACCCGCGCCGACAAAACCGTTGCCGAGCGCCAGTTGCAGGTGCTGGATGCCCGTGAGCAGCAGGCCAAAGCCGCCTTAACTCAGGCACAAGCGGGGCTGGCGATGGCGAAGCTCAATCTTGAATACACTGAAATCCGCGCCCCCTTTGATGGTGTGGTGGGCAATCGTCGCGCCTGGTCAGGTTCTTATGTCAGCAGCGGCGCGCAGCTACTGTCGCTGGTGCCGGCGCAAGGGCTGTGGATCGATGCCAACTTCAAAGAGAGCCAGCTGGCCAATATGAAGCCGGGGCAGGTGGCTCGCATCGTCGCGGACGTGTTACCCGGTCGCACCTTTAATGGCCATGTTGGCAGCCTGTCGCCAGCCACCGGTTCACGCTTCAGCATTCTTCCGGCAGAAAACGCCACTGGCAACTTCACCAAAATCGTCCAGCGCGTGCCGGTGCGCATTGTGCTGGACGGCGACGCGGCGGTGCTGGGTCTGCTACGCCCTGGTCTTTCCGTCACGGTGACGGTGGATGAGAGAAGCGCGCGATGAGCAGCGTGGCTGCACCGCTGATGGCACCGGCGGAGATGCCGGTCAGCAAGAAGGTGTTCGCCTTTGCCACCATGTGCATCGGCATGTTTATCGCCTTGCTGGATATCCAGATTGTCTCCGCCTCATTGCGGGATATCGGCGGGGGGCTCTCGGCGGGTGACGACGAAACCGTGTGGGTGCAAACCAGCTACCTGATCGCGGAAATCATCATCCTCCCGCTTTCCGGTTGGCTGGCGAGCGTGATGTCCACACGCTGGCTGTTTGCCGTCTCCGCCTGCGGATTTACGGTAATGAGTTTGCTGTGTGGCTGGGCGTGGAATATTCAGAGCATGATCGCCTTTCGCGCCTTGCAGGGATTGGCGGGCGGCTCGATGATTCCGCTGGTGTTCACCACCGCCTTTGCCTTTTTCCAGGGCAAGCAGCGGGTGATTGCCGCCGCCACCGTGGGGGCGCTGGCTTCATTAGCGCCGACGTTAGGGCCCACGGTAGGCGGTTGGATCACCGATAACTTCAGCTGGCACTGGCTGTTTTACATCAACATCATCCCCGGTATCTACATCACCATTGCGGTGCCGCTGCTGGTCAGGATCGACTCGCCGAATCCTGAGTTACTGCGCGGTGCGGATTACTTCAGCATTGTTTTGCTGGCGCTATCATTGGGCTGTCTGGAGTACACCCTGGAAGAGGGGCCGCGCTGGGGTTGGTTTGACGATAGCACCATCACCACCACGGGCTGGATCGCATTGCTGTGTGGCGTGCTGTTTATCTTCCGCACGCTAAACCACGCCAAGCCGATCATGGATCTGCGCGCGTTAAAAGATCCAGGCTTTAGCCTCGGCTGTTATTTCTCGTTTATGGCCGGGGTGGGGATCTTCGCCACCATCTATCTCACGCCGCTGTTTCTCAGCCAGGTGCGCGGCTTTAGTGCGCTGGAGATCGGGCTAGCGATCTTCTCCACCGGCATTTTTCAGATCCTGTCGATCCCGCTTTATGCCTGGCTGGCGAACCGCGTCGATCTGCGCATTTTGCTGGCGTTTGGCCTGATGAGTTTTGGTGTATCGATGTTTTTCTTTGTGCCGATTACCCATGACTGGGGCGCAAAAGAGCTGCTGTTTCCGCAGGCGTTTCGCGGCATGGCGCAGCAGTTTGCGGTGGCGCCCACCGTGACGCTGACGCTCGGCAGCTTGCCACCCGCGCGACTAAAATTAGCCTCAGGACTGTTTAATCTGATGCGTAATCTCGGTGGCGCTATCGGCATTGCGCTGTGCGGCACCGTGCTGAATGACCGCACCAATCTGCACTTCAGCCGCCTGGCCGATCACCTCAACAGCGCCAGTTTGTCGCTCGGCGACTATCTGCAATCGCGCACCGCAGCCCTGATGTTTAACGGATTAAGCCTGGATGCGGCGCACACGGCGGCGCTGCAATCGCTGGCTTCACTCACCCTGCGCGAGGCGCGCACGCAGGCTTTTTCGGACGCATTCTGGCTGATCATGGTCGGATTTTGTATCGCTGCGCTGCTGGTGCCTTTGATGAAAAAGCCCGCAGCTTAAGGAGTTATCGATGAAACGTATTGTGATTACTGGTATGGGGATGGTTTCCCCGCTCGGCTGCGGTACAGAAGCGGTGTGGCAGTCATTGCTCGCGGGAAAATCGGGGATCAGCGCCTTACCGGACGAGATGGTACAGGACATCAGCTGCAAAATTGCCGGGCAGGTGCCTACGCTGGATCAAGATCCGCAGCATGGCTTCGATCCCGAGCGCGTGATCGCGCCAAAAGATCGCAAGAAAATGGATCGCTTTATTGAGTTTGCGCTGGTGGCGGCGCATGAAGCGCTGACGCAAGCCAACTGGTTCCCGCAGGATGAGGCAGATCGCCAGCGCACCGCGACGGTGATTGCTACTGGCATTGGTGGTTTCAACGAGATCGCCAACGCGGTTGAAACCACCACCAATCGCGGCCCGCGTCGTTTATCGCCGTTTACCATTCCCTCTTTCCTCGCCAATCTGGCGGCAGGGCATGTGTCGATTGCCCACGGTTTTCGCGGCCCGATTGGCGCGCCGGTAACGGCGTGCGCAGCGGGCGCGCAGGCGATTGGCGATGCGGCGCGAATGATTCGCAGCGGCGAGGCGGATGTCGCGCTGTGCGGCGGCACTGAAGCGGCAATCCATCGCGTCAGTCTTGCGGGCTTTGCGGCTGCGAAAGCGATGTCAGGCGGATTTAACGATCATCCTGAACAGGCATCTCGTCCGTTTGATCGTGACCGCGATGGCTTTGTAATGGGTGAGGGCGCGGGTCTGCTGGTGATTGAATCTCTGGAACATGCACAGGCACGCGGTGCGACACCGCTGGCGGAGCTGGTCGGCTATGGCACCAGTGCCGATGCCTACCATCTCACCGCCGGACCGGAAACCGGTGAGGGCGCTCGCCGTGCGATGGAGACTGCGCTGGCGCAGGCGGGCATCACCCCAGCCGAGGTGCAGCATATCAACGCTCATGCCACCTCCACGCCGGTGGGCGATAAAGGCGAGCTGGCGGCCATTCGCACGCTGTTTGCGGACAGCAATGTGGCGATCACCTCGACGAAATCCGCCACCGGGCATCTGCTGGGTGCCGCGGGCGGCGTGGAGGCGATCTTCTCGATCCTGGCACTGCGCGATCAAATCGCACCGCCCACGCTCAATCTGCTAAATCCCGATGAAGCCGCTGCCGGGCTGAATCTGGTGGCAATGAAACCTCTGCCGATGGTGATGCAGCATGTGCTGTCGAACGGCTTTGGCTTCGGCGGCGTGAATGCCAGCTTGCTGTTTAAGGGTTGGGATGAGGTTTCTCGTTAACGTGCTGGGAAGACTGACGGCAATAAAAAAGGCCGCTGTTATCAGCGGCCTGGAGGGCAGGGTGAATTAGCGCTTTTCCAGCGCTTCCCACAGACCCATCAGGTAAGTGGTGCCGAGTGCGCGGTCATACAAACCGTAGCCCGGACGTCCGGTTTCGCCCCAGATAAAGCGGCCATGATCGGAACGAATGTAGCCATCGAAGCCGTTGTCGTGCATCGATTGCAGCACCTTGTACATATCCAGCGAGCCATACTCAGTAGGATGTGCGCACTCGTAGAAATCTTTGTCCTGAATAATCTTGATGTTACGTACGTGCGCAAATGGAATACGTTTGCGGCGTGAGAACTCGGCCAGAATACCGTACACATCATTCTGCGGATCTTCCGCAATCGATCCGGTACACAGCGTGATGCCGTTAGCCTCTGAATCCACCACGTTACAGATCCAGTCGAGGTCTTCGCGATTCTTCACAATGCGTGGCAGACCGAAGATCGAGTACGGTGGATCGTCAGGATGGATCGCCATCTTCACGCCCACTTCTTCACATACCGGGATCACCGCTTTCAGGAAGTAAGCGAGGTTTTCACGCAGCTTGTTGTCGTCAACGTCTTTGTATTGCGCAAACAGATCCTGCACTTTCGCCAGACGCTCTGGCTCCCAGCCTGGCAACGCGAAACCGTTTGAGTTGCCCAACACTTCCTGCACCACTTCGTCGAGGCTCTTATCGATGCCTTTCTTCTCGAACGCCATGGTGAGTGAGCCGTCTGGCAGCACGTAGTTCATGTCGGTCTTCATCCAGTCAAATACCGGCATGAAGTTGTAGCAGATCACTTTCACGCCGACTTCAGCGAGGTGACGAATGCTCTGCTTGTAGTTCTCAATATATTGATCGCGGCTCGGCAGGCCGATCTTGATGTCGTCATGAATGTTGACGCTCTCGATCACTTCCACCGTCAGACCGGCGGCATGTACCTGATCAACCAGTGCTTTAATCTTATCTTTCGGCCAGGTTTCCCCGACCGGCACGTCATACAGCGCGCCGACTACGCCACGTACACCCGGCACCTGGCGTATATATTCCAGCGAAACTTTATCTTCTTTGGGACCAAACCAACGCATTGTCAGTTGCATAATCTCATCCACCGTCATCGTGTTGCTGCGATAACTGTTAAACTACCATTCTAGTAAACATGATCACAGCATCGACTAACGAATATCTCTTGATCCGCGTCACAGAACACAATTTCTTCGGAAAAGCAGGCGGTGTGGCGGATTTACGCGGCCTAAATTTAGTTCGGGTGCTAACGCAACGAGAACGGAAAGAAGAGGTACGCCTTTTCCCAGGCGCGTTTTCTACTGCCTTGCAGGAATAAAGAAAGTTTTGTTAGCTGAAATAACCTCAATGCTTCGCCGTTCCCTCTGAGCTTGATGCAATTTTCCGCTACTGATCGGCTTTTCATTTGTTTTATTTATCAGAAACTTCCTGGCAGGCAAAATAACCCTTATTTCCTCTCCGTCAGCTATCATGTCCGAAGAAGCGCTGCGTCAGCAGATTCAGAACCTGAAAAAGCATAATGCGCGCTTAAAGCGCATAGCGCATGACGCGCGAAACAAGCTGAATGCGGCGCTGGACGGAACCGGTTTATGTTTGTGGCAGCTGGATATTCCCAGCGGCAAGCTGGTGATTTTCAATCGACGCTGGGGTTCGATGCTGGGTTTCCAGCCGAAAGAGACTAAAGCGCAGTTTGAAGTCTGGCGCGAACGCCTGCACCCCGATGACGCCGATGAAGTGCTCAAGGCGTTTTACGATCATATCGAAGGGCGTGCGCCTTACTATGAGGCGCTGCATCGCATGCTGGGTAAGAACGATAAAATTACCTGGGTGCTGGATCGTGGGCGCGTGACCGAGTGGGATGAAGAGGGGAATCCACTCAAAGTTACCGGCACGCATATTGATATGACCAAAGAGAAGCAGTATGAAGCGCAGCTCTCTTCATTGGCGCATCACGATCCGCTGACCGGCCTGACCAACCGCCACGCGCTGCAAACGTATTTCAGCAAAATGAAAGCGCAGGGGCCGCTGTGCGTGGCATTTATCGATCTCGATAACTTTAAGCATGTTAACGACACGCTCGGCCATCGCAGTGGCGACGAAGTGTTGATTCAGCTCAGCCAGCGCATTCTTGACCAGGTGCCACCGAACGTGGTGGTGGGCCGTCTGGGCGGGGATGAGTTTGTGCTGCTGATGCCGTTCCTGATCGATTTCCCCAAAGTGCGCATCATGATGCAGGCGGTGCTGGATGCCGCACTGACGCCGTTTGATGTTGATAACGGCCATGCGCAGATTGGTGCTTCCATTGGCGTGGCGACGGTGCAGCCGCACTTTAGTTTTGATGAGGCGCTGACGCGTGCCGATGAAGCGATGTACCAGATTAAGAAGAACGGCAAGCAAGGGTTTGGCCTGGCGGGGTAATCTTTTGTGGTTGCGGAAACAGACCCGCGCCACCGCCAAAGTCTGTGTCCCCATTTGCAGCAAAGCCCTCTCACCTGGAGAGGGCCATAAACCGCCTTTAACTCAAAACGCGAAGCACGAACAGCCCAGCGCACCCCAGAAGGCATGGTTATCCGACACCGGTACCGAAGACTGGCGTGCCACATCGTGTGAGTGGCTGTGTACCCCACAAGGGCCGCTGCACTGGTGCACTTTCGGCATCATCGCCGCACGACCAATGGCTTGCGGTGGCGCGCTACGGTAGTGGCCCGGCACGGTGACCACCGGAGACCACTCTGGCAACACTGGCACCGGTGGTGGTGACAGCGGCGTAAACCCACCTGCGGCATACACCACTTCGCCATCGACCAGCGTCAACACGGATTCAATCCCTTTAATCTCCTCTTCCGGCACGCTAAAGAAATCTTTCGACAGCAACACCAGATCCGCCAACTGACCGACTTTGATTTCCCCTTTGGCATTCTGCTCGCTGGAGAACCAGGCGCTGCCTTTGGTCCACAGCATCAGCGCGGTTTCGCGGTCAATACGCGCATTGTCATCGTACAACTGCATGCCGCCGACGGTGCGGCCAGAAACCAGCCAGTAGAGCGCGGTCCATGGGTTATAGCTGGCGACGCGCGTGGCATCGGTGCCCAAACCAACTGGCACGCCTGCATCCAACATGCGTGCTACCGGCGGTGTCTGTTTGGCGGCTTCTTTACCGTAGCGATCGACAAAGTATTCGCCCTGGAATGCCATACGATGCTGCACGGCCAGCCCGCCACCCAGCGCTTTGACGCGCTCAATGTTGGCTTCGGTGATGGTCTCGGCGTGGTCAAAGAACCAGTGCAGGCCGTTAAACGGAATATCGCGGTTTACTTTTTCAAACACGTCCAGCATGCGGCTGATCGATTCGTTGTAGGTGGCATGCAGACGGAACGGCCAGCGATGCTCAACCAGATGGCGCACCACGCGCTCCAGTTCATCTTCCATGCCGGGGGCCAGGTCGGGGCGCGGTTCGAGGAAGTCTTCGAAATCTGCCGCCGAGAACACCAGCATCTCGCCCGCTCCATTGTGACGCAGGAAATTGGTGCCCTGGCCCGGCTTCAGCATGTCGGTCCACTTCTCGAAATCTTCCAGTTCATGGCCGGGACGCTGAGTAAACAGGTTGTAGGCAATGCGCACCGTCAGCTGCTTTTTGGCGTGCAGTTCCGAAATCACATCGTAATCATCGGGATAGTTCTGGAAGCCGCCGCCCGCATCAATGGCGCTGGTCAGGCCGAGGCGGTTCAGCTCACGCATAAACTGACGTGTGGAGTTAACTTGCTGTTCCAGCGGCAGCTTCGGTCCTTTCGCCAGCGTGGCGTACAGCAGCATGGCGTTAGGGCGCGCAATTAGCATGCCGGTCGGGTTACCGTTGCTGTCACGCTGGATTTCACCGCCCGGTGGGTTCGGCGTGTCTTTGGTGTAACCGACCACGCGCAGCGCAGCGCGGTTCAGCAGGGCACGGTCATACAGGTGCAGGATGAACACTGGCGTATCCGGCGCGGCGGCGTTGATCTCATCCAGCGTCGGCATGCGGCGTTCAGCAAACTGGAATTCACTCCAGCCGCCGACGACGCGCACCCACTGCGGTGAAGGGGTGCGCAGCGCCTGTTCACGCAGCATACGCAGCGCATCGGCCAGTGACGGTACGCCTTCCCAGCGCAGTTCAAGGTTGTAGTTAAGGCCACCGCGAATCAGGTGCAGGTGTGAGTCGTTAAGGCCAGGAATACCGGTGTGGCCTTTGGCATCAATAATCTGCGTGTCGTTACCAGTAAAGCGCATCACTTCCGCTTCGCTGCCTACCGCGAGAAACTTGCCGTCTTTGATCGCCACCGCAGTGGCGAACGGGTTGGCGCGATCCACCGTGTGGAATTTGCCGTTGGTAAAAATCAGTGTGGCCGTTGTCATCATCTCTTCTCCAGTTAGATTACGCGTTGCGGCCAATAAGCCACTGTTTTAAAACACGGGTAACGATCGGCATCCACAGGAACACCACCAGTGCCACCACGCTGGCATCATTTAGCAAGTGGCCCCACAGCGTGCCGTGCGCGGCGGGCAACACCTGATTCCAGAACCACGGCACCAGGTTGGTAGAGGGAAAAATCACCCCCAGCGTCAGTAAGTATTGTTTCCATTTCGCCGGTTTGACCTGGCCTTTTTGCGTCGGGGTAAACCAGAACGCGGCGCCGGGGCGCACTTCAATGTGTTCTGGCTGTGCCAGCATCGCTGGCAGGTTCTGGATTAACGTTTTGCGCTGATCCGATTTCAGCCAGGCGTACAGCTCATCCAATCCGGTAAAACGAATCAGCACGGTGTAAGCATTGTCGCCGTGCACCGGGCGCAGCACGTTGACGCCAAGATGGCCAGGAAAGCTCGCAGCCTGCGGCATGATGGTGTCGAGCCACTGCTCATAATGGGCCTGCTGTTCTGGCAGGATGCTGTGGGTAATCACCAGCGTGACATGGTTGGCTTGTTGTGAGTAATTCATCGTAAGTTCCTGAGTTTCCGCTGGTGAAAGTGCTTGCGTCGTTGAGTAAAAAAATACGAAATGAGAGCGTTTATTGATAACGGATAGATTTTGGGTTGTTGTTCAACAATTTTTGGGGAGGCATGGGGTATGCGTTTAAACCTTGAGGCGCTGCTGATTTTGGATGCGTTGGATCGCCACGGCACCTTTGCCGCTGCGGCTGCGCGCTTGTTTAAAACTGCGTCGGCGTTGAGCTATACCGTGCAGAAGATGGAGAGCGATCTCAAGATCACGCTGTTGGATCGCTCTGGACATCGCGCCACCTTCACCCCGACCGGGCGTTTGATGCTGGAAAAAGGTCGCACCCTGCTGCGCGCGGTGAATGAGTTAGAACAGCAGGCGCGCTATGTTGAGAGTGGCTGGGAAAGCCAGTTGGTGATCAGCGTCGATGCCTCACTGCCGTTTCGCATTCTCACGCCGCTGATTGATCAGTTTTATCAGGAGCACCCGCATACTCAGCTGCAATTCCGTCAGGACGTGCTGGCTGGCTGCTGGGAAGCGCTCAACTATGGCGAAGCGGACATTGTCTTTGGCGCGGTGCAGGAACCCGCCACGCGCAAAGAGATTGTCTGCCAGCCGCTCGGCTGGCTGGATTATGTGTTTGCTGTCGCACCGGAGCATCCTCTCGCTTCCGCACCTGAACCACTGCTGCGCGAGCAGATTCGTCAGTACCGCGCGGTGACGGTCCATGACTCGTCTCGTCACGGTGCAGGTATCGATTTACGCGTGCTGGATGAGCAGAAGACGCTGAGCGTGCATGACTTCCCGGCGAAACTACAGGCGCAACTGGATGGCTTGGGCTGTGGTTACCTGCCGCTATACCTGGCGAGGCCGCATCTGGAGAGTGGCGCGCTGGTGGCGCGCCAGCTGGATAGCGAATGCCGCCGCGATATGGCGTATCTGGCGTGGAATGAAACCGCGACCGGCAATGCGGCCACCTGGTGGCGTGAGCACCTGCTCACGCTTCCTGGATTGCAGGAGATTTATTCTCCCGCGTAAAGGCTGTTATATCGCAATGTGGTGACTGACCTGCGGGGCTTCTTCACCCTGGTGATATTGCAGAACGGCCTGCTGAAGTTCGGCATCGGCGTGCGACACACGCTGGTGCTGACGCATATGCTCCTGCCAGGACTCCACCATAAACCACTCCAGCAATGCTGTCGGATCGTCGGTTTGCTCCATGAGTCCCCATGAATAGGCGCCATCACGGCGGCGAGACTGCGCCAATTTGTGAATCGCCTTTTTGAACGCGGCGCGATCTTCCTGCGGCACGCGGTAGCGAATCTGAATCAACACCGGACCATGACGCACATCGACATCATCGTGCACCACCGGCATGGCCCAATGCTCCGCGGGTTGCAGATCCGCTTCACCTGCAGGCAGTGTCAGACGTTTCAGCAGCACGCCAGAGATCACCAGACCGGCCCCGGCAATCATCAGCGTGGAAGCCAGGCCGAGCTGTTGCGCGATTAAACCCCAGGCCAGACTGCCACCGGCTAATGTGCCGTTAAACACCATCAGATACACCGCCAGACCGCGACCGCGCACCCAATCCGGCAGCACCGCCTGCGCTACGCCGTTCAAGGTGGTCAGTGCAATAATCCAGCCGACGCCAAGCACCAGCATCAACAGCAGCGCCAGCCACTGCGGCGGGCTCATCGCTAATGCCAGCATGACCAGCGCACTCAGCACCGCTGAGAGCAGCAGCAAACCATCGTTACTGAGTTTGCTGCGCAGACGCGGCAACAGCAGCGCACCGGCAATCGCACCGCCGCCCACTGCGCCCAGCAGCAAACCATAAAAACCGGCGGTACCGTGCAGCATGGTGCGTGCTACCAGCGGCAGCAGCGCCCAGATGGCACTGGCAAAGGCGAAATACATCGCAGCGCGGAACAACACGCGATGCAGTTCACGGCTGGCTTTGACATAGCGCAGGCCCGCGCGGAAGGCACCAAAGAAGTGTTCGTTGAGTTCGGTTTTGGCTTTCGCCGGACGTTTCCAGTACAGCAGGGCAGCAATAACGAAAAAATAACTCGCCACATCGGCACCGTAGGCCGCCATGGCGCCTAAACTTGCCAGCAGCAAACCGCCAGTGGCAGGACCGATGGCGCGGGCAATATTGATGCCTAGCGAGTTGAGCGCCACGGCGTTTTTCAGCTCATGGCGTGGCACCAGTTCGGGCACAATCGCCTGCCAGGCCGGGCCAAACAGCGCGGCACCAATGCCACCGACAAAGGTCAGGCCGATTAGCCATTCCACGGTGAGCCAGTGATTGTGCGACAGCACCAGCAGAGTGCCGCTGACGCTGGCCATCAGGATTTGCACCACGATTAGCAGACGGCGGCGATCGACGATATCGGAGAGCACGCCCGCTGGCAGTGCCAACAGAAACACCGGCAGGGTGGCAGCGGTTTGCATTAAAGCCACGGCGGTTGGGTTATCGGATAAGCCGGTAACTAACCAGGCGCTGGCGACATCGCGAATAAAGCTGCCGGTGTTGCCGAGCACTGAGGCGGTCCAGATCAGGGCGAACAGCCCGTAGGCGAAGGGAGAAAAAGCACCGCCGCGTGGCGTCATTGGGTTTTGCTGGCTCATCATCGTGTTCCTGTAAATGTGCGATGTATGCACCTTACGAATCCCGCCAGACGCTTCATAGCGGAAAAAATCGGCCAACTTGTTCAGGCTTTTTTGACAGCTTCACAGGGCAAAAATCTTTGAACAAGTTGTCAAAATCTCTGCTTTAGGTTTTTGCAGCAACCGAATGTAGTTTGATTAGCAGACACAACATCACTCACTTAACGGAGCAAAAAAACATGAGCACATTCAAAGCGAAAGACGGCGTTAACCTGTATTACAAAGATTGGGGCAAAGGTCAGCCAGTTCTGTTCAGCCACGGCTGGCCGCTGGATGCCGATATGTGGGATAGCCAACTAAATTTCCTCGCTGAACGCGGCTATCGTGCGATTGCGTTTGACCGTCGCGGCTTCGGTCGCTCTGAGCAGCCGTGGGAAGGTTATGATTACGATACCTTCGCCGATGATATTCATGCGCTGATTGAGCATCTGCAACTGGATGACATCACGCTGGTGGGCTTCTCAATGGGCGGTGGTGATGTCTCACGTTATATCGGTCGCTACGGTACGGCGAAAGTGAAAGGGCTGGTACTACTGGGCGCGGTGACGCCAATCTTCGGCAAAACCGATGACCATCCGGAAGGTGTTGAAAAAGCAGTGTTTGATGGTATCAAAGACGGCTTGCGTAAAGATCGTGCGCAGTTTATCAAAGACTTCGCCACGCCGTTTTATGGGGCCAACGCGGGCCAGACTATTTCAGATGGCGTAATGACGCAGACGCTGAATATCGCGCTGCTGGCCTCACTGAAAGGCACGATTGATTGTGTGACGGCTTTTGCGGAAACCGATTTCCGCGCTGATATCGCCAAAGTAGATGTGCCGACGCTGGTGATTCACGGCAGCAACGACCAGATCGTACCGTTTGAAGCCACCGGTAAGTTGGTGCACGAGATGATCGAGGGCTCGGAGCTGAAAGTGTATGAGAACGGCCCGCACGGTTTTGCGGTGACGCATCAGGATCGGTTGAACGACGACTTACTGGCATTCTTGCAGGGAAATAAATAAGCGCAGGTTGCGTAGCGGCGCAATTTATCGCGCGAATCCAGGGCTGCATCGCCGCTTACAGATGCGCAATAAGCCGCTGCGATAATGACCACCAAAAAGAAAGGGCGCTGATGCGCCCTTTCTGTTTTAATCCGCCAGCAGATGCCCGTACATCGACATTAGCCTGCGGGTCACACCGTTGGTCCAGCCAAATCCATCCTGCAGTGGATATTCACCGCCGCCACCCGGACGGGCACGATCGCCGCTGATGTCATACTTCTCCACCAGCTTGTGATGCAGCGAATAGAAGTTCTTCACCGTGGTCAGCCAGTTAACAGCAATCTCTGTCGCCAGCGTCTCTTCGCCGTAATGATTCAGACCCACTACCGCCATCCATTGTAATGGTGCCCAGCCGTTGGGTTTATCCCACTGTTCACCGCTCTCTACCATCGATGTCACCAGACCGCCCTGCGTCAGCAGCAACTGGCGCAGCGCCACCGCCTGCAGATGCGCTTGCTCCGGCGTGGCCAGGCCGAGGAACAGCGGCACCACAGCCGCTGCCGTGAAGGCACCAAAGCGTTCGTCGCGCCAGTTGTAATCACGGTACACGCCTGCGGTGTCATCCCACAGGTAACGATGAATTGCCTGCTTACGCGTATCGGCTTTTTTCTGCCACGCCAGCGCCGTTAGCTCTTCACCTTTGGCGTGTGACAGGGTGGAGATCATCAGCTCCAGCTTGTAGAGAAACGCATTCAGGTCCACAGGGATAAACTGGGTAGTGCGAATACTGGCCAGACGCTGCGGATCGCGCAACCAGCGTGAGGAGTAATCCCAGCCCGATGCGGCACCGGCACGCAAATCGCGGTACACCTCATTAGCCGGTCGGCTCGATTTGCTGGCAGTTTCCACGTCTTCCATCCACGACTCATCGCGCGGGGTGTCGCGGTCATCCCAGTAGCGGTTGAGCAGCGAGCCATCCGGCATACGCACCACGTGACGATACGCCTGATGTGGCATCAGCTCGCCCGCGCCATCCATCCAGAACTGATACTCTTTCATCAGCTGGTCGAGATAACGCTTGGCACCGCGAATCCCATCCTCTTCAAACAGCTCCACCATCAGGGCAAACACCGGTGGCTGTGAGCGGCTGAGATAATAAGTCCGGTTGCCGTTTGGCACGTGGCCGTAATTATCGATTAGCCATGCGAAGTTATCTGCCATGTCGCGCAGCAAATCGTCACGCCCGGCATCGGCAAGGCCGAGCATGCTGAAATAGGAGTCCCAATAATAGGTCTCACCAAAACGCCCGCCTGGCACCACATAAGGTTTTGGCAGCGGCAGCAGCGATGAGTGCGGTAAATGCTGCTGCGGCATTTTGGTTAACACCGGCCACAACTCGTCAATATGTTCCGTCAGCGATTTATCCGGATTGGAAACATAAAAACTTTCATTCACCTGCGGCAAATAAAAATGGTCGTGCACGAATTTTTCGAGATCGAATTCGGCCGAGCGACGGGTGCGACGATAGCGGATTAATATATCCAGCGGATCATATTTTGGCGCGCAGTCCGGGAATGTTTTTCCATCCGGAAATATGCGCGACATCTGCACGTGCTCGAACAGTTCAAGATAGCGATCGGCAGGGGTGAGCGCATCTGGCGCGGGCAGACCCTGGATCAGCTCCGGTTCCGGCTCGGAATCCTCCATGCCTTCGCGGATAAATTCGTGAGGATCGTATTGATACCCCAGATCAGCATGGGCTTCGTGTTCCCCGAAAGCTTGACGTTGCTGGTGGTTAGTATTAATAGCGGCCTCCTGAAATTGCCTGGTTGCTCAAAGCACAAATTATAGAGCTTTGAATAGCTGAGACAACAATGCGAAATATCTATGAACGTAATAAATCTTGTCGATTGATCCGGCTTTTTAGTGAATTTACAGCGATTACAACAAGCTATATTTCAGGAAGTGAAAGCAATGTTTTAAATGGTGGTTCAAATCAGTGCACAGAATTATCTGTAAATAAGAAAATCGCCATTATTTGGCTTAAATACTGCGTTTGGCTTTGATCATTTGGTGGCATACGAGACGGGAATCAGGCCAGCTTTCGCTGGCCTGAACAGGCATTATTTTGCCAGTGTGACTTTAATCACCTCGGCATAAGGCGTGGTCGGGCGACCAATCAGTTTGCTCAGCGCTCGGCTGTCATCAAACAGCCCGCCTTGTGCGGCACCGGCATCGGAGTCCGCCAGCAGTTCTGCCAGCGCATCCGGCAAACCGGCGCCTTTCAATGCTGCCTCAAACTCAGCAGGCGGCAGGTTGATGTAATCCACTTGCTCGCCAGACTGTTTAGCAATCTCGGCGCTGAACTCGGCCAGCGTATAGCTCTCATCGCCAGCGAGCTCATACACTTTACCTGCCTGATCGTCACGACTGATCACTTCAGCGGCGGCGGCGGCATAGTCTACACGAGCGGCCGATGAGATGCGGCCTTCACCCACCGCGCCAATAAAGGCGTGATGCGCCAGCGCTGGGGCAATGCTGGCGGCATAGTTTTCGGTGTACCAGCCATTACGCAGCAGGGCATAGGGCACGCCTGAGGCCTTCAGCATCGCTTCTGTGGCGCGATGCTCGACGCCCAGACCCAGCGTGGTGGTGTCCGCATGCAACAGGCTGGTGTAAGCGATAAATTTCACGCCCGCCGCTTTTGCCGCATCAATCACCGCCTGGTGCTGCGCTTCACGCTGCCCCACTTCGCTGGAAGAGATCAGCAGCAGTTTGTCGACGCCGCTGAACGCGCTTTTCAGCGTGTCTGGCTTGCTGTAATCCGCCGCGCGCAACGTCACGCCCAGCGCTTTCAAATCGTCTGCTTTCTCAGGTGAACGCACTGCCGCAATCACTTCGCTGGCAGGGACTTTCTTCAGTAACTCGTTAATCACCAAACGGCCCAGTTGGCCTGTGGCACCGGTAATCGCAATCATGATGTTCTCCTTCAGTTTGAGCTGGAATGAAATCAGCCTAAGGGATAAACTAACTTTTAGTAAGTACTTACAGATTTGTTAGTTTGGAAGAGGCAGCATAAATGTCTGAAAAATTGAGTAATAAATTTATCCGTGGCGAGCTGCTCAATGTAAATTGCCCTTCACGCGACGTGCTCAAGCGCATCACCAGCCGCTGGAGCGTATTGGTATTATTAGCGCTGCGCGAAGAAACGCTGCGTTTTAGCGAACTGCGCCGCAAGATCGGTGGCGTCAGTGAACGCATGCTGGCGCAAACGCTGCGCTATATGGAAGAAGATGGGTTTATCGAACGTATCGCCTATGAAGTGGTGCCACCGCATGTGGAATATCGCCTGACGCCGCTCGGACGTGAAGTTGAAGGGCATGTGATTGGCCTGGCCGACTGGCTGGAAAGCAATGTGCATCGCATTGTGAAGGATGCGCAATCTGCCTGAATCGCGAGGTCGGCGCGCGGCGCTGACCTGACCTTTTTTCACTTCGATCATCATCACATTTTTTCCTGATCTTCCCCTGAATCTCTCGATCCTTCTCACACTTTATGACCAAAAAACAGCGGTTACCCGTAATCCCGCTGGCGCGCTCTCCAGCCTGTATCTACGTTGTATACAATCCGCATCCAACTTGAATTTGATGCGTTACGGGGCCAAAAACACCACGGCCAAGAGGTTAATGCTGTCGTCATGAGGTACGTCATGCCACAGGGACAATCTAAATCGATAACGCTGGATAAGGCGATCAGTGCACGCAGAACGAACGTGCGCTGGCTGGTGGTCGCCGTGCTGTTTTTTGTCACGCTGATTAACTATGCCGATCGCGCCTCGATCTCGCTGGCGGGGCCGGGGATGGCAAAAGATCTTGGGCTCAATGCCGTAGACATGGGTGTGATCTTTTCGGCATTTGGCTGGGCCTATGTACTGTTTCAGCTTCCGGGCGGTTGGTTGCTGGATCGCTACGGTTCGAAACTGATCTACAGCCTGAGTATCTTTTTCTGGTCGCTGTTCACCCTGATGACCGGCCTCGCGGGCTTTGTCACTGGCGCGGCGGCGGTCGTGGTGGTGTTTTGTCTGCGATTTTTAGTCGGTGCGGCGGAATCACCGTCATTTCCGGCGAACAGTCGCCTGGTGGCGGCCTGGTTCCCGGCTTCTGAGCGCGGCACGGCGGCGGCGATCTTTGCCTCCGCGCAATACGGTGCCACCGTATTTTTTGCCCCGCTGATGGGCTGGCTGGCACATACCTACGGCTGGCACTCGGTGTTTACCGTGCTGGGTCTGATCGGCATCGCCTTCCTGCCGCTATTCCGCAAACTGGTGCACGACCCCTTGTCCCATCCGATGACGAACCAGGCTGAGTTGGATCATATGCAGCAGGGTGGGGCGCTGGTGAATATGGATGGCGATAAGCACAAGCCGCGCCTCAGCTGGCTGAAACAACTACTCAGCAGCCGCATGATGCTGGGCATCTACCTTGCGCAATATTGCTTAAACGCGATTGGCTTCTTCTTCATCACCTGGTTTCCGGTTTACCTGGTGCAGGAAAAGCACATGACCATCATGAAAGCGGGGTTTGTCGCTGCCATTCCGGCAGTATGCGGATTCCTTGGCGGCATTATGGGCGGCTTCCTGTCAGATGTGCTGATTCGTCGCGGGATGTCGCTTTCACTGGCGCGCAAACTGCCGATTGTCTGCGGCATGCTGCTGTGTTGCGTAATGGTGCTGTGTAATTACACCGACTCAGAAACTGCCGTTATCGCGATTATGGCGGCCTCTTTCCTCGGCAAAGGCATAGGCGGCATGGGCTGGACGGTCAACGCTGACACCGCGCCAAAAGAGATCGCAGGTTTATCCGGCAGCGTGCTTAACACCTTCAGCAATGCGTCGAGCATCACCACGCCGATCATCATCGGCTTCATCCTGCAACTCACCGGATCTTTCAACGGCGTGTTGTGGTTCGTGATCGCGCATGCGGTGGCAGTGATCCTTTTCTATCTGTTCATGGTCGGCAAGATCAAACGTTTTGAACTGCGCGATGTTGGGGAGGAAGCGTAATGGAGAGTCCTGGCTACAAGCCTTCGCTCAGCGAAATAGCGTATCGGCGTATCAAAGAGATGATTTTGTCACTGACGCTGGCTCCGGGGAGCTCATTGACAGAGATGGGATTGATTGATCAGTTGGGCATGAGTCGCACGCCGATACGTGAAGCGCTGTATCGCCTGCAGCAGGAACGCTTTGTGGAGTTAACGCCACGCAAAGGCTGGTTCGTCAGCGAAATCAAATTGCAGGATATTCAACAGCTGTTTGTCATTCGTGAGGCTCTGGAAGGGATTGCCACGCGGCAGGCGACGCAGCGAACGCCCGATCATGAGCTGGCAGTAATGGCGGATAAGCTGGCCGCGCTGGAGCAAGGTCTGCGTGACGATGAACTGAATGCTACCGATGCTGGTGATGAGATCCATACGCTGATCTTTGCGCACGCCGACAATCCCTATATCAGCAGCATCATGACGCTTTATCTGGATCGTCTTCAGCTTTTTCACGTTATCGCGATGAATCTGCCAGGCCGTAAATGGCAATCCTGGCTCGAGCATTGTCAGATTTTAGCGGCCATGCAATCGCGCGATGCCGATGCGGCCGAACAGGCGATGCGACTCCACATCCGCAGTAGCCTGCAAAGTATTCTGGAAGGGCTGATGCAGCAGCCTGGCTTCCCCTCTCCCGGCGTGCGACTCACGCCCTCTCTTTGACAGGAGTTACGATGCGCAAGGCGATTATTTTTGGCGTTGACGGCCTGACCATGCCGCTGCTGAAACGCTATGTGGCACAGGGCGCGCTGCCCCACATTGCCCGCATGTTACAGCAGGGTTCTGCAGCGGAGTTGCTGCCCTTTATCTCGGCATGGGGCGATGTGAACTGGGTGACCTTTCTGACCGGGCAGAGTCCCGGCACCAGCTGGATTGGTCAGGGATTGCCGCCCGACAATCAGCAAAGCCACAACTTGCTGGCAACCCTGCAAGAGGCTGGACAGCGTGCGGCACTGGTGCATTTTCCGGAAAGCGTTAAAGCCGATGGCGACCACTTCAGCTTTGCGCCCTATTGGGGACGTGCGCAGGCGTGGCCGGGCGAGATATTCCGGCCAATGGGACACACCACGCGCCTCAGCGAGCGTTTAGGCCAGGGCGGTGCAAAGCAACAAACGCTGGGCTGGCCCCCGAAAAGTGCGCTGGCGTATCACAATAAAGGCGCGTGGCAGGCGCTTGAGGTGAGCGAAGAGGGTTATATCCTGAGGTTACGCGGCGGGCAGGGCGATGAGCTGGCGTTAACGCTGCAGGTTGAGCAGGGACAGCCCTCCCTGCTGCTCGGTGAACAGCGAGTTGTCCTGCCGATCGGAGAGTGGTCTCCCTGGCTGTCGCTTGCCGCCGATGGCATTCCTGGCAGCGTGCGTTTTTACTGCGGTGAATGCGATACGCAGGGCAATATCGAAATTTTGCAAAGCCAGGTAACGCGTACCGATGCCCTAAGCAGTGATGCGCGTTATTTACAGCAGCAAACGCCTTTCTTCAGCAAATGGGTGGCGAAAGCGGCGCCGCATACCCCTTATCTGGCGGCAACCTGGCAGGAGGGCGATGAGCAGTCACAGTGGCTGGTGGATAGCGCGCTGGAATTAACGCAACGCCAGGGGTTTGCATTGTGGGCCACGGTGCACCGACTGGTGGACGAATCGCACCACAACTGCCTTGGGCAGACCGATCCAGACTCTCCGTTCTTTGATGCACAGCAGGCAGAACAATACGACGCGGTGATGCGTCGCAGTTACCAAATCCTTGATCACAGCATTGGCCGCTTACTGGATGAAACGGACGAGGAAACGCTGGTGATGCTCGCCTCCGATCACGGCGCTGTGCCCAACAGTTATATGTGCGACATCTATCGTTATCTGCAAAAGCAGGCGCTGGCCGTGCTGGACGCGCAAGGCTTGCCAGATATGGCTCGTTCGCCGCTCTATCTCAAAGCAGAGCGTGGCGGCCTGGAAATCTTCGTGAATCATGACATCGTCGCGCCACAGCAGGTTGACGATCTCTGCGCGCGCACCCTGCAGGCGCTGAGCGGCTGGCAGGTGCAGGAGGGCGATGGCGTGCATAACGCGGTGAGTATCGCGCTGCGACGTGACGATGCAGTGGCTCTGGGATTCTGGGGCGACTGCGCAGGCGACATTGTCTTTGCCTACAACACCGGTTTCGTTTGGGGCGTTAGCCAGACGGGTGAAGATATTTGTGCTGTGGAGGAGCCTGGCGCAAATCATGGCCCGCAGAAACCCACCGCAGAAACCGCGCTTGGCTCCAACTATGGCGTGATGCTGGCGTGGGGCAAAGGTATTCGACAAGGCTACTATCATCCGCGCCAGCAGCGTGGGCCTTACCGCATGACCGATCCGGCGGCAACGCTGGCGCACTGGCTTGGTCTTAGCACACGCGATCTTGATGGACGCATCATGAGTGAAATTTTTGACACCCCGCAGGAGCCACAATCATGAAAATCACCGCGGTTAATACGCATCTGCTGAGTGCCAAACTTAGCCAACCGTTCGCCTATTCACGTGCCCGTTATGATACCCGCACCGCGATGCTGGTGGAGATAGTGACCGATCAGGGGCTGGTTGGCTGGGGAGAGTGCTACGGTCCGGCGCGCATCACCAAAGCGGTGGTGGAGGAACTCGGGCAGATGTTGATTGGCGAAGATGCATTGCGCAGCGAGTTTCTCTGGCAGGAACTTTACGCCAGACTGCGCGACCACGGCCAAAAAGGCGTGGTGATTCAGGGATTGAGCGGCATTGATATCGCGCTGTGGGATCTGCGCGGCAAATATTTTGGCGTCCCGACTTATCAACTGCTGGGTGGCGCCACGCGAACCGAAGTGCAGGCCTATGCCACCGGATTGTATCGGCGTGACAGTGGGGATCCGCTGCACTATTTGTGCGAAGAAGCGGCGGGTTACATAGAGCAGGGATTCCAGGCAATGAAGCTCAAAGTGGGATTTGGCGTGCGCGAGGATGCGACCGTGACGCGGGCCATTCGAGACACCATTGGCGAAGACGCGGCGCTAATGATTGATGCCAATCATGCCTATGATGCGGTAGCCGCCATTCGGCTTGGCCGGGAAGTGGAAGAGCTGGATATTGGCTGGTTTGAAGAGCCAGTGCCGCCGGAAGATTTAGCCGGCTACCGTGCAGTGAAAGCCGCGATTGATATCCCGGTAGCCGGTGGCGAGTGCGAATTCACCCGCTATGGTTTCCGCGAAGTGCTGACACAGCAGGCGATGGATATTATCCAACCCGATATTTGTGCGGCCGGTGGTTTATCAGAGTGCAAGAAGATTGCTGATATGGCGCAGGCGTTTGGTGTGCGCGTCAATCCGCATGTCTGGGGCAGCGGCATTGGTATTGCAGCTTCGTTGCAATGGATGGCGACAGTGCCCACGCATACGCCCACGTCGTTACAGCCGGTTCAGCCGCTGCTTGAATTCGATCAAACCGAGCATCCGATTCGACAGGCCATCATTGCTGAGCCCATTGTGCAGCAAAAAGGGTGGGTGCAAATCCCGAACGGGCCGGGATTAGGCATTGAAATCAATCGTGAAGCATTGCGACATTTCGCACTGTAACCGTGAGAAGAGGGCGGCCCCGGGGCCGTCCTCGTTGCGCGTCCCGCCGCCGGGTGCTGGCATTATCCGTGCAAATATTTCTCAAACCACCCCAATGTTCGGCTCCACGCTAACTCTGCTGCCGCTTTGTCATAACGCGGGGTCGAGTCGTTGTGGAAGCCATGATTTACGCCGGGATAGATATAGGCTTCATAGGTTTTATGGTTAGCTTTCAGCGCCTCTTCATACGCTGGCCAGCCTTCGTTGATGCCTTTGTCTAACGCGGCATAGTGCAGCAGTAGCGGGGCGTTGATGCGCGGCACGTCTTCCGCTTTGGGCTGGCGACCATAAAATGGCACCGAACAAGCCAGTTCCGGGAAGGCCACTGCAGCAGCATTCGCCACGCCGCCGCCGTAACAGAAGCCAGTGATCCCCACCTTGCCAGTGCCTTCCTCGTGGTGCATCAGGAAATCGACGGCAGCAAAAAAGTCGTTCATCAACTTAGTGGGATCGACTTTGGCCTGCATTGCACGACCCTCTTCATCATTGCCCGGATAACCGCCCATTGAGCTCAGGCCATCCGGTGCCAGCGCGATATATCCGGCTTTGGCCACGCGACGTGCGACATCTTCAATGTATGGATTCAGTCCGCGATTCTCATGCACCACCACCACCGCGCCCACTTTGCCGGTTGCCTTGGCTGGACGCACCAGATAGCCGCGCACCTCGCCATGGCCTTGCGGAGAGGGATAGTGGATGTATTCGGGTTTGATCTCGGGGTCGGTGAATTCAACTTGCTGCGCCAGTGCATAGTTGGGGCTCATGGCGGTAAGCAGGGTGGCACCGGTCATACCGGCGATGGTGAATTTGGCGGCCAGGGTGATGAACTCACGTTTACTGATCCTGCCGTGCGCGTAATAGTCATATAACTCAAGCAGTTCCTGGGGAAAATCCTGTGCGGTAAGACGGGTCATAACCTCTCCTTCGCTGATTAACCGATGGCTTTGCTGCTCTAAAAAAGCACAGCGGGTTAATGCTTGCAAACGCTATGCCGCAAAGCGTTAAGAGTGAAGAGAGCGCGATGCGCTGAGTGCAGGTCTGGAAAAATATATCGTTTGGTATTAAAAACAGGCCATTTTAATTAACAATCGGGATAACACCATATTGTCTGGAATTATTGACACGCCATTTAGCGAGAAAGTTAATTAACCTTTCTGTAGTCTGTATATAATAATAATCAAATGAAGTGCTTACCTGTTAACGCTGAAGTTCTGCCTTATGGATCAATAACAATATCGTCACAATAAGTGAGAATTGTTAACCTTTGGGCAGTCATATCAATCAATTAGTCTCTGATCGAGACAATGATCGCCATCAAAAAACACTGTTATAGTTTTACAGACTTCCTCTGTTTATTTTCGTTATGGCGTCTTCCCTTTACATTAGTGCGACCTTTCATTCGATAAGACGAAATAACTCCCCGCACGCTGTTGTTCATTATAAGTAAAAATTCCAGTGCACTTTGTGGCAATGAGGTAAGCAATGTTTGGATTAGATGCTTTTCACCTGGCAAGGATACAGTTCGCCTTTACTGTCTCCTTCCATATTATTTTTCCAGCCATCACCATCGGCCTCGCCAGTTTCCTGGCGGTGCTCGAAGGGATGTGGCTGAAAACCCGCAACGAGACCTATCGCGATCTCTATCATTTTTGGTCCAAAGCCTTTGCCGTTAACTTCGGTATGGGCGTGGTCTCCGGGCTGGTAATGGCCTACCAGTTCGGTACTAACTGGAGTGGTTTCTCGCAGTTTGCCGGCAGTATCACCGGGCCACTGCTCACCTATGAAGTGTTAACCGCCTTCTTCCTGGAAGCGGGTTTCCTCGGTGTGATGCTGTTTGGCTGGAATCGCGTCGGTCCTGGTCTGCACTTCTTCGCTACCTGCATGGTGGCGTTAGGCACCATTTTCTCAACGTTCTGGATTCTGGCCAGTAACAGCTGGATGCACACCCCACAGGGTTACATCATCGAAAACGGCGTTGTGGTGCCGCAGGACTGGCTCAGGATCATCTTTAACCCTTCATTCCCGTTCCGATTGCTACATATGTCCACCGCGGCTTTCCTCGCCAGTGCCTTCTTTGTCGGCGCTTCAGCGGCCTGGCATCTGCTGCGAGGCAATGACAACCCTGCCGTGCGCAAGATGTTTTCGATGGCGCTGTGGATGGCACTGATCGTCTCACCGATTCAGGCGTTTCTCGGCGATGCGCATGGCCTGAACACGCTGGAATATCAGCCAGCCAAAATCGCGGCGATAGAAGGGCACTGGGAAAACAAGCCGGGTGAAGCCACGCCACTGATTCTGTTCGGTGTGCCGGATATGGAGCAGGAGCGCACCAAATATGCGCTGGAGATTCCCTATCTCGGTAGCCTGATTCTGACGCACAGCCTCGAGAAGCAGATCCCGGCACTGAAAACCTTCCCGAAAGAGGATCGCCCAAACTCCACCGTGATTTTCTGGTCGTTCCGCGTGATGGTAGCGCTCGGTTTGTTGATGATCGGTATGGGAGTGATCAGCCTGTGGCTGCGGGTGAAGAAGCGCCTGTATCAGTCACGGCCGTTTTTGTGGTTCTGCTTGCTGATGGGGCCATCGGGGCTGATCGCCATTCTGGCGGGATGGATCACCACCGAAATGGGTCGCCAGCCGTGGGTAGTATATGGCGTGCAGCGCACCATTGATGCGGTCTCCGCCCATGGCAATCTGCATATGAGCATCAGCCTGATGGCGTTCATCGTGGTCTACTGCTCGGTGTTTGGTGTCGGCTATCACTACATGATGCGCCTGATTAAACAAGGTCCAGTGACCGGTGAAGGTAGAGAAGTGGCGCACGGTGGCCCGGGCGAGCAACACACACCGGCTCGTCCGCTGTCAGCGGCCAATACCCATAAACGTGGGGAGCAATAATTATGATCGACTTTTCTATTATCTGGTTCGCCATCATCGTGTTTGGCACCCTGATGTATATCGTGATGGATGGCTTCGATTTGGGTATTGGTCTATTGCTGCCGTTCAACAAAGATCCGATCGAGCGCGACATGATGGTCAACACCGTGGCGCCAGTGTGGGACGGTAACGAAACCTGGCTGGTACTGGGTGGCGCAGCGCTGTATGGCGCATTCCCGCTAGCCTATTCGGTGCTGCTGGATGCGCTATCGATCCCATTAACCGCGATGCTCATCGGTTTGATTTTTCGCGGCGTGGCGTTTGAGTTCCGTTTTAAAGCCACCGAAGAGCATCGTCCGTTTTGGGATAAATCGTTCATCGCCGGATCGCTGCTGGCGACTTTCAGTCAGGGCGTGGCCGTGGGCGCCATTCTTAATGGTTTCCCGGTGTCTGGCCGTGAATATGTCGGTTCAGCAATGAGTTGGCTGGCGCCGTTCCCGCTGTTCTGCGGTATTGGCTTAGTGATTGCTTATGCACTGCTGGGCTGCACCTGGCTGATTATGAAAACCGAGCACGACCTGCACCGCAAAATGTCAGCGCTGGCCACGCCACTTACCCTGACGCTGCTGTTGGTGGTCGGCATTATCAGTGTCTGGACGCCGCTCACCCACGCGGATATCGCGCAACGCTGGTTCTCACGCCCCAACCTGTTCTGGTTCCTGCCGGTTCCGCTCCTGGTGGTGCTGTGCTCGTGGGGGATTGTGCGCGCCATCAAGCGTGAGGCGCATTACTCACCGTTCCTTTTGACGCTGGCGCTGATTTTCCTCGGTTTTTCCGGTCTGGGCATTAGCATCTGGCCAAACATCGTACCGCCGTCGATCACTATCTGGCAGGCCGCGTCTCCAGCCAGCAGCCAGGCGTTTATGTTGGTGGGCGCTTTACTGATTATTCCGGTGATTCTGGGTTACACCTTCTGGAGTTACTACGTGTTCCGCGGAAAAATCAAAGCCGATGAGGGGTACCATTGATATGCCAATCCAGGTCAGCAAGATGAAAGACAGGGTAACGCCGTCGCCATGGTGGAAGCGGGTGATGTGGCTGGTCATTATTTATGGCGCAAGCGTGCTGGCACTGGGTGTGGTGGCATCACTGTTTCGTATGATGATGAACGCGGCAGGCATGCATACGCACTGAGTCTTCACAGAGACCGGTTTCGCAACAGTGTGCACCCCGTTACAAATATCGCGTGAAGGTCGCTGGTAATAGCGACCTTATTCACATTATCGCAGTGCAAAAATTGACCCTAAAACGTTAGTAACCTAAGCAATTAATGCTTTTCCCGCCTCGCTGCCTTTACTCTTCCTTACGTAAGTAATACGTTTTTGTTATATTTATGTGACTAATCGCGCAAATTCATTACCTTCACACTTATCACTCGATTGAAAAAATCATGCTCAGCCTGAATCTTAAAAAACAGTACATCAACGATCTGGTGGACTGGATAGAGGCGAATCTGACCGATGAGCTCAATATCGATCTGATTACCCTGAAATCTGGTTACTCCAAGTGGCACATGCAGCGCATGTTCAAAGAGATGACCGGCCAAACGCTGGCCTCGTATACGCGCAAGCGTCGCCTGACCATGTCAGCGATGGCGCTGCGTTTGACCAGCATGCCGCTGATCGATATTGCCGTGCGCTTTGGCTTCGATAACCAGCAGAATTTCACGAGGGTATTCAAAAGCCACTTCTCCATGACGCCCGGCGCCTATCGTCGTATCCCGGACATGCTGATGAAGGATTTCCACAGTCGTATTTCCACGCAGCGTTCGTGGGTCAACGCGCGTCTGGCCGAGAAGCCGGAGTTGCAGCTGTGTGGTGAAGTGATTGAGTGGGAATGCCGCTTTGGCGAATACATCGATCATCATAATCAGGTGGTCGCGCAGCATACCCGCGATTTTGTCCGCTTTGCCGGTAAACATGTCAGCCGTGGCTGGCTGGGCTTCCAGTTCAGTCCGGGAGTGAATTCTGCCGATCAGCAGCACATTAGCTTGTTCCAGGCGCTGGAAAGTCAGTATGCCGATGTGCTGCCGCGCAACGTGCAGAACTGGACCGGCGAGAGTGGTTTATATGCGGAAATTGACTGGCACGGTACGCCGGAAGAGATTAACGCGTTTACCGCCGAAATTTACTACAACCACTTGCCTGCACTGGGTGTGGCGCGCCGGGCCGGTAAAGACCTGCTCAAGCTGGATCTGAAATACAGCACGCCCGATTTGCTGCAGGGCACTTTCTACATTCCGGTCTCCACCTGCTAATGCATAAATCGTGCGGTTATCTGTGACTAACCGCACGATTTTATAAAATATTCGCCGTAACTGGCGTAAAATCCTCCATCGAAACCTGATTGGCCGCGTAAAACACCAGCCGCCACACATCAGGCTGGATAATCACCTGCATTCCTGGTCCGCTCTGGACCGCTAAAGTGAAAAAGAAAAAATTATGCGACTTTTACCGTTGTTCCTCATGACAGCGCTTGTGGCGTTTTCCTCGCTGGCAAGTGCACAGATGGCTGAACCTTTCTCTCCGCCGGGGGGCTTGCATCCTCACCAGACTCACTGCCAGCAGCATGAAATTGTGGGTGATAACCCGCTGCCGCAGCACAGCCAGGATGACAATAGCTTCGTCAACTGCAGTAACCATCAGGCCTGATTTCACCTCCGTTTTACCGCGCTTTACTCCGTTAATATCGATGACACGCCGCACGTTTGTTGCGGCGCGATCGTTGCTTGCTGTTGTTCGCGAGTCCAACTCAATTCCCTGTGCGGGAGTGGTCGCTGCGGTGCTCTCCTGAAACCCCCGTCGGCGTTAATACCTACCCAGGCCACACCGAAAATTCTGCAACTTTTCCCAATAGCATTTTTCGGCATTGCATCGAAGATATATCATAGCTATTCTTCCTGACGTCAGATGAGAATGATTTTCGATAACGTTTGATTCATGCGCGGACTTCTGACGTCCGGTACGGGACAAAATTATGGATAAACAATCAGCATCGGCCGGCAGTGCGCTGGCAAGCCCTTGTCACACCATCTCTTTGGCAGCTGCGCGCGTGGTGATTAACGCCGCATTTGAGGCCGCAGCAGAATTCGGCTGGCATATCAGTGTGGCCGTGGTGGATCGTGCGGGCGAGTTAGTGAGCCTGGATCGTAGCGACAAGGCGATTGGCATCAGCCCGACGGTGGCGCTGGGCAAAGCGCGCACGGCAGCACTGCTGCGTGCACCGTCAAAAGAATTTGAGACCTTCATCAACGCTGGCAGCCCGAGTTTTCTGGCCACGCCCGGCGTCACCCCGCTGGAAGGCGGTATTCCTTTATGGCTCAACGGCGAAGTGATTGGCGCGGTTGGCGTGAGCGGGGCGCACGGCGCTAACGACTCACAGGTCGCGGAAATGGCCGCCGAAGCACTGGCAATCCTTTAAATACACCGATTGGCAGGGACGTCAGCATGATGCATCTGCCTGGAGAGAACTCTTGCAAAAAAACACCAACGATCGCGCACCGAAGCGCGTACGTAACGAATTACGCTTCCGTCATATCACCGTGGCGAGCAAAACCTTAATCGCCGGTGAATTCTGGCGCATCGAGTTTACCGGCAGCGATCTGGCGGGCTTCAATTCGCCATCGTTCGACGATCACATCAAAGTGTTCTTCCCGGACAACGCTGGCAGTGCTTTGGCCTTGCCGAAAATGACCGAAGAAGGGATCGTCTGGCCTGGTGGCGTACGTCCGGCTGCGCGTGACTACACGCCGCTGGCGTTTAACGGTACGGATTCCCTGACGCTCGATTTCTATATTCACGATGGCGGCGTGGCCAGCAGCTGGGCGAATGAGGCAAAGCCAGGTGATCAAATCGCCATGGGCGGCCCGCGTGGCTCCTGTGTGGTGCCCGTGGATTATGCCTGCCAGATTTACGTGTGCGATGAGACCGGTCTGCCAGCCTTTAAGCGTCGCTACGCTGAGATGCAGGCGCAGCAGATCCATCTGCTGGCCTACGCCGATGAAACCACCGGGCGTGATTACCTCGGCGATCTGCCAAATGTGCAGGTGACCTGGCTCGGCAGTGGCAGCATGCAGGTAGACAACCTCGGCCCGCTGATTGCAAAGCTGGATCAGATCTCACTGCCCACAGAAGAGTATTTCATCTGGCTGACCGGTGAAGGTGAAGCGGTGAAACTGCTGAGCGACTACTTCACGCAACGCCGTGGTGCCCACACCGACTTCGTGCGCGCGGTGGCTTACTGGCATCAGAAATAACTGACTTCGCCGCGCCCGCTGCCGCCTGTGTTGAATTTTGCCAGGCGGCAGACTACTATCAACCTCCCTTAATTGACCTCAGGGAAGGCAATGAAACAGCAGCGGGATTTTCCATGGCAGTCCGATAATGCACAACGTGCAATCTGTGCAGGTGCGCGTAAAAAGCGCCGGGAAAGGATGCTGGATGCCAGTGATATCCGCCTGTTGATGATGCATTTCCTCGCCAACGGTTCTGCGCATGGCTATGAGCTGATCAAGTCAGTGGAAGAGCTGTCCAAAGGGGAATACTCCCCCAGCCCTGGCATCATCTATCCTAACCTCACTTTGCTCGAAGAGATGGATGCGATCCGCGTGGTAGATGCACATGCATCGCGTAAAGCCTACGCACTCAATGAAGGTGGTCGCGCATTATTAGCCGAGAACGGCGAGAATATTGCCAATATTATTGAGCGACTGACTTCGCTGGCGATTCTGGTGAATAATCGCAGCATTCCGGAAGTTGAGCAGGCGATTCATCATATTCGTCACACGCTGAATCATCGCTTATCCCAGGAAGATATTTCGCCTGAGTCGCTCGAAATTGTGATTAATGCACTGAACGAAGCGACGGAAAAAATTTCGAACAGTTAACAGGTTAAAGGCGCGTACAATCGCGCCTTTTTTATTGCCTGTGGTATTAACCTTTCTGCTACGAAATTCATAAAATAAAAACATCCCAACATCCTTTATTACAGGCATACCAAAAAGGTTTAGCCTGTGAATATAAACGGTAGTTTTTAACTTTTTTATTTGGCGTTACTTTTTCTCCATCGCAGTTAACGCGTTTATGGAGAGAAGTATGTCTGAAAATAAAACCCCAGCCGTGCACGATCTGCGCTCGGCCATCGCGCTACTCACCAGCCTGAAAGGCGAGTTTGTCAGCACCGATACTGAAGTCGATCCACACGCCGAACTGTCTGGTGTTTATCGCTATGTCGGCGCAGGTGGCACCTGTGAACGTCCAACCCGCAAAGGTCCGGCGATGATGTTCAATAAGGTCAAAGGCTTCCCTGATGTGCGCGTGGTCACCGGTTTGATGTCGACTCGTGAGCGCGTCGGCCATCTGCTCAACTGCCCGCCTGAAAAGCTAGGCTTCCTGCTGAAAGATTCCGTCCACCACGCGATTGCTCCGGTGGTGACCCGCACCAAACCGCTGTGCCAGGAAGTGGTGCACTATGCGGAAGATCCGGCTTTCGATCTGCGCACGCTGTTGCCTGCACCTACCAACACTGAAGAAGATGCTGGTCCCTATTTCACCATGGGCATGTGCTACGCCTCGGATCCGGAAACCCACGAATCGGATATCACTATCCATCGCCTGTGCATTCAGAGCCGTGATGAGCTTTCGATGTGGCTGACGCCGGGTCGTCACATCGACGCCTTCCGTGAAAAAGCCGAAAAGGCCGGACAGCCGCTGCCGATCTCGATCAGTATTGGTGTCGATCCGGCGATTGAGATCGCCGCCTGCTTTGAACCACCGACCACCCCGCTGGGCTACAACGAACTCAGCATTGCCGGTGCGCTGCGCGGCTATCCGGTGCAGTTAACGCCGTGCGTGAGCATCAATGAAAAAGCCATCGCCCATGCTGAAATCGTGATTGAAGGCGAACTGCTGCCGAACGTGCGTGTGCGTGAAGATCAGAACACCAATACGGGTAAAGCGATGCCCGAGTTTCCGGGATACACCGGCGAAGCCAAGGATGCGCTGCCGGTGATCAAGGTGAAAGCCGTCACCCATCGTAAACACCCGATTCTGCAAACCACCCTGGGCCCGAGTGGCGAACACGTCAGCATGGCAGGCATTCCGACGGAAGCCAGCATTCTGGATATGCTGGATCGTGCGATGCCGGGGCGCGTGTTGAACGTCAATGCGCACACCTCTGGCGGCGGAAAATTACTGGCCGTCATCCAGTTCAAAAAAGCCTCCGCAGTGGATGAAGGACGCCAGCGCCAGGCGGCACTGATCGCCTTCGCCGCCTTCTCCGAACTCAAACACGTGATCCTGGTGGATGACGATGTCGATGTGTTCGACACCGACGACATTTTGTGGGCGATGCAAACCCGCTATCAGGGCGATGTCGATCATCTCACCATTCCCGGTGTGCGCTGCCATCCGCTCGATCCTTCACAGGTGCCGGAATACAGCGCCAGCATTAGCCAACAGGGCGTGACCTGCAAAACCATCTTTGATTGCACCGTGCCGTGGCACATGAAGGCGCACTTTGAACGCTCGAAGTTCAAAGAGGTGGATGTGAAACGTTTTCTTCCTGATTTTGAGTAAGTGAGGTAGCAGTGAGCAGAAGGCGCATTATCGTCGGCATTAGCGGCGCGTCGGGTTTTCAGTACGGCATGAAGGCGCTGCAGTTGCTGCGCGATCAGGATGTGGAAGTGCATCTGGTGGTGACCAAAGGCGCAGAAGTGACGCGTTCGATGGAAACCCAATGGCAACGGCAGGATGTGGTGGATCTGGCCGATGAGGTGCACAGCATCAGCAATCTCGGCGCGTCGATTTCCAGCGGATCGTTTAAAACCCTCGGCATGCTGGTGGCGCCCTGCTCAATGAACTCGCTGGCATCGATTGCCCATGGGCTGACCAGCAATCTGCTGACGCGAGCAGCGGATGTGATCCTGAAAGAGCGTCGCCGGCTGGTGCTGATGGTACGAGAAACGCCGCTCAATCTGGCGCACATCCGCAATATGCAGTCTGTTACGGAGATGGGAGGGATTATTTATCCTCCGGTTCCGGCTTTTTATCAGCAGCCGCAGTCCGTGGATGAGATGGTCCATCACAGCGTGGCGCGTGCCCTCGATCTGTTCGATCTCGATGTGGGCAACCTCAAACGCTGGGGTGAAAAACATAACGATAAGTAAGGAGTAAATTATGGTAGTGGGACCCTTTGTCAACGGCAGCGCGGTGCTGATTGGCGGGCTGGTGGGCGCCTTTCTTGGCACCAGAGTGCCAGAGAGGCTGCGCACCGCGTTGCCCATGACGTTCGGCCTGTCGTCGATGGGCCTCGGCATTGTTTTGATCGGCAAGATCCACAGTTTGCCGGCGGTAATTCTGGCGCTGATCCTCGGTGCGGCGCTGGGTGAATATGCCTATCTGGAGCAGAAGATAGGTCGACTGGGAAATCTGGCGAAAGGGCTGGTGAGCCGTTTTCAAAGCCAGCCAGCAGAAGGTGGATTGAGTGGTGAAGCGTTCACTGAAAAGTATGTGGCGATCATGGTGCTGTTCTGCGCCAGCGGCACCGGCATTATTGGTGCCATGACCGAAGGCATGACCCACGATGCCAATATCCTGCTGGTGAAATCCATCATGGATATCTTCACGGCGGCGATATTTGCCACGCTGCTCGGTTATGCGGTGGCGGTGATTGCCATTCCACAGTTGATCGTGCAACTGGTGCTGGCCTCGGCGGCGGTACTGATTATGCCGCACACCACGGCACCGATGATGAGTGATTTCACCGCAGCCGGTGGGTTTGTGATGCTGGCGGCGGGCTTTCGTATCGCCGGGATCAAATCCTTCCCAGTGGCGAATATGTTACCGGCGCTGGTGCTGGTGATGCCGATCAGCCACCTATGGAGTATCTATATCCACTAAGCTTGCGCTCAGCGCGGTTGGATCGATTTCGGCCATGGTAAAGTAGCGCGAACAGGGCGCGGAGGGATTATGGATCTGAAACGATTGCATTATTTTTGCACGATAGCGGAACAGGGCTCGATCAGTAAAGCCGCGAAGCTATTGAACATCGCACAACCGCCGTTGGGAAAACGTCTGCAAGAGTTAGAACAGGAGATTGGCTCACCGCTTTTTACGCGCACGCCACGTGCCATGGTGTTAACCGAAGCGGGTAGTTTTCTCTATCGCCGCGCCTGCGATATTCTCAGCCAGGTGAACAGTTTAAAGCGGCAGACGGTCACCATTGCTACCCACAAACAGCGCCGCGTCACCATCGGTATTTCCTACCTGTATCTGCGTTATTTCACCCCGATCCTGATGGGTTATTATCAGAACCGTCCCGAGTGGGATATCAACGTGGTGGTATCCGATTCCAGCCATCTGGAAGCGATGCTGGTCGATCAGCGTGTCGATATTGCACTGATGCAAGTGCCACACGATCGCCAGGCGTGGTTTGTGCGTGAACTGGAACCGATTGATACTATCGCCGTGGTTTCCACGCATTACAGCGCGATTCTGGCGGGAAAAACCCTCAAATTTACCGATCTCAACGGGATTCCGTTAATTTTGCTGCATCGCATTGGTGGTGAAGGCACTTATGAAGTGCTGCGTAACACCCTGTTTAGCAACTTAAGCCACATCAATATCAGCATCAAAGTGTCAGAACCGCGTCTGGTGCTGGAGATGATGGAGCAGGGCTTTGAGGGCGCGGCTTTTCTACCGCGCTCTGAGTTCGTGCCGAGTCAGCACGGCAAATATCTGGCGTGCCCGCTGGCCGAACCGTTTGCCATTTATCATCCTGCCATCGTCACGCTAAGCACCGCGCAGGATCGCCTGCTGTGGCCGCTGGAGCAGGAGGCTGAGGGTTGAGCAGTCGGGCACTATGTCTGGCGATTCTGTCATGTTCGATGCGACTTAAGGGCATGCGCATCGCTCCGCTCGAAGATTAACCCGGCTTCTTCTTATCCACGTGCCCTAACTCGCGATCCGGCCAGCAGAAATCACGCACGCGCTGTTTCAGCGCGGCCGCATCCGGGAATCCGCCTTCCTGTTTACGCTCCCAAATCACCGTGCCATCAATCGAGATTTCAAACACGCCACCCGTGCCAGGCTTCAGCGTCACCGCGCCTAAATCTTCGGCAAAAGTGTGCAGCAGTTCCTGCGCCATCCACGCCGAACGCAGCAGCCAGTTGCATTGAGTGCAGTAGTAAATCGTCACAGCCGGTTTTTGCGACATCAGGCGCCTCTTCTTAATTATTGATTATAAACAAGTTAACAAAATGTGCGGTCTAAGATACATCTTAGTGTAAAGTTTATTGATAATGATTACCAATTGCATTACATTCCTGACGAAATTATTTATTACATAAAATAAGTCCACACATTTTACGGTTTATTAACGCATATCGCGTTTTTTTGGCGGCAATCCAGTGAGCGAATACTAACAATTAACCAGGTATTTCGCGCATGTCTTCACTCTTTCAGGGAATGACCCAGCAACGTCTGTTTAAAGTTGCGATTTTGTCTTCCGCTATTCACGCCGCTTGCAGCTATGCAGCCAGCGACAACACGACACTTGCTTTATCTGCTGACAAATCCACCACTACAGAGTCGGTTATGACGGTAACTGCACCGAAGCTGGAGAAACAAGCCGGTAGCAAAAGCACCATTACCGCCGCCGATATGCAGCGTGATGGTGGCAATGATTTCGGCACCATCATGCGTTACGAACCGGGCGTGACGGCAACCGGAGCGAGCGGGGGCTCTTCAGCAGGTAAAAGTGGCTTCGATCGCGCGGGCTACACCGGCTACAACATCCGTGGTCTGGAAAGCAACCGCGTCGATATCAACGTTGACGGCGTTTCTCTGCCGGATGCCACCGGACGCAGCTACGTCAGCCGTGCCGGTTTAGATACTTTCGGTATTGGCCGCGATTACATCGACCCATACATGTTTGGTCGCGTGGATATTGATAAAGGTGCGACTTCAGTCTCTCAGGCCAACACCGCCATTGGTGGTGCCGTCTCGTTCCGTAACAAGACCCCAGACGACTATTTACATCCGGGTAAGACCACCTACTTTGGCTACCAGAGCGACTTCGATTCCTCCAACCGCAGCTGGCACAACGGCATCACTGCCGCAGCAGGCGATCAGGAACTGCGCGGTATCTTTGTTTACAGCCGTCGCGATGGCCAGGAAACGCAAAACAATGATGCGAGCCGTGGCGCCTATCCTGCCAACTGGCACTCTGACGCACTGCTGGGCAGCGTGGTGTGGGAGCCGAATGACGCGCACAAAATCACCGGTACCGCCGATTTCTACCATAAAACCAATCACACCCATTACGACAGCTGGGATACTTCAGGCAATACCTTATACGGCACCGCACAGCAGCAGAGCGATACCCGTCGCTTCGGCCTGAGCCTGGCGGACGAGTACACGCCTTACAACGACTTCATCGACAGCCTGAGCACGCGTGTCTACTGGCAGCACACCGAAGCGCATGACAACACCTATATGCCTTCGAGTGCGTCAGCCTATGAAACGGTTTACTCGGACTACAACACTGACAGCTACGGCTTTGAAACCAACCTGGCTAAAACGCTGGGTCGCCATGAGCTGACTGCGGGTTTGAATGGACGTCTGGAAAAAACCGAACGTCCATTCCGCCAGTCACCGACGCCAAGCACCTACAGTGTGATCATGCAGCCTGAAGCAGACAGCCGCAGCTACACGCTGGGCGGCTTTGTGCAGGATAAGATCAACTTCGACCTGGATGGCCACAACTTTGCGGTGGTGCCGGGCGTACGTGTGGCTTACCAAAATACCAAGCCTGATAACCTCAGCAGCCTGACCAGCGGCAGCACCGTTCTAACCGAATCAGAAGTTGAAACGCTTTATGGCTCAGGCAATAGCGATACGCAGGTTCTGCCATCACTGGCATTCCAGTATGAGCTCACGCCAACACTGATGACCTATCTGCAATACAAGCGCGGCGCACAATTCCCGAACGCCAGCCAGCTGTATGGTTCATGGAACCTCGGTTCCAGCTATGCGGGTAGTCAGCAATATGCGCTGATTGGTAACCCGGATTTGAAAACCGAAACCAGCAACAACTTCGAATGGGGTCTGAAAGGACAGCCGACCGAAGGCGTGGTGATGAACACAGCGGTTTACTACAACGCTTATAAAAACTTCATTGCCTATAACCGGTACACCCGTGCCGGTAGCCCGGAGAAATTCACCAACGTTCCGAGCAACATTTACACTACTTATCAGTCAGAGAATCGCGATAAAGCCTATATCTATGGTGCTGAGTTGAGTGGGAAGGTGAATTTCGGCACCTGGTATCAAGATGTGCAGGGCCTGAGCGCACGCTTCGCCTTTAGCTACAACGAAGGTAAATCGAAGTCGAGCTACCTCGGTGACCGTTATGTCGATCTGGAGAGCGTACCGCCAATGAAAGCGGTGCTGGGCCTGGGTTGGGATGCGCCGCAGGACGAGTACGGTGCTGCTGTGACGGCTACTTTCGTGAAGGGCAAAAAAGCCACGGCGACCAACCGCCAGAGCTACACCAATACCGGTTCTGCACTGACCGATTCCACCACCGATTATGAGCGCGTGCCGGGTTACGGTATGGTCGATCTGACGGCTTATTGGCAGGTGGCGAAGAACGTCAAGCTGAGCGGTGGCGTGTATAACCTGACAGATCGTAAATATTGGGATTACCTGAGCAGCCGCGAAATGACCAGCGATACCGCACAGGATCGCAACGATATCGCACTGGCAACTCAGCCAGGCCGCACCTTCCAGCTCGGTGTGAACGTCGACTTCTAATCATTTTTTCGCCCTGCGTTCGCGCAGGGCCTTTTCATGGAGCAAGAGTAATGAACCCACGTTACGATCACTACCTGGCGCTAAAGGGCGAACATCCGAAGAAGTATGCCCGCGATCTGGCCGCTCTGATGGGCATTGGCGAAGCGCAGCTGTGTGAAGCGCGCGTCGGCCAGGATGCGCAAGCTTTAAAAGCAGATTTCCCGGCGTTGCTGAAGGCACTGGAAGCCGTTGGCGAAACCAAAAGCATTACCCGCAACGAATATGCGGTGCATGAGCAGGTGGGCAAATATGAAAACCTGCACCTCGGCGAACATGCCGGGCTGATCCTTAACCCACGTGCGCTCGATCAGCGTCTGTTCCCGGCACAGTGGCACAGCGCCTTCTTCCTGCGTGAGCAGACAGCGCGCGGCGAACGTCAAAGTATTCAGATTTTTGATCGCCACGCGGATGCGGTACTGAAAATCTACACCACCGACAATACCGAGATGGCGGCATGGGATGCGCTGATCGCTGAGTTCACGATCGAAGCCGCTGCGGCACTCGATCCACAACCTGCCGCAGCACCAGAACACAGCCGCGCCATTGATGCCGATAAAGTGGAAGCCGAATGGCGCGCCATCACCGATGTGCATCAGTTCTTTGGCTTACTGAAGCGCCACAATATTTCACGCCAGCAGGCGTTTCACGCAGTGCCGGACGATCTGGCACGCCAGGTCAGCAACGATTCACTGGCTCAACTGCTGGCGCAGGCGCAGCAGGATGGCAACGAAATCATGATCTTTATTGGCAACCGTGGCTGCACGCAAATCTTCACCGGTGCGGTGGAGAAGCTGATGCCGATGGACAACTGGGTCAACATCTTCAACCCAACCTTCACGCTGCACCTGATGGCGGACCACATTGCCGAGAGCTGGGTGACGCGCAAACCGAGTGGCGATGGCTTTGTCACCAGCCTCGAACTCTTTGCTGCCGATGGCACGCAGATCGCACAGCTCTATGGTCAGCGTAGTGAAGGGACACCAGAGCAGGCGCGCTGGCGTGAGCAGGTCACTGCATTGGGAGCGACAGCATGAAACGTCTGACGCTGTTATTGCTGGGCGCGCTGGCACTGCCGGCATTTGCCGCTGATCGGGTGATCTCGATCGGCGGTGATGTGACACAAATCATTTATGCGCTGGATGCGCAGGCCAATCTGGTAGCGCGCGACAGCACCAGCCAGCATCCGGCGCAGGCCAACAAATTGCCGGACATCGGCTATATGCGCCAGCTCAATGCCGAGGGCATTCTGGCGATGAAGCCTACGCTGGTGCTGACCAGCGAGCTGGCGAAACCGTCGCTGGTGTTGCAGCAGGTCGAGAGCGCTGGCGTGAAAGTGGTGGATGTCACCGGCAAAACCAGCCTCGACGCCATCCCGGAAAAGATCGCCACCATCGGCAAAGCGCTGCATCGTGATGCCGAAGCGAAGGCGCTGATCGAGAAAGTGAACAAGCAGCGTGCGCAGATTCCCCAGCAGCCATTGCCGGTGAAGGTGCTGTTTGTGATGGCACACGGTGGCATGCGCACTCAGGCGGCAGGTAACCAAACCGGCGCTGACGCCGCAATCCGCAGTGCCGGTCTGGTCAACGCCATGGCGGCAATCCCGCATTATCAGCAGCTGTCACAGGAAGGTGTGGTTGCTGCCGCGCCGGATTTGGTGGTGGTGGGTGAAGATGGCCTGCGCACGCTGGGCGGCGAAGAGAAAATCTGGTCGCTGCCCGGGCTGGCGTTAACACCTGCAGGCCAGCATCACGCCTTGCTGGTGGTCGATGAGATGGCCATGTTGGGCTTTGGTCTTGATACGCCGGAGACCATCGTGAAACTGCGTAAGGCCGCCGAAGCGGTAAAACATGACTAACACCGCCGTGATGCGCTGGCTGTTATTGATGGGCATCAGCATGGTGGTTTGCATGCTGATGGCTGCCAATTTTGGTGCCATGCCGCTGTCGATGCGCACGCTGTTCCATGCGCCGCTCAGCGATATGGCGTGGCAAATCTGGCTGAACATCCGCCTGCCGCGCGTGTTACTGGCGGTGTTGCTCGGTATGGCATTGGCAGTCTCTGGCGCGGTGATGCAGGGCCTGTTCCGCAATCCGCTGGCCGACCCGGGTTTGCTTGGGATCAGCAGTGGAGCGGGGCTAGCAGTAGCGGTTTCGATTGTGGTGCCGCTCAGTTTGCCGCCGTTGCTGGCGCTGTGGCTGCCATCGATTGCTGCGTTTATCGGTAGCCTGGTCGTCACGCTGCTGATCTTTAGTTTCAGCCGGCTGGCGCTGGGGAATCTGTCACGTTTGTTGCTGATCGGTATCGCCATCAACGCTTTGTGCGGTGCGGCGGTGGGTGTGCTCTCCTGGCTCAGTAATGACCAGCAGTTACGCCAGCTGGCACTGTGGGGCATGGGCAGTTTGAGCGCGGCACAATGGCCGAGTCTGGCGGTGTGTGCTGTACTGATTCTTCCTGCGTTGATTGCCATCCAGACCCGTGCGCGCCGTCTTAATCTGCTGCAACTCGGTGAGGAAGACGCGCATTACATGGGGATTGATGTGAAGCGCACCCAGCGTGAGTTACTGGTGCTGAGTGCGCTGCTGGTGGGCACGGCGGTGTCGGTGAGCGGGATTATCGGTTTTGTCGGACTAGTGGTGCCGCACGTGATGCGTTTCTGTGTTGGTAGCGATCATCGCTGGATGCTGCCGGGTTCGGCGCTGGCGGGAGCCATCTTGCTATTGCTGGCGGATACGCTGGCGCGCACGGTGGTGATCCCGGCGGAAATGCCGGTGGGATTGATCACCAGCCTGATCGGTGGACCATGGTTTCTCTGGCTGATTCTGCGTCAGAAAAGGGGGATGAATGAGTGATTCAATGCAGGCTCGCGGCCTGCGCTTTAGTCATGGCACGCGTGCGCTGATTGATGATGTCTCTATTACCTTGCAGCCTGGTGAGATGATTTCCTTAATCGGCCCCAACGGCGCAGGCAAGTCCACGCTGTTGCGCCTGTTAACTGGGTTTCTGGCGCCTGAAGCGGGGGAGTGCTGGCTCGGCGATCGCCCGTTAAACGATTGGCCGCGTGAACCGCTGGCGCAACGTCGTGCGGTGATGCGCCAGCAAAACAGCGTGACTTTTCCGCTGCCTGCTGAAGAGGTGGTGGCGATGGGCCGTGCGCCCTGGCCTGCCAGCAAATCCAAAGCGGTGATCGAGGAAGTGATGCAGATTACCGGCAGTCTTGAACTGGCGAAACGCGATTATCGTTCGCTTTCTGGCGGGGAACAGCAGCGTGTGCAGCTGGCGCGAGTGCTGGCACAGTTATGGCACGACGATGGCCCGCGTGGCTGGCTGTTTCTCGATGAGCCGACGTCGGCACTCGATCTGTATTGGCAGCAGTACAGTTTGCGATTGCTGCATAAACTGACGCGTAACGGCCGCTTTAGCGTCTGTACCGTGCTGCACGATCTCAATCTGGCGTCGCTGTGGTCCGATCGCATTCTGCTGTTGCATCAGGGCAAGCTGGTGGCGCAGGGTTCACCGCAAGAAGTGATGACGGAAACTACGCTGACGCGCTGGTATCAGGCGGAACTGCACGTGGTGATGCCGCAAGAGCAGGGCAGGCCGCAGATCCAGCTGCGAGCATAGAAACATTGCCTGGTGCGCATCAATGCGCACGCTACAAGAACAAAGGCACCTGAATGCGCAGCGCCAATCCCGTAGCGGCGCAATTCATTGCGCCCAAAACGTTACCGGCAATCTACAATCAGACGGCCACGAACTTCGCCCGCCAGCAATGCCTCGGCACCTTCACGCGCTTCACTTAGCGGAATCACTTTGGTTAACTGCTCCAGCAATGTGCCATCCACTAATTCTGCCAGTCGCTGCCACGCTTGCTCACGCAACGGCTTAGCGCACATCACGCTATCCACTCCGGCTAACACCACGCCGCGCAGGATAAACGGTGCCACGCTGGTGGGGAGATCCAGACCTTGCGCCATGCCGCAGGCTGCCACCACACCATCGCGCTTGATGCCCGCCAGCACGTTGGCCAGCGTATGGCTGCCGACGCTATCAATCGCTGCGGCCCAACGCTCTTTCGCCAGGGGTTTGCCGGGTGCGCTCAGTTCAGTGCGATCGATAATCGATGAGGCGCCGAGGGTGTTGATCAGGTAATCGCTGTCGCTGGCGCGTCCGCTGGAGGCCACCACGTCATAGCCTAAACGGGCCAGCAAACTGACGCTGAAACTGCCGACGCCGCCGCTGGCACCCGTCACCAGCACCGGACCCTGTTGCGGCGTGATGCCCTGTTTTTCCAGAGCCAGAACGCACAGCATCGCGGTGAAGCCGGCGGTGCCAATCGCCATGGTCTGCAACGGGCTTAAAGCCGCAGGCACTTTCACCAGCCAGTCACCAGAAACGCTGGCCTTCTGCGCCAGTCCGCCCCAATGCTTTTCACCCACACCCCAACCGGTGAGCAGTGCCACATCGTCCTGCTGCCACTCTGGATGGCGGCTGCTGATCACCCGACCGACAAAATCGATACCCGGCACCATCGGGAACTGACGCACAATCGGCCCTTTATTGCAGATGGCGAGCGCGTCTTTGTAGTTGAGGGTGGAGTAGCTAACTTCGAGGGAGACATCCTGATCGGGCAACTGTTGTTCTGACAGATCCTGCAGGGAAGTGCGGTATCCCTGCTCATCATTTTCAATGACTAATGCCTTAAACATGCAGCCTCCGGCTGATCGAGGAAAGTGCGGGCCATATTACTCCTCTGGAAACAGGGAGCAACATGAAGGCGGACACACCTTGCATAAATTCGCATAACATAAAGATATTTAAGCGTTTTTATCACTCGATGATTTGATATTCACTTATTAATCAGATTGTTGCTGAATGTTGCTTATGCGTATCAATCTCGTTGCAACGGGTTGTTCCAGTAAAAAAAAGATGCCATCATTGCGCCGCAGTTTTCCACTGATTCCATCCACCCTGAGGACGCCGCCATGCTCGGTACAATGCGCTTTTGCACTTGTCTCCGTTCGCTTTACGATAATCGGCCCTCCGTCATCTGTTGTTCGCAATTCTCCCTCACCATGCGGTGAGGCCAGCTTAACGCGCTATGCTGTTGGACATGACTAAAGACAGACGCGATCTGACTTTACTGATGTCTATCGGTTGCGGCGGTTGATCCGCCCGAAGACGTTATTCGCCGGGGAATTTTCCTCATTGCTGTGCCACTGGCACCCACTCATCCTTCATTACGGGGATTTGTGTTATGAATCCATTGAAAATCGCTGCCAGCGTTGCGGTAGCGCCAAGCCTAAGCCTGAACACCGCGCGTGATGTGGTGACGCTCGACAATACTGATTTTACCGATGTGGCGGCGGTGGTCGTCTCATTGGCGGATACACGCAGTGGCGTGTTAACGCTGTTGCGCCAGACCGGTTTTAATCTGCCGGTGTTTGTCGCCAACGCGTTCGATGAAGAAGTGCTGAAGCTGCCGGGCGTGACCGGGGAAATCAACGGTGCACCGGAAGAGTGGGAAGCGCTGGAAGAAGCCGCGCAGGCGTATGAGTCTGACCTGCTGCCGCCGTTCTTCGATACCCTGACGCGCTATGTTGATATGCAGAACAGCACCTTTGCCTGTCCGGGCCATCAGGGCGGGGCGTTTTTCCGTAAGCATCCGGCCGGGCGTCAGTTTTATGAATTCTATGGCGAGAACGTGTTTCGTTCCGACATGTGCAACGCAGACGTCAAGTTGGGCGACCTGCTGATCCATGAAGGTTCGGCCAAGCATGCACAGAAGTACGCAGCGAAAGTGTTTAACGCCGATAAAACCTATTTCGTGCTGAACGGCACCTCCAGCGCCAACAAAGTGGTGACCAACGCCATGCTGACGCGCGGCGATCTGGTGCTGTTTGACCGCAACAACCATAAATCCAACCATCACGGTGCGCTGATTCAGGCGGGCGCTACGCCGGTGTATCTGGAAGCGGCACGTAATCCGTTCGGCTTTATCGGCGGCATTGATGCGCACTGCTTTGATGAAGCTTACCTGCGCGAACAGGTGCAGAAAGTCGCGCCACATCGCGCCAAAGATCAGCGTCCGTTCCGTCTGGCGATCATCCAACTTGGCACCTACGATGGCACCGTCTACAACGCGCGTCAGGTGGTGGATCGCATCGGCCATCTGTGCGACTACATCCTGTTTGATTCTGCGTGGCTGGGCTACGAGCAATTTATCCCCTTAATGGAAGGCTGCTCGCCGCTGACGCTGGAGCTGAACGAGAATGATCCCGGTATTTTCGTCACTCAGTCGGTGCACAAACAGCTGGCGGGCTTCTCGCAGACCTCGCAGATTCACAAGAAAGACAACCACATCCGTGGCCAGAAGCGCTTCTGTCCACATAAGCGTCTCAACAACGCCTTTATGCTGCACGCCTCAACCAGCCCGTTCTATCCGCTGTTTGCCGCGCTGGATATCAATGCGCGCATGCACAAAGGTGAAGCCGGACGCAGCATGTGGCACGAATGCGTCACCATCGGCATTGATGCACGTAAAGCGATTCTGGAACGCTGCGAGATGATTCAGCCGTTCCTGCCGGAGAAAGTGCACGGCAAGCTGTGGCAGTCGGCGGAAACCGAGGTTATCGCCGCCGATCCGGCTTACTTCAGCCTGGCGCCAGGCGAGAAATGGCACGGCTTTGAGGGTTACGCCAGCGAGCAGTATCTGGTCGATCCCTGCAAGCTTCTGCTGACCACGCCAGGCATTGATGCCGCCAGCGGTGAATACACCAGCTTCGGTATTCCGGCGACTATTCTGGCGAACTACCTGCGCGAGAACGGCATTGTGCCGGAGAAGTGCGATCTCAACTCCATCCTGTTCCTGCTGACGCCAGCGGAGAATCCGGAGAAGATGGCGCATCTGGTGGCGATGCTGGAGCAGTTTGAACACCATGTGAAAGAGGATGCGCTGCTGGCTGAAGTGCTGCCGAGCGTTTATCGCAAAAACATGGAGCGCTATAAAGGCTACACGCTGCGCCGCCTGTGTCAGGAGATGCACGATCTCTACGTCAGCTACGATGTGAAAGATCTGCAGAAAGCGATGTTCCGCGAATCCTGCTTCCCGAAAGTCGAAGTGAATCCACAGGATGCGCATCAGGCTTACATCCGGGGTGAGGTGGAACTGGTGGCAATTGCGCAAGCTGAAGGGCGCATTGCTGCCGAAGGCGCATTGCCTTATCCACCAGGCGTGCTGTGCGTGGTGCCAGGCGAAGTGTGGGGTGGCGCGGTGCAGCGTTACTTCCTCGCGCTGGAAGAGGGCATCAACTTGTTGCCGGGCTTCTCACCGGAGCTGCAAGGGGTTTACACCGAGGAAGATGACAGCGGACGTAAACACTTAGTGGCGAATATGATGGTGCGCTAACCTGCCTGACGGCGTGCGGTGTAATCACCGCACGCCGTCAGCACCTTATCAGTGGCGAACCACCTGAATTTTCTCTTTAGCCAGTCTTCCTGCCGGATATGCTGCCTGTTTGCGGCGTTTACCGGTAATGTAAACACCGACGCACAGCACCATAAACGTCACCATCAGCGTCATCAGACTCTCGTAGCGATACTGTGGCAGATAGAACATATAGCCCAGCACACTGACAATCATCAAAATGCTCAGCCAGGTCAGCCACGGGAACAACCACATTTTAAAATCAGGCGTGATGCCCTGTTTTTCCATCGCCGTACGCATTCTTAGCTGTGAAACGGCAATCACCAGATAGACAATTAACGCGATCGCACCAGTGGTGGAGATCAGAAAGGCAAACACCTCGCCCGGAAAAGCGTAGTTGGCAATACAGGCGACAAAGCCCGCCAGCGTGGAACCCAATACCGCCACACGTGGCACGCCGCCGTTGGATACCGTGGAACAAGAGGCCGGGGCATTACCGCGTTTACCCAGAGAATAGAGCATGCGTGAAGCGGTATATAACCCGGAGTTCATGCAGCTGCACACAGCAATCAGCACCACCAAATCCACCACCAGTTTGGCACCGGGGAAGTTCAGGGTGGACAACACATACTGGAATGTTCCCTGGGCTAACAGTTGCGGATCATTCCATGCCACCAGCGACACCACGAGGAAAATAGACAGCAAATAAAATAATGCGATGCGGTAAACCACCAGATTAATCGCACGGCTGATTTTTTTACCAGGGTCTTTAGATTCCACGGCGGCAATGGTGACCACCTCCGCGCCAAAGAATGAAAAAATGGTCAGTAAAATACCGGTTAATACTGCGCCAAAACCGTGCGGCATAAAGCCAATACTGTTATATAAATGAGCCACACCACTGACATTTGCCAGCGGCCAGTATCCGGAAATCGCCACAATGCCGATGCCAATAAATTCAATAATCGCTACCACTTTGATGATGGCGAACCAGAACTCAAAGGCGCCAAAGTTTTTAACGCTAAAAAGGTTAGTGACAGTGAGCAACAGGATAATCGCAGTAGTAAATTGCCACGAGGCAATGGAAGGGAAATAAGCATGCAGAATATCGGCACCGGCAATCGCCTCAACCGGAATCAGTAACACCCAAAACCACCAGTATAACCAGCCGATAGTGAAACCGGCCCATGGACCAATGGCTTTCGCCGCGTAGGTGGAAAAGGATCCCGAATCAGGTTGCAGCACGGCCATTTCTCCCAGCATGCGCATCACCAGCAGTACCAGCACACCGGTCATCGCGTAGGAGAGCAAAACGGCCGGGCCCGCCGTGGCGATGGCATTCGCGGAGCCGACAAATAACCCGGCACCAATAATGCCAGCAATGGAGATCATACCAACCTGTCGATCTGAAAGGCCGTCGCCTAACGAATCCTGTTTTGCGGGTGAATGGCTCATACATTTCCTCTTAGCAATTCAGGCATGACATTGGATATCCCACGGGATGCAAGCATCCGTGTTGATGAAATAATGTTGATATGCCCGATACGATGTTATTTTCCGCGATGAAGTGTGATCTTCATCGATATTTTAATTATTTAAATCAATGCCAGAAATTATTTATAGAGCGATGTGGGACGTTGTTAATTTATCTGTGGAGACGTGAAATAATCATTGCACCTTATTGAAAAAAGGGTCAATCAGGGCGGGAATGTAAGATGGGAAGAAAACTAACTAACATAGAATATAAATGATCGACAGGTCTTGCGTGTGGTTGTAAAAACAACACGTTGCGATGGGCGAAGTTTCACCATATCGATTTCTTATTTTTGTGAGGTCAGGCGAAATTTATCGGCGAGGTTTATATCTGCAAGGGTAATTAAAAAAGAGGCAGTCAGAGTCAATATTTTTCTCTCTGTCTGCCCCTAAAATAACTAATGCATTAACTCATCAGTTGATGATTAATACCGATGATAACTACGCTGTGCCTGATTCACCTTGTACAGATAGCGACGTGATTCGCCCGATGGGTGGCTAGTGGTCAGCGTTTGATACACATCATTAGGCGACATATCGTTAATCTTGGCGAAGGCACGATCTTTATCGCTGGAGAACACGCGCAGTACGCTACCCGCGCCGCCGTTGTAGGCGGTAATTACCGCGTAGCGGCGTGACACTGGATCCTGAATTCCGCCTAAATAACTCTTCTGCAACAGCGACAGATAGGCCGTTCCCGCATCAATGTTATTGGCCGGATCGAGCAGATAGCTGCGGCTCGGTTTACCCCATTTGCCCTTCATGCGGAACACGTCCACGCCAGCGGTGTGCTGAACCACCTGCATCAAGCCCAGCGCATCGGAGTTGCTGACCGCATAGGGGTTGAAGCTCGATTCCGTCTGCATAATCGCCAGAATCAGGGATGCATCTACGCCGTACTCTTCAGCGGCTTTACGCACCAGCGGCAGATATTTGTGCGCACGTTTGTCGAGGTGATTTGGCACCATCGGAATGGTTACCGACCAGATGACATGCAGGCCAGAAGTGCGTTTTTGTAGTTTGTTCTGAATCAGATAATCGGCGAAATTGGCCGCGCGTCCCTGCCAGCGAATCGGCTGACCGGTGTTATCCAGCACCTGGCCGTAAAGCAGCGGCTCTTTACTGATCTGAATATCATTGGCATCGGAGTAGAGATCGACATTACCCGGATCGTCACCAATCAACAGCGTGGTGATGATCGCCTGGCGCAGGCTGGCCATCGGATCGGTACCGGCAATGGTCTCAATGGTGATGCTACCGCTGTCGAAGTTGATGTGACTGCGGGTGTAATAGCTGTCGCTATATTTGACGTAATCCTTCGGTCCAGCGATCAGAACCTCATTGATACCCCAAATATTTTCAATGTTGGCGGCGAACTGCCCCATCAGGATGTCGAAACCGTTGGTGTCCTTAACCCACTCTTCGTGATACTGCGATTTTTTTTGTCCGGAGCAGGAAACCAAAAGTGGAGCAATCACTAACAGCGCTATCAGTTTTTTATTCATTGTAAATGCGTGCCTGATTCAAAAAGAGGGCCTCAAGGGGAGGCCCTGAACGATTATTTTTCTGGCGGGGTGAAACCTTCGATGTGCACATCTTTGCCTTCAAACAGGAAATTGATCATCTCCTTTTCCAGCACTTTGCGATCTTCCGGGTTCATCATGTTGAGCTTTTTCTCGTTGATCAACATGGTCTGCTTGGACATCCACTGCTGCCAGGCTTCTTTGGAAATCTCATTGTAGATGCGCTTACCGATCTCGCCTGGATAGAGCTGGAAATCCTGCCCTTCAGCGTCGCGTTGCAGAAACGTACAAAAAATGGTGCGGCTCATTACTCTTCCTCTTGGATCACGCGCGTGTGCAGTGCCAGTTGCTGGGGATGGCGCAATTCGTGCAGCAAACGCTCTACGGGCGCTGCCAAACCCACTGACGGTGGTTGCGCTAAGTTATACCAGAGACCGCTCGCTTCATCCATCAGCGACCCGGCAGAAGGCCACGCCAGCCACATAGGCACAATGTCTAAGTGGAAATGGCTGAAGGTATGACGAAAAGCCGTCAGCTGCTGTGGTTTGGCGTGAATGCCACGTTCGGCCAGCCAGTCAGTTAGCGCTTGCTCACTGGTGAACTGTGGGAAGCAGAACAAACCGCCCCATAATCCCACCGGCGGACGTTGCTCCAGGAACACGTCGTCGCCGTGCTGAATCATCAGGAACCAGCCGGTGCGCTCTGGAATCGTCACTTTGGGTTTCTTACCCGGATATTCGGCCCAACTATTGTTGGCATACGCGACGCAACTGTTGCTGACCGGGCAAATCTCACACTTAGGACGTGAGCGAGTACACACTAACGCGCCGAGATCCATCATCGCCTGATTAAACTGGCTTACGCCTTCGGCAGGTGTCACTTCTTCGCTAATCTGCCATAAACGTTTCTCAACGTCTTTTTTGCCCGGCCAACCACCGACCGCATAACACCGGGCCAGCACGCGCTTGACGTTGCCATCCAGAATGGGGAAATGCAGGCCGAGCGATAAGGACAGCACCGCACCCGCGGTGGAGCGTCCGACGCCGGGCAGTGCGGCCACGTCATCGAAATTGCGCGGGAACTCACCGCCATGCTTATCGACCACCTGCTTCGCCGCTTTATGCAGGTTACGCGCACGGGCGTAATAGCCGAGGCCGGTCCAAAGATGCAGTACTTCGTCCAGCGGTGCAGCGGCCAGATCGGCAATCGTCGGGAAGCGCGCCATAAAGCGTTCAAAGTAAGGGATAACGGTGGCAACTTGCGTCTGCTGCAGCATCACTTCGGAGAGCCACACTTTATAAGGTGTCTTCTCCTGCTGCCACGGCAGGGTTTTGCGGCCGAAGCGCTGATACCACTCCAGCACCTGTTGCGCGAACTGCGGCGCTTGCATCATTTGAGGAAATATTCCGTGTTTGCTCTACAATCAGGCAGGAATTCCAGCACAGAGACATCGGGGTGTAAACCGGAAGATTGCAAAGGCTTGCTTCTGCTATCTAACTTTGCATAATGCCCGTTTCCCAGAAAAGGCTAACCAGCAGGCTTCAACATGATTAATGACGTCATCACCCCGGAATTTGATGAGAACGGGCGGCCATTACGCCGTATCCGCAGTTTTGTGCGCCGCCAGGGGCGCTTAACGAAAGGACAGCAGCTCGCGCTCGATAATTACTGGCCGGAGATGGGCGTCGAGTTCCAGCAGGAGCCGCTGGATTTGGCAGCACTGTTTGGCCGTGAAGCGCCAGTGGTGCTGGAAATCGGTTTTGGCATGGGCGCCTCACTGGTGACCATGGCGCAAAATAATCCTCACCAGAACTTCCTCGGTCTTGAAGTGCATGCGCCGGGCGTGGGAGCCTGTCTGGCTTCTGCCAAAGAGGCAGGCGTGGAAAACCTGCGTGTGATGTGTCACGACGCAGTAGAAGTGTTGCAGCAGATGATTCCGGATAACTCACTGCGCATGGTTCAGCTGTTCTTCCCGGATCCATGGCATAAAGCGCGCCACAATAAACGTCGCATTGTGCAGGTACCTTTTGCCGAGCTGGTGATGCGTAAGCTGAAACTGGGCGGCGTGTTCCATATGGCCACTGACTGGGAAGATTACGCGACACATATGCTGGAAATCATGAACAGCGTGGATGGGTATAAAAACCTGTCAGAAGCTAACGATTACGTGCCGCGTCCGGAAACGCGTCCGTTAACGAAATTTGAGCAGCGCGGGCAGCGACTGGGCCATGGCGTTTGGGATCTGATGTTTGAGAGGATTAAATAATGGCCGCACAGCGTAGCCGTCGTTTACGTAAAAAACTGCATATCGATGAGTTTCAGGAGTTAGGTTTCTCTGTGGCCTGGCGTTTTGCCGAAGGCACCACCGAGGAGCAAATTGATGCCACGCTGGATCAGTTTATTACTGAAGTGATCGATCCCAATGGCCTGGCGTATGACGGCAGCGGTTATCTGGTGTGGGAAGGTTTGGTTTGCCTGCAGGAAACCGGTAAGTGCACCGATGAGCACCGTGAGCTGGTGCGCAAATGGCTGGAGAAACGCGAGCTGTCAGATGTTCAGGTAACTGAACTCTTTGACGTCTGGTGGGACTAAGTACTCTACTGGCCTGAGATATCGCTTCAGGCTAGCTCACTTGCGCTTTTGGCGCCGGGCAGTGCGCTCACAAGTTGCGAAAGCGACTTGTACGCCCAAAGGGCGGCTCCGAAAGGGGCGAGCAACGTGAGTCATTCTTATGTACTCAGGCGCGCTCCGATTACTGTGCGCTGACCGTCACCAAATTCGCTGCGCCGCTTACGCCTGACTTGTACTAACTGCAAAGGCGTGGGCGGCTTTTCATTTTAGGGAGATTTCATGGTTCGTAAGGCGCTTCTTACCGCACTGCTGCTGGCCGCAGCGACACAGGCGCAGGCTGATTATCAGTGCAGCGTTAATCCTCAGGATGATGTGATCATCAAACCGCAGAGCGTGCAGGTGGTCGGCACCAACGGTAATCTTGAAATCTCACCGCAGGGCGATGTGACCTTTAACGGGCAGAAAGCCAACGTGGATAACGCCACGCGACAGAAAGCCATCGACTATCAGAATGCGTTACGTCGGGATTTGCCGTGGGTGGATAACGGTGCCTCGACGCGTCTGGAACGCAGCCGTGTGGCGCTGGATAAAGTGATTGTGGAAAAGCTCGGTGCCAACAGCAACGTGCGCAACCGCCTGACCAGGCTGGATGGACAGCTGAAGCAGCAGATGAACCGTATCATTGAGCATCGTCCGGATGGTTTGACCTTCCACCACCAGGCGATTGACCAGGTGCGTGCCGAAGGCGAAAAACTGGTGCAGAGCACGCTGGGCGGCATTATGCAGGACAGCCTGAACGAGATGGGCAGCAGCCAGGCCGCCAGCGGCAGTAATCCACTGCAGGCGATCATGGGCAACCTCGGCGGTCTGCAGCAGGCGGTTCAGGCGGAATGGAATAAGCAGGAACAGGACTTTCAGAACTTCGGTCATGAGGTGTGTAATCGCGTGACGAATCTGGAAGGGCAGCGCAAAGCGTTAGTACAGGGCGTTAAAGGGTAAAAAAAACCAGCGGGACGAAGTAACGTGCCGCTGGGTTATATGACTGTTTGGCCTACATAAACAGTTCAAGCAGCGAATTCAGGAACAACTTCCCTTTTTCGGTTATCTGCCACTGCTCTGCGGTTTCCACCACGTAACCTGCCTCGATCGCTGCATCCATCTGCGCGCGGATCACTTGCTCATCCAGCCCGGTATAGCGGCTGAAATCTGCACGCGGTGCGGCTTCCAGCAGACGGAAGCGGTTCATAAAGAACTCAAACGGCTTGTCATCGTTCTCAACGTTGTGCTGCTTGTCGAGATACTTACCTTGCATAAAGCCGCGCGGATGACGGGTTTTCACCGTTCGCACAATTCTGCCATCCGGTTGCGTCAATTTGCCGTGGGCACCACAGCCGATGCCAAGGTAATCACCAAAGCGCCAGTAGTTGAGGTTGTGTTCGCAGCGATAACCCGGCTTGGCATAGGCTGAAGTCTCGTACTGCTGATAACCTGCGGCACTCAACAGTTCATGGCCTTGCTCATAGATATCCCACAGCGCATCGTCATCCGGCAACACCGGCGGACGCGAGCTGAACATCGTGTTCGGCTCGATGGTCAGCTGATACCACGACAGGTGCGGCGGATTCAGCGCAATCGCCTGACGCAAATCGTCCAGTGCCTCTTCCAGTGACTGATCGGGCAAGCCGTGCATCAGATCGAGGTTAAAGCTGCGCAGACCAAGACCGGCGGCGAGATGGGCGGCACGTACCGCTTCATCAGGGCCGTGAATGCGCCCTAAGCGCTCCAGCTTCTGCGGGCTAAAACTCTGCACGCCAATCGAAATACGGTTAATACCGGCTTTCTGGTAGCCGCTGAAGCGATCCGCTTCCACGGTGCCCGGATTGGCTTCCATGGTGACCTCTGCATCGGCCGCCAGCGGCAGGCGCGCACGCACGCCATCCATCAGCATCTGCATCGCATTGCTGCTCAGCAGGCTTGGTGTACCGCCACCGATAAAGATGGTGCGTACTTCACGGCCAGCGGTTAGCGGCAGGTCCTGTTCAAGATCGTTGAGCAGGTGCTGCACATACTCGATGTGCGGCACCTCGCCTTTTAACGCGTGGGAGTTGAAATCACAGTACGGACATTTCTGCACACACCACGGAATGTGGATGTACAGGCTTAACGGAGGTAACTCAGGCATTGCGCATCGCATCCAGTAACAGCGTCAATGCTTTGCCACGGTGAGAAACAGCACGCTTTTCATCTTTACTCAGCTCTGCTGCGGTTTTGCCCAGTTCAGGAACATAGAAAATCGGGTCGTAACCAAAGCCGCCTTCACCTGCGGCTGCACGGGTGATTTCACCCGCCCAGCTGCCGTGGAACACCAGCGGTGTTGGATCTTCAGCATGGCGCAGGTAAACCAGCACGCAATGGAACTGCGCCTGGCGCTCGCCATCCGGCACGTTTTCCAGCGCCACCAGCAGCTTATCGAGATTTTGCTGATCGCTGGCGTCTTCTCCGGCATAGCGCGCAGAGTAGATGCCTGGCGCGCCGCCGAGCGCATCCACCGCCAGACCAGAGTCATCGGCAATCGCTGGCAGACCGGTGATCTGCGCAGCATGGCGCGCTTTGAGAATGGCATTTTCAATAAAGGTCAGACCGGTTTCTTCCGCTGACTCAACGCCCAGCTCGGTTTGCGCCACGATATCGAGGCCGAAGGCCGCTAACAGATCGGCCAGTTCACGAACTTTGCCCGGATTACCGGTGGCGAGTACGACTTTTTGCATAACAGTTCCAGATTAACGAATTACAGCAAATACCAGAGACCTGGGAACAGGTCCATGCCGAGGAAATTCAGCGCGTACAGCACCAGAATCACAATCATGGCAGAGAAATCGATGCCGCCCATCGCAGGCAGAATACGGCGAATCGGTGCCATCAGCGGTTCAGTCAGCTGAATCAACACGTAATCAATCGGGCCACGTCCCTGGCTGATCCAGCTCATCAGCGAGCGAATGATGATCACCCAGAACACCAGATAACCGGCGGATTTCACCAGTGACAACAGGCCGACTAACAGGTTGGTGGGATCCACGGAGAACACGCCAACCTGAATTAACAGTAGCACCGGATATTTCAGGGTGGTCAGCACAAAGGCCAGCACCAGCGAGGCTGTGTCAATCGGGCCTATCGCTGGCAGCACGCGGCGCAGCGGCTTGATAATCGGCTGTGTAATCTTCACCACAAACTGTGACAGCGGGTTGTAGAAATCACAGCGTGACCACTGCATCCAGATGCGCAGCAGCAATACCATCACGTACAGGTCGATCAGCGTTTTGACTAAAAACGTCATTGTTAACATGAGGTTCCTCAATTATTGTTGTGAAGGTCGCGCATAATCCCGCGCGCCAAATACGGCGGTGCCAATGCGCACCATGGTGCTGCCTGCGGCGATTGCCGCATCCATGTCGTCGCTCATTCCCAGAGAAAGCGTATCGACGTCAGGGTAATCCTGTTTTAGAGCGTTAAGCGCGCCAGCCATCTGCTGACATACCGCGAACTGCCGATCGTAATCTGGCTCCGGCGCCGGGATCGCCATTAATCCGCGCAAGCGCAGACGCGGCAATGCGGCTATCTGCGCCGCCAGCGCCGGAATCGCCTCCAGCATGATGCCAGATTTGCTGTTCTCGTCACTGATATTTACCTGAATTAACACGTTAAGCGGTGGCAACGCTGCCGGACGCTGATCGTTCAGACGTTGTGCAATGCGTTCACGATCCACGGTGTGACACCAGGCAAAATTCTCCGCCACCAGGCGGCTTTTATTGGATTGCAGCGGCCCGATAAAGTGCCACTGCAGATCAGGATGTGCGGCCAGCTCAGCCACCTTTTCAACCCCTTCCTGTACGTAATTTTCACCGAATGCCTGCTGACCCGCAGCAATCGCTTCTGCGACTGCGCTCGCAGGTTTGGTTTTGCTCACTGCAAGCAGGGTAATTTCTTCTGGCGCGCGGCCGCAGCGTGCAGCGGCAGTGGCGATACGCTCACGCACTTGCTGTAGGTTGTGCTCAATGGAAGTCATAGTCAGGAGAAGTTAAATGGATTTGGATGAAGTTGTGGCCCTTAGTGTAAAGCATAACGCCGCCGATCTGCACCTTTGCAGCGGACATTTACCGCACTGGCGACGGCAGGGGGTGCTGGAGCCGATCCCACAACAAACCGCATTGGATGGCGACTGGCTGGAAACCTTTTTGCAACAGTGGCTCAGCGGCGTACAGCAGGATGAGCTGGAAGCGAGCGGGCACGTTGATTTTGCCATCACCCTGAAAAGCGGCGTGCGTTTGCGTGGCAACCTGTTTATGCAGCGCCACGGTTTATCGCTGGCGCTGCGCTTGATTGACAGCCAGGCGCCCAACATCAACCCATTGCAACTGCCTGACGTGGTAACGCAGTTGTTGCAGCTGGAAGAGGGGCTGATCTTAATCACGGGTGCCACCGGCAGCGGTAAATCCACCACGCTGGCTGCGATGGTGGACAGCCTCAATCGCGAACAGGCACGCCACATTATTACGCTGGAAGATCCGATTGAATTTGTGCATCACAGCCAGCGCTCGTTGATACAGCAGCGGGAAGTGGGCGCACACACGGTGTCATTCCAGCAAGGATTGAAAGCGGCGCTGCGCGAAGACCCGGATGTGATTCTGTTGGGTGAGCTACGTGACAGCGAGACCATTCGGCTTGCGCTGACGGCGGCAGAGACCGGGCATCTTGTACTGGCAACGTTGCACACGCGAGGTGCCACGCAAGCGGTGGATCGGCTGGTGGATGTGTTTCCTGCCGAGGAAAAAAACCTGGTGCGCACCCAGTTGGCGGGCAGTTTGAAAGCGGTGCTGGCGCAGCGTTTGGTGCCGGCAAAAAACGGCGGGCGAATTGGCTTGTTCGAGGTGTTGGTGGCCACGCCTGCGGTGACCAATTTAATCCGTGAGGGCAAGATGCATCAACTGCCTGGCGTGCTGCAAACCGGCGCGCAGTCAGGGATGCAGACGTTCGCGCAGAGCGTACAGGCGCGACAACAGGCGGGATTGATTTGAGAATTTGCGAGTCGATTCAAAAGGGCGGGCATGATTTGCGTGCCTGCGAGTTGCTACTAAAGGGCGGGGCATGATTTGAATGCTTGCAAGTCGATACAAGGGAGCGGGCATGATTTGAATGCTTGCAAGTCGATACAAGGGAGCGGGCATGATTTGAGTGCCTGCGAGTTGATACAAAGAGGCGGGGATGATTTTAATGCCTGCGAGTCGTTACAACAGGGCGGGGCATGATTTGTGCGCCTGCGAGTCGTTACAACAGGGCGGGGCATGATTTGCGCGCCTGTGAGTCAATACAAGTGGCAGAATTGATTGGCGTGTTTGCAGGTTGCCGTAAATGGCGGGAGCACTATAGCCGAGCGAATAACAAGCAAGCTGTTGCCGCAATTTGTCAGGTGCGCATTCACGCGCACCTGGATTTCAATCAGTGCGTATCGAACCAATCTTCCAGAATGATCACCGCCGATTGCGAATCGACCTGACCTTTTTGCAATGCACGGAAGCCACCGCGTTCGAACAGGTCGGCGCGCGCTTCCACGGTGCTTAACCGCTCGTCCTGCAGCTCAACGCGCACGCCGAATCGGCCATGAATGCGATTGGCGAACTTACGGGCGCGATCGGTTAACGGCTGCTCGGTGCCGTCCATGTTCAACGGCAAGCCCACCACCACGTAATCAGGCTGCCACTCTTTCAGTAGCTTCTCGATCAGCTTCCAGTCTGGCGTGCCATCTTGCGCTTTAAGCGCGGTCAGAGCGCGAGCGGTGCCGGTCAACTGTTGACCGACCGCCACACCGATGCTTTTGGTGCCGAAATCGAAGCCCAGCAAGGTTTCACTGGCCATCAGGCGTGCCCTGCATCGCTGGTCATATTATGAATATCGATGCCCATGCTGCGTGCAGCTTCGCGCCAGCGCTCGGCGATTGGCGTCTGGAACAGAATATTGCTGTTGGCGGGCGTGGTCAGCCAGGCATTTTCCAGCAGCTCATTCTCCAGCTGATCTTTCTCCCAGGCGCAATACCCTAACGCCACCAGCACGTTATCGGGCTGTTCTGAGGTGCCGATCGCTTCCAGCACATCCCGCGAAGTGGTGATCACGGTATTGTCAGAAATACGAATGCTGGAAGAGTAAATTTTCTGGGCAGAGTGCAGGATAAAGCCGCGATCTTCCGCCAGCGGACCGCCGGCAAACACCGGTTTGTCCAGCTTGATGGCCGGGTCACGTTCTGATGGGCTGATTTTAAGTTTCTTCAGGATGCCTTCGACCGTCAGGTTTTCCATCGGTTTGTTTACGATCAAACCCATGGCGCCATCTTCATTGTGCTCGCAGATATACACTACCGAGCGTTTGAACAGCGGGTCCTGCAGCGACGGCATCGCAATCAAAAAATGATGCTGTAAATTCATTCTCACTCGTATACCAAAAATAACCGGCGCGGCCGCAGCCACGTCGGTTTTGGGTTCTCACGGCGCTTACACGCCGTTGACATCAGCCCAGGCGTTTCTCGATGGCATCCATCAGCATGCCGGTGATCGAGATCGGGAATGCAGCCTCGATTTCACGCACGCAGGTTGGGCTGGTTACGTTAACTTCGGTGAGTTTATCACCAATGATGTCCAGACCGACAAAAATCAGCCCTTTGGCTTTCAGCGTTGGGCCAACGCGGCGGGCAATTTCCCAATCGCTTTCACTCAACGGGCGTGCTTCACCGCGGCCACCAGCTGCAAGGTTACCACGGGTTTCGCCACCCTGTGGGATACGCGCCAGGCAATACGGCACCGGCTCGCCATCCACTACCAGCACGCGCTTATCGCCGTCTTTGATCGCCGGCAGGTAGTTTTGCGCCATGCAGAAGTTCTGGCCGTGATTGGTCAGGGTTTCGGTGATGACGCCAAAGTTCGGGTCGTCCTGCTTCACGCGGAAGATGGAGGCACCGCCCATGCCGTCCAGCGGCTTGAGAATCACATCACCGTGCTCCTGCCAGAAGGCACGCAACTGCTCTTTGTTGCGGGTCACCAGCGTGTCTGGCGTCAGGTCGGCGAACCACGCGGTGTACAGTTTCTCGTTACAGTCACGCAGGCTCTGCGGTTTGTTGACGATCAGCGTACCTTGCTCTTCCGCGCGCTCCAGCAGGTAGGTGGCATAGATGAATTCGGTATCGAACGGCGGATCTTTACGCATCAGCACCACGTTGAGATCGGCCAGCGGGATTAACTGCTCACTGCCGAACTCGTACCATTTGTCGTAGTTCTGCTCCACGCTCAGCAGGCGCGTGCGGGCGTAGGTCACGCCACCGCGCAGGGAGAGATCGCCCATCTCCATGTAATGAATTTCGTAACCACGGCGCTGTGCTTCCAGCAACATGGCGAAGCTGGTGTCTTTTTTAATGTTGATGGACGAAATTGGGTCCATAACGATGCCAAGCTTAATCATTATTCTCTCCTCAAAGGGGGAATTTATTGCCCCGTTCCGTGACAGCGCTGCGGCTTTTCACGTGCGTAGTTTTAAAACCCTAAAAGTATCCCTTAACCCAGGTCACCAAACCTCACCTGAAGTGCCGTAATGGCCGTGAGCGCAGTGGTTTCTGTGCGCAGCACGCGTGGGCCCAACAAAATATCGGTGAAACCCTGCTGCGCGGTCATGGCAATTTCGTCTGCGGATAAACCGCCTTCCGGACCAATCAGCAGGCGTACACGTTCAACCGGCTGCGGCAGAGTGTTAATACTGTGGCTGGCACGCGGATGCAGATTGAGCTTTAAACCGCTTTCCTGCTCGGCACACCAGGCTTCCAGCGTCATCGCTTCACGGATTTCCGGCACACGATTACGGCCGCACTGTTCACAGGCGGCAATCGCAATTTTTTGCCATTGCTGAATCTTCTTCGCCAGTCGTTCAGCATCCAGCTTTACGCCGCAGCGCTCCGAAAACAAGGGTGTAATTACGTTCACGCCGAGTTCGATCGATTTCTGGATGGTGAATTCCATCTTTTCGCCGCGCGACATCACCTGCCCAAGATGGAGATGGAGCGGAGATTCACGGTCATCAGGCTGACTGGCAAGGACCCTTACTTTTACACGCTTTTTATCAGCCTGGGTGATTTCGGCGTTAAAAGTCAGATTACTGCCATCAAACAGCTCAATTTGTTGACCGGCGGTCATGCGCAGCACGCGCCCGACGTGGTTAGCGGCATCTTCGTCGAGGAAGACTTCACTGTTAACTTCAAGAGGTTCGGGATGATAAATGCGAGGTATGCGCATGCGGTTCCTGCCAGCGTTATGCCGTGTCTTCGGACACGGCCCAATCAGAAAAAAGCTAGTGTAGGGTAGCGCTTTTAGCGCTGGCAAGCCTGTTGTACATAGGGATTGTGATTTCCCTGCACCTGCGCGATGCGGTTGTCGCGTTCACACTCCCATTGGCTTACCGGATATTGCTTGTTCCAGGCGGTGAACAGCTGGGTCTGCTGGCGTGACAGACGCAACTGATACTGGTCGCGCATATAGAAGTAAGTGCGGGCGATGGCACCACGTGCACGCTCGGGTGGCTGCGCCAGCTTCTGCTTGAAATCGACTTTCATTGCGCACTGACCATATTGCGCGTCGCCGCCGTTCCACTGGCTGTACTGGAAGTTATTGCGATCGCCATTCACTTCACCAATCGCCGGTTGCAGATTGTGCAGGTCGCTTTCAATGCGGCGGTAATCGGCATCTTTACTGCAATTTTTGCGTCCGCCATTTTGCCAGCACTGGCGCTGATGGCCGAACTCCCATGCGGGCATCACATGTTCCCACTCAATACGTTCAGCGCGGTTGGCATTTTTACGCACGCTGTAGCCACAGCTGCTGAGGTCAGGGACGCCTTTTTTGCCGTGCCAGCTGATTTTGCAGCCGCAGTAAAATTCTGCCGGGGCATCGGCATTGATCTGCGCGGCGACTACTTTGGCCTGCTGGAAGTTGTTTTGATTGTAGTGGGTGATGCTGAGGCTGAAGGCGCTAATGGGGGCAACTAATAAGGAGAGTAACAACAGCGTTTTGCGAGACATATTCCAAAAATTACCTGATGCGTAAAAAGGCGGCAGGGTAACAGAATGGCGCAGGGTGGGAAATCAGATAAACGGATTAACCTGCTGAAAATTCTCCAGGTTGCAGCAAAGTACCGCATTGCACGCAGCGGTATTCACTTTCCCCCCGTAACACGCGATTGTGGCGGCGCACGGTGAGCTGATGTTGCTGACAGCGGCAGCGATAGGGGAAGGTATTGCTGCGCACCGACGCGATTTCGAACTGATGGGTGCGACGCGCGGGAACGCCGAGCACGCTCTCCATCATCCACTTCCACTCTTTGCCGTGCGGCGGCACGCGGCCAAAGGTTTTCCATACCAGCAGGTGCGCCAGTTCGTGCGGCACCACCTCATCCACAAAGGCCTGCTGATTCTCCAGCAATAGCACCGGGTTGATGCGAATCTCCCATTTCTCCAGCCAGGCCGTACCGGCAGCGGTGCCGCGCTGCTGATACACCAGCTTCGGCTCGTCATAGTGACGCTCCAGCTTTTCATTGGCGAGCTGCAAATGGTGACGCAACGAGCGCATCACGGCTTGTTGCAGGGCAATGGGAAGGCGAGGTGTTTTCATGCCGGGCAGGATAACCTGGTACGCACAAATGCGCACCTGACGAAACGCACAAAAAAAGGGCCGCCAATCGGCAGCCCTTTGTATCGCTTATCGACCCTATTGCTGGCCGATATCGCGCAGTTTTTTGCCTTGCATCAGGTTGCGCTCGATGTGTTCCAGCGAGACGTTTTTGGTCTCTGGAATCAGCGCCACGGTCAGCAGGATAAAGAACACATTCAGACCTGCGTATACCCAGAAGGTCGGCGCGTTGCCTAGCGTATTCAGCATGGTCAGGAAGGTGGCACCGACGATCATGTTGGCAATCCAGTTGGTTGCGGTCGACACGGTGATACCAAAATCGCGGCCTTTCAGCGGCTGAATTTCTGAACACAGTACCCAGATCAACGGACCGGCAGACATCGCAAAACCAACGATGAACATCAGCAGCATGGCGACAGCAAAGTATTGTGCGGAAGCGGAGTTAATGCCGATGTGCAGCATGGTACCGAGGATACCCATACCGGCAGCCATCACGATGAAGCCCAGCACCAGTGTAGGTTTACGGCCCCAACGATCCACCAGACCGATAGCAATAAAGGTCGCCAGTACGTTTACCAGACCAACAATGACCGTGCCCCACATCTGCTGAGTGGTATTGGCGAAGCCCGCAATCTCAAAGATTTTTGGCGCGTAATACATGATGACGTTCATACCGGTGAACTGCTGCATTACCTGCAACAGCACGCCCAGGAACACCGCGCGACGGAAGTTGCTGTTGCTCTGGAACAACTGCCAGCCAGACTGTTTGATCTTCAGGCTTTCACGAATCTCATCCAGTTCACGTTTAGCTTGCTCGCTAGTATCACGCAGGCGAGCCAGCACGCGTTCTGCACTGCGGAAATCGCCTTTCGCCGCCAGCCAGCGTGGGCTGTTTGGCAGGAAGAATACACCCACCAGCAGCAGCACGGCTGGAATGGTGATGATACCCAGCATCCAGCGCCATGCGCCTGCATCACTGAACGCTGTATCCGACAGATACGCGCCCAGGATACCGATGGTGATCATCAGCTGATACAGAGAAATCATGCTGCCACGAATCTTTTCCGGTGCGATTTCAGAAAGATACAGAGGAGCAGTGTAAGACGCGACACCCACGGCCAGGCCGAGTACGACACGTGCAGCAATCAGCATATCCGGGCTAACCGCCATGGCTGACCACAGTGAACCGATCACGAACAGAATTGCACCCGCCATCAGGCTCTTTTTACGGCCGAGATGTGAAGACATCCAGCCGCTACCAATCGCACCGACAGCCGCACCAAACATCATTGAGCTGACAATCCACTCTTGCTCATGTGCAGTCACGTTGAAATCTTTGGCGATGAAGGGCAGGGCACCAGCGATAACGCCGATATCCAGACCAAACAGCAGGCCGGCCAGAGCCGCTAAGAAACAGACAAACAAGGTCATCATCTTGTTCGATGTTCTGCTCTTATGAGTATTACCAGGCATAATGCCTCCGAAGTTTATCTATCGTTGTTTTTATCAATGTTATGAAACCTGCCGGCAGAAAAAAGTGAGGGCGATCACATCAGTGTAATCGGTTACACACGCTGAAGCCCTGCAATCCAGCATTTTCCGCCTGAAATAGTTACGTAACCAGTAAGGTATAGCACCCTTTAAGTTTCTGACATCTCTCTAAATACCGGCTATCAGACGACGCTGAAAATAACGCATTTTCATATGAATAACTACGCTGAAAATTCTCTAAATTACGGATTACAAAAAGTTTTCAAAATGTAATCGTTAACACTTTGTTGTAAACATAGAAAATGAAGTGTAGACGGCGGGAAAAAACGTGCTGGCTGGTTAGCAGGCACAAAAAAGCCCGCAATATGCGGGCTCGTTTTTGCAGGGCTGTCAGATTACAGGCCCGCAGCCTCGCGCAGTTGAGCAGCTTTATCAGTCTGCTCCCACGGGAAGTGTTCGCGACCAAAGTGACCGTAAGCAGCGGTCTCTTTGTAGATAGGTTTAAGCAGATCCATCATCTGAATCAGGCCGTATGGACGCAGGTCGAAGAACTCGCGCACCAGCAGGGTCAGCTGTTCGGTAGGGACTTTCTCAGTACCGAAAGTTTCCACCATGATGGAGGTTGGCTCAGCCACGCCAATCGCGTAAGAAACCTGGATTTCGCAACGGTCGGCCAGACCAGCCGCGACGATGTTTTTCGCGACATAGCGTGCAGCGTAAGCAGCAGAACGGTCAACCTTAGACGGGTCTTTACCAGAGAACGCACCGCCACCGTGACGTGCCATGCCGCCGTAGGTATCAACGATAATTTTACGACCGGTCAAACCGCAGTCGCCCATTGGGCCGCCGATCACGAAGCGACCAGTTGGGTTGATGTGGTATTTGGTGCTGGCATTCACCCACTCAGCAGGCAGAACCGGCTTGATGATCTCTTCCATCACCGCTTCACGCAGATCGGCTGTTGAGATTTCTTCAGCGTGCTGAGTCGACAGGACTACCGCATCGATACCGACAATTTTGCCGCCATCGTACTGGAAGGTGATCTGGCTTTTTGCATCCGGACGTAACCACGGCAGTGAGCCGCTTTTACGCACTTCAGCCTGACGCTGCACCAGACGGTGGGCGTAGGTTACCGGAGCAGGCATCAGCACGTCGGTTTCGTTGGTGGCGTAGCCGAACATCAGGCCCTGGTCGCCCGCGCCCTGTTCCAGCGGATCGGTACGGTCAACACCCTGGTTGATGTCAGGAGACTGCTTGCCAATCGCGCTCAGTACAGCGCAAGAGTTTGCATCAAAGCCCATATCGGAATGGACATAGCCGATTTCACGTACGGTATTACGGGTGATCTCTTCGATATCCACCCATGCGCTGGTGGTGATTTCACCGCCAACCAGCACCATACCGGTCTTAACGTAAGTTTCGCAGGCCACGCGTGCTTTAGGATCCTGTTCAAGGATCGCATCTAACACGGCATCGGAAATTTGGTCAGCGATTTTATCAGGATGTCCTTCTGATACGGACTCAGATGTAAATAGGTGTTTAGCCATTCTGTTCTTTACCTTACAAATGGTTTGAATTCGACTGCATAGCGTAAGTGGACCAGGCCGACTCGACGCCCCTTCAGGCAAAGCCGCGAGCAGTAGGGAGTATTGGCGTAATCGCCGACACCGCCTGGATGTTAACCAGTTTAGATGGAAAACCATCTGGACGGCTATTCTAGGTTACACAGTGAGCACTTTTCCAGTGCTTTTTCTGATTCCGCACGTTTACGCAAGTGAGCAGATGGAAGAAATTCCTGACACCTTCCACATATCCCAGACAAAGATTTTGCTTTTTCACCCTGCAGGCTGTATAAAACGCCGCTGCTGTCGACCACAGTACAAAAGGATGACGCCGCCGTGCGTCGCGCCGTCAGAGCTATTCTCTGATTTTCACCCAGGCCGTTTCTCGTTTGCTGTTTGCAGGCGTTGGAGGTGATAAAAGTAATGAACCACACTTCTCTTCTTTTCGGTTCACTGCGCTCAACGGGCGCGCTGGCAATCCTTTCCCAATCCAGTCTTATTCTTTTCTCTCGTCGAAGTTTTGCGCGTTGCGGTAATTATCCCGACACGAGCGCCGGCTAAGCTATTCCCTCATTTCTGTCGCTGTGTTTCACTCGTCTTTGGCGGTGAAAAGCGTTGGCTTCTGGCCCGTTTTTTACTGACTACGGCGTGGTGTTTTACACTTAGAGTCAGCAACGTGCACGGCAACCCGATAATCGGAGCTCAGCAGGATGGGGAAATGTTTACCCGGACTCGCAACAGCAAGACCCGGCAACTGTTTCATATTTCAACGGAAAATTGAGGTTCGCGATGTCTGACGACATGAAGAATATCAAGGGTTCGTCAGCTGGCGAACAGGGTGTACTCCGCTCCATGCAGGAGGTGGCGATGAACGATCAGGAAGCGAGCAGAATGCTGCGTACCTACAATATTGCCTGGTGGGGTAATAACTATTATGACGTCAACGAGCTGGGGCACATCAGCGTGTGTCCGGATCCGGATCAGCCGGAAGTGCGCGTTGACCTGGCCAAGCTGGTCAAAGAGCGTGAAGCCGATGGTCAGCGTCTGCCTGCGCTATTCTGCTTCCCGCAGATTTTACAGCATCGCCTGCGGTCGATTAACGCCGCCTTTAAACGCGCGCGCGAATCCTACGGCTACAAGGGTGACTACTTCCTGGTTTACCCAATTAAGGTTAACCAGCATAAGCGCGTGATCGAATCACTGGTGAACTCCGGTGAGCCGCTGGGCCTGGAAGCCGGTTCGAAAGCCGAGCTGATGGCAGTGATCGCGCACGCGGGAAAAACCCGTTCGGTGATCGTCTGTAATGGCTATAAAGACCGCGAATACATTCGTCTGGCGCTGATTGGCGAGAAACTCGGTCACAAGGTTTACCTGGTGATCGAGAAAATGACCGAAGTGCGCCTGGTGCTGGAAGAGGCGGAGCGCCTGAACGTGATCCCACGTTTGGGGATTCGCGCGCGTCTGGCTTCGCAAGGCTCCGGTAAATGGCAGTCGAGCGGTGGTGAGAAATCTAAGTTCGGTCTGGCGGCGTCACAAGTATTGCAGCTGGTGGATATCATGCGCAAAGCCGGCCGTCTCGACAGCCTGCAACTGCTGCATTTCCATCTTGGCTCGCAGATGTCCAACATTCGCGACATCGCCACCGGTGTGCGTGAGTCGGCGCGTTTCTACGTTGAGCTGGCGAAGCTCGGCGTGAACATCAAATGCTTTGATGTCGGCGGCGGTTTGGGCGTGGATTATGAAGGTACGCGTTCGCAATCTGACTGCTCGGTGAACTACGGCCTGAACGAATATGCCAACAACGTGATTTGGGCAATTGGTGATGCTTGTGAAGAGCACGGTCTGGAGCATCCAACCGTCATCACCGAATCCGGTCGTGCGGTTACCGCGCACCATACCGTGCTGGTCTCCAACATCATCGGTGTAGAGCGCAACGAATTCAGTACGCCAGTGGCGCCAGATGCCGATTCACCACGTCCGATTCAGAGCCTGTGGGATACCTGGCAGGAGATGCATGAGCCGAACGTCCGTCGTTCGCTGCGTGAATGGCTGCACGATAGCCAGATGGATCTGTTCGACATCCATACCGGCTACTCTTCCGGTACTTACGATCTTGGCCAGCGCGCCTGGGCAGAGCAGCTCTATTTAAGCATCTGTCACTATATCCAGCAGCATCTGGATCCAAGCAACCGTGCGCACCGCCCGATCATTGATGAGCTGCAGGAACGTATGGCGGATAAGATTTACGTCAACTTCTCGCTGTTCCAGTCAATGCCGGATGCGTGGGGGATTGATCAGCTGTTCCCGGTATTACCACTGGAAGGCCTGAACAAGATCCCACAACGTCGCGCCGTGCTGCTGGATATCACCTGTGACTCTGATGGCACCATCGATCACTACGTGGATGGTGACGGTATTGCCACCACCATGCCGATGCCTGAATACGATATTGATAACCCGCCGATGCTGGGCTTCTTTATGGTCGGTGCCTACCAGGAGATCCTCGGCAATATGCACAACCTGTTCGGTGATACCGAAGCGGTTGATGTATTCGCCTTCCCGGACGGCAGCGTTGAAGTGCAATTGTCAGATGAAGGCGATACCGTGGCAGACATGCTGGAGTATGTGCAGCTGAACCCTAACGATTTGATGACGCTGTTCCGCGATCAGGTGACACAGCAGAAAGACATCGACGAAGAGCTGCGTGCACAGTTCCTTGAAGAGTTTGAAAGTGGCTTATATGGTTACACCTATCTTGAAGATGAGTAACTGTTAATGCTCTCAACGGGCCCTGAACAGGGCCCGTTTTATTTCCCTGCCATTCTATTTTCTTATTTCCCCATTTTTTATTTGAATTGTGATGAAGATCACTCTCAATAAATGTTAATCAGCCATTTATAACTCGCCCCTAAAATACGCCTTTTCTATCCCCTTCATTTTTATTCATAAAGCTAAAGAACCGCTTCGCTTCAATCCTGAATATCCCTGCATTAGTTACTGATTTTGTAAGGATTGGACAGCCAATCTGTTATGTTTTCTTATCGATGCATAATGAAAATTTAAACATTAAGGATTGAATAGTCACGTCAAGAAACTACATTTTTTGACGTCTTTTGGAACTATGTGTTCCAGAACGAAAAAAATGAATTTTGCGATGTAATTATCTTTATCAGACAAATTAAGAATAATTTATACAATAAATTCAATGTGTTTGTTGTTTTGATATCTGTCAAGGATGGTATTAACTTAAATTTTTCTAGGAATTATCCGATAATTTTGTGAAAGTAAATTAAGTTTACTATGGAAATTGATAGATTTAAACGATTAAAGTTGGGCCGGGTCTTTACTGAAATCTATTTTGCAAACTGTAAGCTGTACGTTAGGCTTCAGTTAACGTGTTAAGTTTTATCGATGTTTCCCTTACATCTCACATGAGTAATCCTGACATTTCAGGGGTATCAGTAAGTTGCGGAAGGGACCGTGAAATGAGCAATCAACCTGAATACATTTTCTTGCTGGAACCCGTTCACGGTAAAGCCGGCGAGTTGATTGCATGGGAATTGTTAACCCGATTCTCAGATGATGCAGATATTAATAATAAACGTAACCCTTGCAGGGATGAAGGGTTCTTCAGTCGGCTTCCTGCTGACGAGAAATGGCAGTTATTCCTCCACCAGATCGGAAAACTTATTCAGCTATACCAGAAAGGGTTTGATCAGATAGTCAGTGTAAATGTGGATAGAGATATCGTCGCCGGTATTTTTGAAGATGCTGAAATACAAGAAAAACTGGCGAAACTAACGTTGTTGCGTTTAGAGATATCCGCCTTCTTTACCGCGCGCTTTAACAGCGCAGACCTGATGATATTAAAAGGTGTCGCGAAAGTGACACCAGCCCCTTTATGGCTTGATGACTTTGGTCCGGGTTATTCCAACCTGACCATGCTCGATAGCGGAATATTTGAAATCGTCAAGATTGACAAGAAGTTTTTTTGGCAATTTGGCGACGATCACATTTTTGACACGCTGCTCAGCCACCTCAACCAATTATGCAAAGGCGTAATTGTTGAAGGTGTTGAAAGCCAATCACACCTCGATTTGCTGGCGCATAAAGCGATCTACGGTATGCAGGGCTATCACTGGCAGAGTGTCTATCTAAATGATTTTATTAAGCAATCCTGAGTTGGTACGGGTTTGGCCAACACAATCGGGGTAGAGAAAATGTCTAAATCTGGGTTTGTTGCATTCAATTTGATTTGTGCTCGCCCAATGGAAATTAAAGGCATTTCCCCCTTTGTTCCGCTGAAAATAAACCCAGCCCATTTTCAGGGTGGAGGCTTAACACGACTCAGCGCGATTTCATCATGAGTTTGTATGAGATCGACCAAGAGAAAAAGTGAGTAGTCCTCGGGACTATTCGCCATTGAAGCCGGTATCTGCGGATACCGGGCGTTTTTATGGAATTTAATAACTGCGCGGGATTTCGATAAAATGAATAATATCTCTATCACTCCTAAAGGTGGGACAGTTGCTTCTGAAGTCAGTGGCAGCCAGGTCAATTTATCTGCGCCAAGCGTAGTGAAACTTCACCTTAATCAATCAGATATTAAGTCTTTCACACGCAATGGTAATGATTTAGTCGTCACCACAAAGGCTGGTGAAGTCGTTGTTATTCATAACTTTTACACTGCAGCTGGCGATAGCGATTTGGTGCTGCAGGACGACAAAGGCGCGCTGTGGTGGGTCGAAGATCCGGGCACTGATGGCTTCCAGTACGTCAACATCGACAGTACCGAAGGGCTGTTAGCTGAGAACACCACCAATGACGGCACGATTGCCGCCTTCGGTATCGGTGGTGCGGCGCTGGCGGGCTTGGGTGCGATGTTTGCTGGTTCATCGGGCGGCGGCGGCGGTAATGCAGCGGTCGGTGATGGAAATACCGGCGGCAGCGACAATGGCGGCGGGAATAACGGCGGCGGCAACAACGGTGGGGGTAATAACGGCGGTGGCAACAATGGTGGTGGTGACACTACTGCACCGACTGCTGCGACCAACTTAACGCTTACCGACAATGTTGGCGCGATTCAGGGCGCGATTGTTAACGGCGTCACCACTGACGACAATACTCCGACGCTGACCGGCACCGCAGAAGCGGGTGCTACAGTCAGTATTTACGATGGCAGCACACTGCTTGGAACCGTCGTGGTGGGAGCTGATGGCAACTGGAGCTTCACTTCGCCTGCGTTGGCTGAAGGCCAGCATAGCTTTACCACCACGGTGACGGATGCGGCCGGCAATACCAGCGGCTCCAGCGACCCGATCACGTTTATCGTGGATACCGTTGCACCAGTTGCGGCTGCTGGTCTGGTGGTCAGTGATGATGTTGGCGGTACGCAAGGCCCATTAACCGCTGGCTCGACTACCGATGACAATACCCCGACTATCAGCGGTACTGCTGAACCGGGCACCTACGTTAGCGTGTATGACGGCACTACACTGCTCGGCACTGCAACCGTTGGGGCGGACGGCACCTGGAGTTTCACCACGCCAGCCTTGAGTAATGGCGCGCACAGCCTGACTGTGACGGTTACCGATACGGCGGGCAATGTGAGTGCAGCCACAGATCCGTTTAACTTCAGCGTGACGGCGGATCTGCCTCCAGCAACCTCCACGTTGGAAATCACCGATGATAATGGCAGTACATTGGTGCCACTGACCAATGGCGCTTATACCGATGACAACACACCGGTATTGAGCGGGCTTGCAACTGCAGGCGCAGTCATTACCTTGTATGACGGCGAAACTGTACTGGGCAGCGTTGTTGCCGGGACAGATGGACAATGGGTATTTACGCCTGGCGCACTAGCAGATGGATCCCACGCGATTCACGCCACCATTACGGATTCCACTGGCAATAGTGTTGAATCAGCAATCATTACCATCAACATTGATACTGTTGCGCCAGAAGCAGTAGGTGACCTTCAACTGAGCGGCGATGCAGGCGGCACAGTCGTGCCTTTTGCAGCAGGCGGTGCAACCAATGACACCACTCCAACACTGAGTGGAACTGCTGAGCCAGGTAGCACCATTACTGTTCTGGATGGTACGACAGTATTGGGCACGGCTGTTGTTGACACTAATGGCAACTGGCGATTCACAACACCAGCACTGACCGAAGGTAGCCATAGTCTTACCACCACCGTGACCGACCTCGCAGGCAATACGGGTCCAGCATCGGCGCCAGTTGCCTTCACAGTAGACACAACGGCACCTGCAACATTGGCTGGGTTCACGGTGGCAGATAACGTCGGCGACGTTCAGGATAATCTGACTACTGGTGACACCACGGATGACAACACGCCAACGCTGAGTGGGCAGGCAGAAGCTGGTGCCATTATCAGCATTTATGACGGTGATGTATTGCTGGGTAATGCAACGGCCAACCTTGGTGGTGGCTGGAGCTTTACTACGCCAGCACTGAGTAACGGACCACATAGCCTGACCGTAACGGCGACAGATGCAGCAGGCAATATTAGCGAACGCTCTGAACCATTCGATGTTGAGATTCAGGCAGGTCTTCCGCCTGCGACCTCAACACTGCAGGTGACAGATGACAATGGAAATACCCTTGCACAACTGTCCAACGGCGCCTTTACAAATGACAATTCCCCTATTCTCAGTGGGCTATCGCAAGCGGGTTATGTGATCACGCTGTTTGATGGTGATACGCAGTTAGGCACAGTGATTGTTGGCAGCGATGGTCAATGGACGTTTGCAACCAATGATTTGTCAGAGGGCGCACACACCTTCCATGCCACTATTACCGACATCAATGGCAACGTAACCAATACCGCCAATATTGTTATCAACGTTGATACCGTGGCACCGGATGCAGTGGGTGGCCTGCAAATCAATAACGATGCGGGTAGCGTTCCCGTGCCAGTGGCCTTGGGCGGTATTACCAATGACAGCACTCCTCGCCTGAGCGGTACAGCAGAGCCGGGTAGCACTGTCACTATATCTGATGGCACTACCGTTTTAGGTACGGCCACCGTCGGCGCCAATGGTACCTGGAGCTTCTCAACGCCAGCGTTGGGTGAAGGTGAACATAGCCTGACCGCAACGGTGAAAGATCAGGCTGGCAATATCAGCCCAGCCTCAGATTCACTTACCTTCACGGTGGATACCATTGCACCGGCAGCAGCCAGCGGATTAGTGGTCGCCGATAACGTGGGTGGCAGTACAGGCCCACTGACGTCTGGTGGTACCACCGATGACAACACGTTAGATCTGACAGGCCAGGCTGAAGAGGGCGCTGTCGTAACGGTTTACGACGGCGCAACTTTGCTGGGTACTGTAACGGCAGGTGCTGGCGGCGCATGGAGCTTCACCACTGCAGCACTGAGTAACGGCAGCCATAGCCTGACAGTTACAGTGACGGATATCGCGGGGAATGTTAGCCCTGCAACCACGCCGTTTGTCGTCAATATTGAAGCGGGTCTGCCACCTGCAACCCTCACGCTGGAGGTGACTGATGACAGTGGCAGCACCCTGGTGCTGTTGGCGGATGGCGACAGCACACAAGATACCACCCCGGTCTTAAGTGGCCTGGCAAGTGCTGGTGCAGTGGTGACGTTGACAGATAATGGCACTGAGTTGGGTACTGTTATTGCGGGCGCGGACGGCCAATGGACCTTCACACCAACCGCATTGCCAGATGGACCGCATGCCTTCCAGTCCAGCTATGTTGATGCCACAGGTAATACCATCGATTCCGATGTTATTAATGTGACCATTGATACCGTTGCTCCTCAGCCAGCAACCGGCGTCGAACTCAGCAACGATGCAGGCGATCCGATTTCTTCGGGTGGATCAACTAATGACACCACGCCACAGCTGAATGGTAGCGCTGAACCGGGCAGTACCGTTACCGTAACCGACGGTACTACGGTTCTGGGTACGACTATCGTGGGAGATGACGGCACCTGGACATACACCACTCCGCCATTAACCGAAGGCACGCATAACATCTCGACCACCGTGACCGATCCGGCGGGAAATACTAGTTCAGCCTCCGATCCTATTACGGTGATTGTAGATACGCAGGCTCCCTCCGCAGCGGGTAATGTGCAGCTCAGCACCGACCAGAGTGGTACGTCGGTTCCTATTACCTCTGGAGCTACCAATGACACCACACCTGTATTAAGCGGCACAGCAGAGCCTGGCAGCACCGTTACCGTTTCTGACGGCGGTACCGTACTGGGCACCGCTACCGTGGGTGACGATGGCAATTGGAGCTACACGCCAACATTGACAGAGGGTGATCACAGTCTCACTACGACCGTGACTGACCCCGCGGGCAATGCCAGCTCGGCTTCTAATCCGATTATCGTCAACGTTGATACGACTGCACCTGAGCCTGCCGCCGAAATTCAACTGAGTAACAATCAATCAGGTACGGCAGTGCCGATTACGGGTGACGCAACGAATGACACCACGCCTGTATTAAGCGGTAGCGCTGAACCGGGCAGTACCGTGACCGTGTCGGATGGTAATACTGTGCTGGGTTCAGTGAGCGTCGGCACCGATGGCAACTGGAGTTACACCACCCCCGCGCTAACGGAAGGTAATCATTCTCTCACCGCAACGGTGACCGACCCTGCGGGCAACACCAGCCCGGCCACCGATCCCATTAACTTCATTATTGATGTGACGCCGCCAGCAGCCGCGACAGATGTCGCACTGGCTAATGACGATGGCGATGCAATTGCCGTCGGCGGTGCCACCAATGACACCACCCCAGTGTTGAGCGGAACGGCTACTGAAGGCAGCATTGTTATTGTTTCTGATGGCACCAACGTATTGGGTTCAACTATCGCCGGTACAGGTGGAGCCTGGAGTTACACCACTCCTATATTAGGCCAGGGTCCCCACAGTATTACTGCAGTGGTTACCGATCCGGCGGGTAATAGCAGCACACCGTCTACTCCGATAACCTTCACCGTAGATACTGAAGTGCCAGACGCTGCGGGTGATTTAGTGCTAAGTACCGACCAGAGTGGCAGCGCAGTACCTGTTACCGGCGGTACCACCAACGATACGACCCCTGTATTAAGCGGAACCGCAGAGCCGGGCAGCACCATCACAGTATCTGATAATGGTACGCCATTGGGCACCGCCACAGTGGGTACGGATGGTAACTGGACCTTTACGCCAGAAACCCCGCTGGAGCCAGGCGATCATAGCCTCACCACTACGGTAACTGACCCTGCAGGCAACGTCAGCGATCCCTCTACGCCAATTGAATTTAGCGTGGATACGACGCCACCAGATGTGGTCTCGGATCTGGTGTTGTCCAACAACGAAGGCCAATCACCTGTTGAAATCGCAGCGGGTGCTGCAACCAATGACACCACACCAGCATTAAGCGGCACTGCTGATGCTGAGGGCAGCATTATCACCGTTTATGATGGCACCACGGTGCTTGGCAGTGTTGTGGCAGGCGCAGGCGGAAGCTGGACCTTCACCACACCAACGCTCAGCATTGGCGACCACAGTCTGACCGTGACCGTGACGGATGCAGCGGGTAATGTCAGTGCACCTTCTGACTCAATTACTTTCACCGTGGATACTCAACCTCCAGCCGCAGCTTCGGGTCTGCTGTTGACGAATGGCGATGACACAGCCATTGCCACCGGCGGAGTTACCAATGACACAACACCGGTGTTGAGTGGTAACGCGGAGCCAGGCAGTACGGTAAATGTGTTGGATGGCACTGCGACAATCGGTACTGCTACCGTTGGTGACGATGGGACTTGGACATTTACTCCGGATCCGGCTTTGGAAGCGGGTAACCACAGCCTGAGTGTCACTGTCACCGATCCAGCAGGCAACACTGGACCGGCATCAAGTGCTATTAGCTTTAATATCGATCTCACCGCACCTGAGGCGGCGACTGGTCTGCAACTCAGTAATAACGAGGGCAGTACGCCGTTGGCGATTACCGAAGGCGGTGTTACAAATGACCAGACTCCTGTACTGAGTGGCGCAGCGGGAAGCGCTGAACCCGGCAGCACAGTATCGGTTTACGATAATGATGGCCCAGCACCATTGGGAACCGCGATTGTCGGTGCTGATGGCAGTTGGACCTTTACTTCGCCAGAACTGGCTGCGGGCGATCACAGCCTGACCGTTACGCTGACCGATCCTGCCGGTAACGTGGGGGCTGCTTCTGAACCGTTCACGTTTACCGTTGATGTTACACCTCCGGCTGAAGCGGCTAATGTCTCACTCAATAACGATGATGGTTTAGCAATTGCCGATGGCGACGCGACAAACGATACCACACCTACCTTAAGCGGCTCTGCTGAAGAAGGCAGTATCGTAACCATTTCTGACGGCACCACGGTGCTGGGAACCGTTATTGTGGAAGCTGGCGGAGCGTGGACGTACACCACTCCAACGCTTAGCGAGGGTGACCACAGCCTGACGGCAACCGTTACAGACCCAGCGGGTAATGTTAGTGCACCGTCGGCACCGATTGGCTTTACTGTCGATACCACGGCACCAGCCGCTGCCACTACGGTGGTATTAAGTAATGACAGCAGCGGTACACCTGTGGCCATTACCAATGGTGTAACCAACGATACCACACCAGTCTTAAGTGGCTCGGCGGAACTGGGTAGTACGGTAACGGTGTTGGATAACGGTGCAGAAATTGGCACCGCTACAGTTGATAGCAATGGCAGCTGGACGTTTACGCCAGATCCTGCTCTGGAGCCCGGAGCACATAGCTTAACCACTACCGTAACGGATGCGGCAGGAAATACCGGCCCAGCGTCATCCGCAATCAGTTTCACTCTTGATACAACGGCTCCAGATGCAGCAATAAACCTGCAACTTATCAACAACGAGGGTGGATCACCCGTTGCTATTGCCAATGGTGGTGCGACCAATGACACCACGCCAGTATTGAGCGGTGCCGCAGGCAGTGCCGAACCGGGCAGCATCGTCACGATTTATGATAATGATGCTGTGACGCCTCTAGGCACCGCCACGGTAGGAACGGATGGAAGCTGGAGCTTTACGTCTCCAGCACTTGAAGCGGGTGATCATAGTCTGACCGTTACTTTGACGGATCCAGCGGGTAACGTCAGCGATCCATCTGAGCCGTTTGACTTCTCTGTCGACCTCACTGCGCCAGACACGGCAACAGCGATCACCTTAGCGAACGATGGTGGCACCGCTATTCCTGCGGGGGGCGCAACCAACGACAGCTCACCAGTTTTGAGCGGTGCAGCGGGTAGCGCAGAAGCTGACAGTGTCATCACCGTAACGGATGGCTTAAACGTGCTGGGTACCGCGATTGTGGGTACCGATGGTAGCTGGAGTTTTACTTTACCAACACTGAGCGAAGGTGCTCATAGCCTGACCACGACCGTGACTGATCCCGCTGGCAACGTTAGCGATCCGTCAGCAGCAATTGGCTTCACCGTTGATACTGTACTGCCTGTCGCCGCGACGGCTCTGGTTCTGAGCAGCGATCAGAGCGGAACGCCGGTTGCCATTACCAATGGAACAACTAACGATACGACTCCAGTCTTAAGCGGCACCGCAGAGGCGGGCACGACGGTTACCGTCTTTGCGGATGGTTTGGAACAGGGCACAGCCATCGTAAGTGATGATGGTACCTGGACCTTTATGATAGAGACGCCGCTATCAACAGGTGACCATAGCCTCACGACTTCCGTGACTGATCTCGCCGGGAACACTGGCCCGTTATCAGCGCCTGTCACGTTCACCATCAATACCACAACGCCAGATGCTGCAATCAATCTGCAACTGACCAATGACGAAGGTACTACGCCAGTCACTATCAGTAACGGCGGCGCGACCAATGACACCACGCCAGTGCTCAGTGGTACTGCATTAGCGGGCAGTGTTGTGACCATCTCTGATGATGGCGTTGTGCTGGGCTCGGTTGCGGTAGGTGCGAACGGCAACTGGAGATATACCCTGCCTGAGCTGGATTCCGGCACCGACCATAGTTTGACAACGGTAGTTACCGATCCATCAGGTAATGATAGTGCGCCATCAGCACCGGTTACCTTTAGCGTGGATACGGATGTGCCAGATGCTGCGCTAGGATTGGCGCTTGCGAATGACTCTAGCGACCCGGCATTCCCGATTGCTGCCGGCGGGGTCACCAACGACAGCACACCACTTCTCACCGGTACGGCTGAGCCTAACAGCATTATTACTGTCTCAGACGGCCTAACCGTTCTGGGTACCACCACCGCTGATGAAAATGGTGACTGGAGCTTCACGCCGACACTCACCGATGGGGATCACAGCTTGTCAGTCACGGTAACGGATGAGGCAGGCAATACCAGCGGCGCGAGTGCGCCGGTGGCTGTCACCATTGACACCGTGGCACCTGTTATTACCAATCTGGCGTTGAGTAATGATCTGGGCAGTAACCCAGTGGCGATCCCTGGTGGTGGCCTGACCAATGACAACACGCCAGTCGTCAGCGGTTCGGCGGAGGAAGGTACGATTATTACCATCACAGAGGGTAATACCGTTCTTGGACAGATCACTGTGGATGCAACGGGTAACTGGAGCGTAGCTGTCACTACGGCACTTTCAGACGGTACCCACACGTTGAGTGTGACGGCACGTGATCCTGCCGGTAACACCAGCGCTCCTTCGACCATTAGTGTAGAAGTTGATACCGCCCCACTTCCTGCTGCTACGGGTGTTCTCCTGAGCACCGATAATGGCACGGTGCCGGTAACCAATACCGAGGGCACATTTACCAGTGATAGCACACCGCTTCTCTCTGGATCGGCCACGGCTGGCAGCATTATTAACGTTTACAACGGAGATGACCTGCTTGGCACCACCACGGTAGGCAGCAATGGGGCGTGGAGTATCACTCTGCCGAATCTGCCTGATGAAACGTATACGCTGTCTGTACGCGTGGTTGATGCTGCAGGTAACCTTAGCCCAGCTTCGGATATCACATTCACCGTGGATACGGCTGCGCCTCCTGCTGCTACTTTGCAGGTCTTCAACAATGACGGCACGACCAATGTTGAGGTGCTAAGCGACGGCACGACCAATGATAATACCCCTCTGCTGAGCGGTGCCGCGGAAGCAGGAAGCCTGGTCATTATTTATGATGGTAACCAACAGGCTATCGGTTCAACCATTGCTCTCGATGACGGAACCTGGAGCTTCCAATCACCCGTCTTGTCAGACGGCACGCACACGCTCACTGCGACTGTCACTGATGAAATCGGCAACGTCAGTCAACCTTCTGCGACCTTCACAATTAGTGTGGATGCGACGGCACCGGAACCTGTCAGTGATTTAGTCGTGCAAAATGATGTTGATCCTGATGCACCTGTGACCATCGCTAATGGTGGGGCAACCAGTGACACTACGCCTGCTATCAGTGGTAACGCAGAACCTGGTAGCACCGTATCGATTATCAATACGGCGACAGGTGAGGTGCTTGGCACGGCAGTTGCTGACCCTGATACAGGTGTTTGGAGTTACACCACGACCACCGCCTGGCCTGAGGGCACTTACAATCTGGGCATTGTAGTCACCGATGAGGCGGGTAATGCCAGCGCCACGACCAATTTCAATATCACCATTGATAGCACTGCACCTGTAGTTGGAACCTTTACCGTTAGTAACAACAACGGTGCCAACCCTGTCACTATTCCTGCTGACTCTACGACGAATGACAGTACGCCAGTACTACGTGGTACCGGCGGAGAAGCGGGATCCATTATCAACGTTTACTCTGATGGTCTCCTGGTAGGCTCAACGATAGTGGCAGACAACGGTACATGGCGCGTGGTCACCACTGAGCTGGGTCAGGGTGAACAAACGCTTTCCGTCACCGCAACTGATGCTGCGGGTAACACCTCAGCTGCAACAACCTACACGCTGACTGTGGATACCCTGGCACCAGAGGCGCCTCTTGGTCTGACCGCAACAGATAATGCGGGCGGGGCAACTGGCGAACTTTCAACGGGCGACGTTACAGATGACAACACCCCAACCTTCGGCGGAACCGCTGAATTGGGTAGTATTGTCTCTGTTTATGACGGCACCACCCTGTTGGGTAGCGCGGTTGCTGATGCTACGACGGGTGCATGGACGTTTACACCCGTTGCGTTGAGTAATGGTCTGCATAACTTCACGGCAACGGCAACCGATGCGGCGGGCAACGTCAGCCCAGCGGCACCTCAGCCTGCCTTTGAGTTAAACATTCAAGCAGACTTGCCACCTGCGACCAGTACATTGCAGATCACCGATGACAGTGGTTCCACACTGGTGGATCTGGCTGACGGTGATTACACCAAAGACACAAGCCCTGTTCTGACCGGTGTAACAACAGCCAATGCCGTGGTCACTATCCTGGATGGCGCAACCGAGTTGGGTCAGGTTATTGCAGACGGCGACGGTCAATGGACCTTTACCCCGAATCCAGTTTTGGGTCAGGGTGAGCATGCTATCACGGTGACTATCGTAGATGCGGAAGGTAATGCTGGAGTGGGTGCGGGCCCAATCACCATTAACATTGACAGCATCGTGCCAGACGCCGTTGCTAACCTTGTAGTCAACAACAACAACGGTTCAACACCAGTGGTAATTGGTGAAGGAACGTCAACTAATGACAACACCCCGCAACTGACTGGTACAACAGAAGCGGGTGGTATCGTCACCATTTACGATGGTACGAATGTTATTGGCAGTACAACGGCAGGAACGGACGGCGTATGGAGTTTCACCACTTCAACATTGACCAGTGGTGCGCATGCGGTGAGTGTCACGGTGACCGACCTGGCTGGTAACATTAGCCCGGCGTCTGCTACCGTGAACTTCACTGTAGATACCATTGCTCCGGCGGCGGCGACCAATCTAGTGGTCACCAACAATGATGCAGCGCCTAATGTTGTGATACCTAACGGCGGCTCGACTAATGACAGCACGCCGGTACTGAGTGGTATCGCGGAAGCTAACAGCACGGTGACGATTTATGATGGCACCACAGTTCTAGGCACAGCGACCGCAGACGGCACCGGTAACTGGTCTTACAGCCCAACGCTGGCTGAAGGTACGCATACGCTGAGTGTGCGAGTCACAGATGCTGCCGGTAACGTTAGTGGTGCATCAAGCACTGCCACGGTGATTGTCGATACCACACCTCCGGCTGTGACTATTGCCGCGAGCAATAACAATGGCACAACGGCCATTCCTATCGCCAATAATGGCAGCACTAATGACTCCACCCCGGCACTCAGTGGTACCACCGATCCAGGCAGTTTGGTGATTATCAGTGAGAACAACGTAGTAGTGGGCTCTGTCACCGCCAGCAGTACGGGGTCATGGAGTTATGTCAGCACAGCGCTTGGTGAGGGCCAACATACCTTTAGTGTGACCGCGACAGATATTGCTGGAAACGTGAGTCCAGCGGCGACCGTAACAGTCAACGTCTCTCTCACAGGACCAGCACCAGTGACCAATCTGGTTGTAACGGATGACGTTGCACCGGTTACCGGCCCATTGACCAGTGGCGCAACCACCAATGACAACACTCCAACCTTGTCCGGCGGGGCGGGGACCGCAGGTAATATCGTCACGGTTTACGATGGCACGACAGTGCTGGGTACGGTGATCGCCGGTGCGGGTGGGGCATGGACCTTCACCACGGCAGCGCTCTCTAACGGCGCACATCCACTGAGCGTAACGGTGACCGATGCCGCAGGTAACACCAGCACGGCAACGAGCTTCCCTATCACGGTGGATACGGTTGCGCCGGTTGCTTCAACTTTGGTTATCACCAACGATGTTACCAATGTAACGGTGCCGAACGGTGGCTCAACCAATGACACCACGCCAACACTCAGAGGTACAGTCAGTACAGCGGAAGCGGGTGGACGTGTCACCATTTCTGATGGCACAACCGTGCTTGGTACCGCCATTGTCCAGTCTGACGGTACATGGAGCTTTACGACTACCGCACTGAGTGTAGGCACGCATCCATTAAGCGTGACGGTCACTGATGCCGCAGGTAACGTCAGCGGCACGACGTCGGCAAGTGTCATCATTGATACCACCGCGCCGGGCGCAGTCACGGTTGCAGCCAGCAACAACAATGGCTCAACACCTATTGCCATTGCCAACGGCGGCAGCACTAACGACAATACGCCAGCACTGAGCGGTACGGCAGAGGCGGGCAGCGTGGTCATCGTGCGTGAAGGCACTACGGTGCTGGGTTCCACCACGGCGAGCAGCACCGGCGCATGGGGCATCACCAGTTCTATACTGACTGACGGCACGCACAACCTGAGCGTCACGGCAACGGATGCGGCGGGTAACGTCAGTACGGCGACACCAATCACGCTGATTATCGATACTGGTGTGCCGGTGGCATCAAACCTGATTGTCACCAATGACGTGACTAACGTTGCGGTACCTAACGGCGGTTCCACCAACGACAGCACGCCGACGCTGAGTGGAACGGCCGAAGCGAACGCAGTGGTCACCATCCTTGACGGCACCACAGTTCTGGGTTCAGTGACGGCGGGCGCTGGTGGCGCATGGACCTTCACACCAACCACAGCGCTGAGTAATGGTACTCATCCACTGAGCGTGACGGTGAGAGATGCGGCGGGTAACGTTAGCCCGGCATCAACCACGGTTACAGTCATCGTGGATACCGTTGCACCGACCGCAACCACACTGGTGATCACCAATGACAATACCGGTGTGGTAGTCCCAGCGGGTGGGTCGACCAACGACACCACACCAACCTTAAGCGGCGTGGCGGAAGCGGGCAGTCGTGTCAGCATCCTGGATAACGGTACGCTTCTGGGGACCGCCATCGCAGGATCCAACGGTGTATGGACCTTCACAACTGGTGTCCTGGTTGCTGGTACCCATCCGCTGACTGCAACGGTGACGGATGCGGCGGGTAACGTCAGCGGCTCAACGGCGGCGACGGTCATCATTGATACCACCGCGCCGGGCGCGGTCACGGTTGCAGCCAGCAACAACAATGGCTCAACACCGATTGCCATTGCCAACGGCGGCAGCACCAACGACAACACGCCAGCGCTGAGCGGTACGGCAGAGGCGGGCAGCGTGGTCATCGTGCGTGAAGGCGCAACGGTGCTGGGTTCCACTACGGCGAGTAGCACCGGAGCATGGAGCATCACCAGTTCCACACTGGCCGATGGCACGCACAACCTGAGCGTCACGGCAACGGATGCGGCGGGTAACGTCAGTACGGCGACGCCAGTCACGCTGATTATCGATACCGGCGTGCCGGTAGCGGCAACGGGACTAACGGTGACCAACGACAGCGTGACGCCAAACACCACGGTAGCGAACGGCGGTTCGACCAACGACAGCACGCCAGTGCTGAGCGGTACGGCGGAAGGCGGTTCAATCGTGACGGTGTATGACGGCACCACAGTGCTGGGTTCGACAACGGCAGCCGCTGGCGGGGCGTGGAGCTTCACACCACCAACGGCATTGGCCAATGGCAGCCATCCGCTGAGCGTGACGGTGAAAGATGCGGCGGGCAACGTCAGCCCGGCCTCTGGCACCTACACGGTGATCGTGGATACCGTGGCACCAACCAATACGACGCTGGTCATCACCAATGACAATACCGGTGTGGTAGTCCCAGCGGGTGGATCGACCAATGACACCACACCAACCTTAAGCGGTGTGGCGGAAGCGGGCAGCCGTGTCAGCATCTTTGATAACGGTACACTTCTGGGGACTGCTGTTGCAGGCTCTAACGGTGTCTGGACCTTTACCACTGCAGCCCTGAATCCGGGCAGCCATCCGCTGACCGCGACCGTTACGGATGCAGCGGGTAACGTCAGCGGCTCAACGGCGGCGACGGTCATCATTGATACCACCGCGCCGGGCGCAGTCACGGTTGCAGCCAGCAACAACAATGGCTCAACACCGATTGCGATTGCCAACGGCGGCAGCACCAACGACAACACGCCAGCGCTGAGCGGTACGGCAGAGGCGGGCAGCGTGGTCATCGTGCGTGAAGGCGCAACGGTGCTGGGTTCCACTACGGCGAGTAGCACCGGAGCATGGAGCATCACCAGTTCCACACTGGCCGATGGCACGCACAACCTGAGCGTCACGGCAACGGATGCGGCGGGTAACGTCAGTACGGCGACGCCAGTCACGCTGATTATCGATACCGGCGTGCCGGTAGCGGCAACGGGACTGACGGTGACCAATGACAGCGTGACGCCAAACACCACGGTAGCGAACGGCGGTTCGACCAACGACAGCACGCCAGTGTTGAGCGGTACGGCGGAAGGCGGTTCCATCGTGACGGTGTATGACGGCACCACGGTGCTGGGTTCGACAACGGCAGCCGCTGGCGGGGCGTGGAGCTTCACACCACCAACGGCGTTGACCAATGGCAGCCATCCGCTGAGCGTGACGGTGAAAGATGCGGCGGGCAACGTCAGCCCGGCCTCTGGCACCTACACGGTTATAGTGGATACCGTAGCGCCAGCGGCTTCAACTCTGGTCATCACCAATGACAATACTGGGGTCGTTGTGCCAGCGGGTGGATCGACCAACGACACCACACCAACCTTAAGCGGTGTGGCGGAAGTCGGTAGTCGCATCACTATTCTGGATGGCACCACCGTGCTAGGCACCGCAATCGTTGGAGCAAGCGGTACGTGGACTTACACCACAGTGACACTCGGTACGGGTACACATCCGCTAAGCGTTACAGTAACGGATGCTGCAGGTAACGTTAGTGGTGCCACCAACGCCACCGTAATAGTGGATACCACCACACCATCTGCTGTGACCCTGGCCGCAAGTAACAACAATGGCAGTACGCCAGTAACGATTCCAAACAACGGTGTCACTAATGACAGCACGCCACTGTTGAGCGGAACCGGCGAGGCAGGCGCACGCATTAGTGTCTATGAAGGCGCCACTCTGTTGGGTACCGCAACGGTTGCCAGCAATGGAAGCTGGAGCTTTGTCACTGGCACCTTGAGCAACGGTACGCATACGTTAAGCGTGACTCAGACCGATGCTGCGGGCAACGTCAGCCCAGCGGCATCAACCACGCTGCGTATTGACACTGTGGCACCAACAGCCAGTACGTTAACCATCACTGATGATGCCGGTACAACACCGGTAACGTTGGCCAATGGCGCGTACACCCGTGATACCACACCAGTATTGAGTGGTACGGCTGAAGTCGGTGCAGTTGTCACTATCTTTGATGGCGCAACGGCGCTGGGTTCGGTCACGGTAGGTGCAGGTGGTACCTGGACATTCACCACTGCAGCACTTGGAAATGGTGCTCATACTTTGAGCACCACCGTCACCGACTCTGCAGGGAACGTCAGTACAGGCAATACCACGGCAACGGTCAACGTCGATACCGTTGCACCTGCGGCTGTCTCGGGCCTGGCGATTAACACTGCGGGTACGGTCGTGACGGGCAGCGGTGAAGTGGGTGCAACGGTCACGGTACGTGACGCAGGCGGTGCAGCCATTGGTACAGCGACTGTCGGAGCGGGCGGAACATGGTCAGTGTCGCTCACCACGGCGCAAACCACCGGAGCGACTTTGTCGGTTACTCAGGCGGACCGTGCAGGCAACGTCTCAACCAGCACATCGTTGGTCGGTGCCATTCGTATCGTCGCCACTAACGACACCAATGAAGTGGACTACAGCACAACGCAGGGCACCCTTAACAATGGCACGACCAGTGTGTCTCACGTTGCGCTGGCCAACGTTGGTTTGGGGAACGTGTTGAATGCCAGTGTCTTGTCGAACGGTAATGCGTATGTGTTCTCAGTGGGACCAGATGATACGCGCACCATTACGCTCAATGGTTCAGTCGGTGGTATCAATCTGATTTCAACCTATTCGCTGTATCTGTACGAGCAGCAGACGAATGGTACCTGGTTGTTAATCAAAACTAACGCCGGTTACTTATCAACCGGGTTGATTTCACTGGGTACACAAACCGGTGCCAACGTCACCTACAGCAATTTGGGAACAGGTAACTATGCGGTCGTTCTTGGTTCAAACGTCAGTGTTGGCGTATTGCCTACCACCACCATCAGCACGGTATCTGATATCACTACGCTAGCGGTTACGGTTGCTGCAACAGTCACCGGTAATCTATTAACGAACGATACCAGTTCAATAGCGGGTACGGTGCCAACCGGAACAGCAGTAACGGCAGTCTCGGGCAGTGCGGTTGCCTCAACGGGTAATACAGTAATCAATACCACCTACGGTACGCTGACTATTGATTCCCAAGGTAACTACACCTATGTACTGAAGGCGGGTCTGAATATCGATACCTTGCCAACTGCCGATACCTTTACCTACTCGGTGAGGGATGCGAGTGGTGCACTCACCTCTGCCACCTTGACCGTAACTCTGCATAACGGTGCGGCAACATCGTTGCTGTCAGTGAACAGTTTGTTTGCTGAAACCACCAGTGGAGAGCATGACGCCAGCGGCAGTATTTACGGTGATTCAACTGCAACGCACACCGGAACCTTGAGTATTACTAATGAACACGGCGATACCACCACCGTGAGCAGCAGTGGTTCAACTCTGGTAACCGGTGACTACGGTACGTTGAGCATTGCTGCCAACGGCAGTTATACCTACACGCTGAAAGCGGGCCTTGATGCGCAGACTATTACGCACAAAGAGGTGTTCACCTACAGTCTGGCTGCGTCTGACGGCACCATTACTCATAACAGCTTTACCATCGACCTCCACCCGACCATCACTGGAACCGCTGGCGCAGACACGCTAACGGGCAGTGCCTACGACGACACCATCACCACCGGTGCCGGCGCAGACACTCTGGTGTACCACCTGCTGGCAACTGCGGATGCCACTGGCGGTAACGGGCACGATACCTGGACCGACTTTAATGTTGCGCAAGGTGACAAAGTTGACATCAGTAACTTGCTAATTGGCTGGAATGATTCCACAAGTAATATTAATGATTTCGTGAAAGTGGACCATACTTCTGATGGCAACACCGTGCTCTCAATTGACCGTGATGGTACAGGTACGGCGTACAGCAGTACTCAACTGGTCACGCTGGAAGGCGTGAACGTATCACTGGAGGAATTGCTGCAACAACCGCACCAAAACACCACGGCCTAACGGCGGTGAAATGAAGCAGGGAAGCAGTATGGGCACAGGGATGTGCCCCTTTCTTTGTTACTGACTGGTGGATTATCGATGGATTTGATGCAATCAGGCGCTCCAACTCGCCGTTATTCTAAGCTCAGCGTCTTCTGTGCGGGCATCGCTTTATTTCATTGTTCTCAACTTATGGCTGCCAGTGATGCGCTCACCTCGGCAGGCACCATTACTTCAACAGGGCTGGCACAGCAACAGGATCTGCCCTCGTTAACCGGTGAAGTGGCCGAACCCGCATTGGCCCGAGTTCCGGACTCCCTAACCATCAATCAGGCAGTACAACGCGCCATTCAGTGGCATCCCGACATTGCGCAGGCAGTGGGGAAAATGCTGGAGCAGGCCAATCAGGTGGATGTGGCGAAAGCCAAATATTACCCGCAGGTAAGCGGCGGGATGAACAACGGTTACAGCAATGCTTATACCGAGAAGGGATTCAGCCCATCGTTCGTATTGTCGGTTTCGCAGATGCTGTATGACTTTGGCAAAGTTAGCAGTTCAGTGCGCTCCGCCGAAGCGGGCGTGGCGATGGAACAAGCCAATGTGTTAGTGAGCATTGATACCGTAGCCCACGATACGGCTTCCGCGCTGGTGGAAGTTCAGGGTTATCAGCAGTTGGTCAAAATTGCGCGGCAGCAACTGGATTCGCTGACGAAAATTGGCGATCTGGCACGTCAGCGTAATGACGAGGGCGCAGCTTCACTCTCCGATGCCACGCAAACGGATGCGCGTATCGAAGGGGCGCGCACCACACTGATTCAATATCAAGCCAACCTCGAACGCTGGCGTGCGACGCTGGCGACCTATCTTGGTTGGCCGTTGGTGAAAAAAGTCAGCGACGATTTCCCGGTGAATCTGACACGTTCGTGCGGGATAGCAAAAGCTGATGACAAGCTCAATCCAGCGGTACTCTCTGCATGGGCGCAGGCTAACCAGGCGCAAGCCAAATTGGATAACGCCAACGCGCAGAACATGCCGACTATTTCGCTTGAACCTCAGGTGACTCACTATCTCAACAACCATTACTCCGGCAGTGAAACGCTGGACCGCACGCAATATCAGGCTTTCGTTAAAGTCGAAATGCCGATTTATCAGGGCGGCGGTATCACGGCCGCACGCGATGCAGCGGCCAACGCGTTACTGGCGGCTAATGCGGCCGTCAACTCCGCGCGATTGAAAGCGCGTCAGCAACTGAGTGAATCGCAGACTCAGGCGCTAAGCCTGTCGCAGAGCCTGGCGATCATGGCGCGGCAACAAACGCTGGGCGAGAAAACTCAGCAGCTCTATCAGGATCAGTATCTGCAACTGGGCACCCGTCCATTACTGGATGTGCTTAACGCTGAGCAGGAAGTGTTCCAGACGCGTTTAACGCTCCAACAAACTATCAGCCAGCTACGAACGCTTCAGCTCGACTGCTTATACAGCACCGGGCACATCCGATCGGCGTTCGCTTTGAATAATCAGCGGATCCAGAATGTGGAGATCCAGCCATGACCCAATTACAAATTCCTGATGCTCCCAATGGCGATAGCAGTAGCGCTACGGGCGGCGATGTTCCATTGAATGGATGGGCAACCGCCATCATCCAGATCGCCACCCATTATCGCTTGCCCTGTTCACCAGGCATGATCATGGCCGCCGCCGAATGGCAGGGTAAGCAAACCCGTGATAAAGCACTGCGCCATTTGGCGCGTCAGGCTGGTTTATCACTACAGCTATATGAAGAGAATAAATGGGAAATCACCAGCTGGCGTTTGCCACTGGCGGTAGAACTGAACGATGGGCAAGTCGGTGTTATCACCAGTTTTGACGGTGATGATGAAGTGCGCGTGCATTTCTCCGGAGATGAACAACCCGCCCCCGTCGCGCTGGCAACGTTGCTGCCTGAAATACGCTTCGCCGCAGCATTACGCCCGGTAACGGCCGCAAAAGACAGCCGTGTCGATCGTTATCTGGCAACCGTAAAACCCAACTGGCTGATGAAGCTGGTGCTGCACGATATGCGGCCTTACGCCCATGTCATGCTGGCCTCCTTCCTGATCAACCTGATGGCGCTGGTCGGCATTATCTTCTCCATGCAGGTGTATGACCGCGTGATCCCCGCGCAATCTTATCCCACGCTGTATGTGCTCTATATTGGCGTCATTATCTCGGTAGTGTTCACTTATATCCTGCGCGTTGGGCGCGATCACGTCACCGATCTGCTGGGTAAACGCGCTGATATGCGTGTATCGGATCGCGTATTTGGCCATGCACTGCGGCTGCGTAACAGTGCGGTGCCGCGTTCGACCGGTACCTTTATTTCTCAGCTGCGCGAGCTGGAATCGATCCGTGAGATGGTGACTTCAACCACCGTCTCCGCCATCGTCGATATGCCGTTCTTCCTGCTGTTCCTGCTGGTGATGGCCATTATCGCTCCCCAGCTGGCATGGATAGCGCCCATCGCGGTGATTTTGATGGTGCTGCCAGGCCTGTTCAGCCAGAAAAAACTGGCGAAGCTGGCACAGCAGGCGATGAAAGAGTCCACGCTGCGTAATGCGGTGCTGGTGGAGAGCGTGCAGGGGCTGGAGGATATCAAGCTGATGCAGGCAGAAGATCGCTTCCTGCAACAGTGGAACAGCTACATTCGCATTACCGCGCAATCCGGCGTTGAGATGCGAAAAGTCATGCATTCGTTGATCAGTTGGGGTGTGACGGTACAAGGTCTGGTGTATGCCAGTGTCATCGTAGTGGGTGCGCCAATGGTGATCAATGGCGATATCTCTACCGGTGCGATTGTGGCGGCATCCCTGCTTTCCTCTCGTATGATTGCCCCCATGGCAACACTGTGTGGAGTGCTGGCGCGCTGGCAGCAGGTGAAAGCCGCCAAAATCGGTCTGGATGCGTTGATGAATCTGCCGGTGGAAAACAGCAAAGATGAAACACGTATCCATTGCCCGGTGCTGTTTGGCCATTACCAGTTCAATGATGCGATGTTCCGCTATTACAGTGATTCACTCACCGTCGCACTGCGTATTAAAAGCCTGACGATCAAACCGGGTGAACGTATTGCCGTGCTGGGTCGCAACGGTTCGGGCAAATCAACCTTGTTGCAAGCGATGATCGGCGGCATGGATCTGGTGGGCGGTGAACTGCGTCTGGATAACCTCAGCTTGCCGCATATCGATCTGGCCGATGTACGCCGTAACGTCGGTTTACTGACGCAGAATGCGCGCTTGTTCCACGGCACACTGCGCGAAAACCTGACAATGGGCGCGGCACACGCCACCGATGACGCCATTTTCGGTGCATTAACCGTCAGCGGTGGTGCTGACTTTATCCGTCGTCTGCCGCTGGGGCTGGATCATCCCATCATGGAAGGTGGCGTGGGGTTATCGGGAGGGCAACGGCAATCACTGCTGCTGGCGCGCATGTTGCTGCGCGATCCGAACATCATTCTGCTCGATGAACCGACCGCTGCGCTCGATGATCATACCGAGAAAGAGTTTATCGAGCGTTTAGGGGCCTGGCTCAATGGCCGCACCTTAATCGTCGCCACTCACCGTGCGGCGATCCTTGCATTGGTGGATCGCGTGTTGGTACTCAAGGATGGGCAACTGGTGATGGACAGCCCGAAAGAAAACGCACTGCCACCGCCGCGTGCGGGCGGTAGCCAGCCGGAGGTGCAAGCATGATGAAGCAACTTCCTGGCAAACTGCGGCTGGTGACGGCAGCAGAAGTGGATTCATCCGATGATCTGTTGGGTGAATTAAAGTCGGAAACCCATTACACCGGCGCGGTGCGGTTGATCACTATCAGCACCGCTTTGATGCTGGTTGCACTGGTGTGGGCCTGGTTTGGCGTACTGGATGAAGTCTCAACCGGCACGGGCAAAGTAATCCCGAGTTCACGCGATCAGGTGCTGCAATCTTTAGAGGGCGGGATCCTCACCGAACTCTACGTGCACGAAGGCGATCGGGTGAAAGCGGGGCAGGTGGTGGCGCGTCTGGATGCCACACGTTCTCAATCCAGCGTCGGCGAGAGTGCGGCGCGTTATCGGGCGGCACTGGCGGCGGCATCGCGCCTGAGAGCCGAGGTCAACGATGATCCCCTCACGTTCCCGGATGAACTCAAGGCTTATCCCGATCTAATTGCCTCCGAGACGCGGTTGTACAAAACCAAACGCGCCCAGCTCAATGACTCGACTAAACAGTTCAAAGAGTCGCTGGCGTTGGCAAACAAAGAGTTAGCGATCACACAGCGACTGGCGAAAACCGGCGCAGCCAGTAGCGTTGAAGTGTTGCGTTTGCAGCGTGATAAATCGGATCTGGAATTGAAACTCACTGACATGCGCTCGCAATACTATGTGCAGGCGCGTGAGGAGCTGGCAAAAGCCAGTGCCGAGGCCGACAGCCTGGCTGAGGTGATCAAAGGGCGTGAAGATACGGTGACGCGCCTGACCATCCGTGCGCCGATGAATGGCATCGTGAAAAACATCAAAGTCTCCACGGTCGGCGGGGTTATTCCTCCCAATGGCGAACTGATGAACATCGTGCCACTCAACGACCGTCTGCTGATTGAGGCGCGCCTGTCACCGCGTGATATCGCCTTTATCCATCCCGGCCAGCGTGCGGTGGTGAAGATCTCGGCCTATGACTACGCGATTTATGGTGGCATGAACGGCGTGGTGGAAAGCATTTCACCGGATACTATCCAGGATGAGGTGAAGCCGGAGATTTACTACTATCGCGTGTTTATCCGCACTGATAACGACTACGTGCAGAACAAAGCCGGTAAGCGCTACTCGATCAGTCCGGGGATGGTTTCTACTGTCGATATCAAGACCGGCGAGAAGACCATCATGGATTATCTGGTGAAACCGTTTAATAAAGCCAAAGAGGCGATGCGCGAACGTTAATCGCACAATCTCGATGTTTAAGGGCCGCCGTTGAGGAGTCAACGGCGGCTTTTTTGTGTCGTGAGTTGGGTGACTTAAAGGAAATTGATGTTTTGTTAGGGCGCAGACAGGTACTGTTTTGCGAGAAGGTGACATTTTTTATCCAGTATCAGCGCTAACCTGTTCGCCAAATTTAGTGCTGAAGAGATGCAGCTAACCAAGGCCATTCTCAGGGAGTTTTCTCGGTTTTCTTTGACCTGATGGGTTGCAATGGTAATTACTGGAAGCTTTTTGACATTTTTAGAAAATTTTAGTGCGAACTAGGGTAATGTGTGGAGAATTTGATTTAAATCTTCGTTAAACAGATGAATTAAGGCGTTTTATGCCAGTGGCTTCTTTTATGTGGTTAAGAATTGACCTTTGAAATGATAAGGGTTCAATAAGAATATGCTTAAAATTCTTGTGCCGCCTGTTGCTGTATGTTACATAGAGTGTCGAATTTCTATCCCTTGCTCACTTCAGATTTTGCTGTGAGCGTCGCAGTGAAAAATAATAAAAAGAACTTACCTCACTACCCGTTAAGCGGATGCCTATGCGCACGCTTTGGCTCGCCACTCATAGAGATGGCGCGATGAGGTTATTTAGGGGATAGAGCAAAATCGTTAATGAAATTTAGCTGTGCTTCCGTTGTATGGAAGCGTAGCGAGAGCATTTGCCAGATATATCATGCAAAGGAACTGACATGAAGCAGGTTGTTTTTCAGGAGCAGCAAAGCGGCAGCATTTTGCCGGGATTGATCCCTTCAGTTTCTACCGTGTTGATTGAGTGGCATCCTGCGCTTAGCCTCAACTCTCAGCATGACTCAATCGAATTTAAGAATCCGCAAATAGGGTGCAGAACCTTTGAGTCCCTGCGCTTTTGATTACCCGTTGACTGAATAAAAATAACCAGCCTTGTACAAATTTTCGGCTGACCATGGAGAAGTGGGTGTGAGAGATACTACCAAACCCGAATTGTAGTTTGGGCACCCCAACAATAATTGATGACTGTTACATGTTGATGAAAGTTAAGTCCGCCGCATCCACGATGCGTTCGCGTTTTCCTGCCATTTCACTGGCGGAAATTCAGAAGCACCTGGCGAAAATTATCATTCTGCTGCCGATGGCGCTGCTACTGATCTATCTCGTGATCTTCAGCCAGCCGCGCTATATGAGCGAATCCAAAGTCGCGATAAAACGTTCGGACGATCTCAGCAGCAGTAGTCTTAATTTTGGCTTGTTGCTGGGTGCCTCTAATCCCAGTTCCGCCGAAGATGCGCTCTACCTCAAGGAGTACATCAATTCACCGGACATGCTACGGGTGCTGGATAAGCAACTCGACTTCCATGAAGCCTTTAGTCATAGCGGGTTGGATTTCCTCAACCATCTGGCAAAGGAAGAGACCGCCGAACGCTTCCTGCAGTACTACCGTGACCGCATCAGCATTGCTTACGACGATAAAACCGGCCTGCTGGATATCCAGACGCAAGGCTTCAGCCCTGAATTTGCGCTTAAGTTTAACCGGGCCGTGTTGAAAGAATCCGAGCGCTTTATCAACGAACTGTCGCACCGGATTGCACGCGATCAGCTCTCGTTTGCTGAAGCGGAAATGGAGAAAGCACGCGTTCGACTGGATGCCAGCAAAAGTGAATTGCTCGCTTACCAGAACAGCAACAACGTGCTGGACCCGGAAGCGCAGGCTCTTGCCGCCAGCACCCTGGTCAATACCCTGATGGGTCAAAAGATCCAGATGGAAGCCGATCTGCGTAACCTGCTGACCTATCTGCGTGATGACGCGCCGCAGGTGGTGAGTGCGCAAAACGCGATCTCCTCCTTACAAGCGCAGATTGACGCTGAAAAAAGCAAAATCACCGCGCCGCAGGGCCACAAGCTGAACCGTATGGCGGTGGATTTTGAAGAGATTAAATCGAAGGTGGCGTTTGATACCGAGCTGTACAAGCTGGCGCTGACTTCGATTGAGAAAACCCGCGTGGAAGCGGCACGTAAGCTGAAAGTCTTGTCGGTGATCAGTTCACCGCAGCAGCCGCAGGAATCCACATTCCCCAATACCCCTTATTTGATCGCCTGCTGGTTGCTGGTGTGCTGCTTATTGTTCGGCACGCTGAAATTGCTGTTAGCCGTTATTGAAGATCACCGGGATTAATTGAGTTCGTCATGAAATTATTGAAGTCACTGTTATTGCTTGCTGTCTGGCAAGCCACCTCCGCCAGCGCGGCCGTCGATATTAATGCCGATCCGAATCTGACCGGTGCGGCACCGTTGCCTTCGTTCCTCACTGGCCAGCAGAGTCAGGTGCAAAGCAGCGATGGGTTTGATAACACCCCGCGCCCGGTAGCATCGGCGATGATGAGCCGCATGTTTGGCGCACAGCTGTTTAACGGCACCAGCGCCGATAGCGGCGCAACCGTCGGCTTTAACCCTGGCTATGTGCTTAATCCTGGCGACAGCATTCAGGTTCGTTTGTGGGGCGCGTTCACTTTTGATGGCGCATTACAGGTCGATCCGAAAGGCAATATCTTCCTGCCGAATGTGGGGCCGGTAAAAGTCGCGGGCGTGAGCAACAGTCAGCTGAATGCGTTAGTGACTAGCAAAGTCAAAGAGGTTTATCAGGCTAACGTCAGTGTGTACGCCTCGCTGCTGCAGGCGCAGCCGGTGAAGGTTTACGTGACCGGTTTTGTGCGCAGCCCTGGCTTGTATGGAGGTGTGACCTCTGATTCCCTGCTCAACTACCTGATTAAAGCGGGCGGCGTCGATCCCGATCGCGGCAGTTATGTCGATATCGTGGTGAAGCGTGGCAACCGCGTGCGTTCCAGCATTAACCTGTATGACTTCCTGCTCAACGGCAAGCTGGGTCTGTCACAGTTTGCCGATGGTGACACCATCGTGGTGGGGCCGCGTCAGCACACCTTTAGCGTGCAGGGTGATGTGTTCAACAGCTATGACTTTGAATTCCGTGACAGCAGCATTCCGGTTACGGAAGCGCTGAGCTGGGCGCGTGCTAAACCAGGCGCCACTAACATCACTATTATCCGTCAGCAGGGCTTGCAGAAACGTAGTGAGTATTACCCGATCAGTTCTGCGCCGGGCCGCATGTTGCAGGATGGCGATACGCTGATTGTCAGCACCGATCGCTATGCCGGCACCATTCAGGTTCGCGTCGAAGGTGCGCACTCTGGCGAACACGCGATGGTGCTGCCATACGGTTCGAGCATGCGTGCGGTGTTAGCGAAGATCCGCACCAACAGCATGTCTGAAATGAGTGCTATCCAGCTTTACCGTCCTTCTGTGGCGCAGCGTCAGAAAGAGATGCTGGATCTGTCCCTGCAGAAACTGGAAGAAGCCTCGCTCTCTGCCCAATCCTCCACCAAAGAAGAAGCCAGCCTGCGCATGCAGGAAGCTCAGCTGATCAGCCGCTTCGTCAACAAAGCGCGCAACGTGGTGCCGAAGGGTGAAGTGATCCTCAACGAGAAGAACCTCGATTCGATTCTGCTGGAAGATGGCGACGTGATTAACATCCCGCAGAAAACCTCGCTGGTTATGGTGCATGGCGAAGTGCTGTTCCCGAATGCGGTGAGCTGGGAGAAAGGCATGAGCCCGAAAGATTACATCGAGAAATGTGGTGGTCTGACGCAGAAATCGGGTAATGCCAAGATTGTGGTGATTCGTCAGAACGGTGCAGCCGAGAACGGTGAAGATGTTGACACGCTGAGCCCAGGCGACGAGCTGATGGTACTGCCGAAGTACGAATCGAAGAACATCGAAGTGACACGTGGTATTTCCACCATCCTCTACCAGCTGGCGGTGGGTGCGAAAGTGATTCTGTCGATTTGATTTTTTTAGGGGGATATATGAAAGTTAATGATTTAGGTGTTAATAATAAAATTGTCATATCAAATATTCCCCCTGTATTTAAAAGGGATGTTGAGTTAACAATTAAAGGTAATAATAACAAGGTTATTTTTGGTGAAGGTGTAACCGGAAAAAAATTAACGATTGATATTAATGGTGATGATAACAGGATTTTAATTGGTAAAAAATGCGTTGTTAACGGTGCATTATCTGCTAAATCTAGTGGGAATTTGATTTCTATAGGAAAATTCACAACTATTGGAGATGCTAGAATAGAGTGTGAATATGGTACGGAAATTATATTAGGTAGCGACTGCATGCTGTCTAGAGATATAGTTATTCGCTCAGGAGATAGTCACTCCATCATCGATCTCAATACAGGTAAAAGAATTAATCATGCTAAATCCGTAAATATTGGTGATCATGTATGGATCGGTTATAACGCTAATGTAGGTAAAGGCAGTGTGATTAAGAAAAATACCATTGTTGGATTGGGGAGTTATGTAAACAAGGAATTCAATGCAGGAAATGTAATTCTCGCTGGAGTGCCAGCTAAGGTTGTGAAAGAAAATGTGATTTGGGATAGAAGAAGCTTATCAGAAGTGATCCCCGAATCACATTTGGATTCATTGAAATTAAACTATTTATATTCAGAAGAAGTCATCGGCGATTGAAATGCATATTGAAAATGTTGTTATTGTAATTCCCGCTCGCTATGGCTCCTCACGTTTACCGGGTAAGCCGTTGCTGGATATCGTCGGCAAGCCGATGATCCAGCACGTCTATGAGCGTGCTCTGCAAGTGGCGGGTGTGGCTGAAGTGTGGGTGGCCACCGATGATCAGCGCGTGATGCAGGCGGTTATGGGCTTTGGCGGCAGAGCAGTGATGACGCGTGTCGATCATGAATCAGGCACTGACCGTTTGGTGGAAGTGATGCAAAAGGTTGATGCCGATATCTACATTAACCTGCAAGGCGATGAACCGATGATCCGTCCACAGGATGTGGCACATCTGGTGCAGGGAATGCGTGATGACGCTGACCTGCCTGTAGCGACACTTTGCCACGCTATCTCTGCCGAGGAAGCGCTGGAGGCTAGCACGGTTAAAGTGGTGGTAAATACGCGTCGTGATGCGCTTTATTTCAGCCGTTCACCGATTCCTTATCCACGTAATGCTGATAAAGCGCGCTACCTGAAACACGTGGGGATTTATGGTTATCGCCGCGATGTTCTGCAGAACTACAGCCAGTTGCCGGAGGCGATGCCAGAGCAGGCAGAATCGCTTGAGCAGCTGCGTTTGATGAATGCAGGTATTGCGATTCGTGCTTTTGAAGTGGCCGCTACCGGACCGGGTGTAGATACGCCTGCCTGTCTGGAAAAAGTGCGCAAGCTAATGGCACAGGAGCTAGCAGAAACCGCATGATCGGTATTTTCTCTTCGGGTATCTGGCGGATTCCACAGCTGGAAAACTTCCTGGCGCAACCCTGCCAGAAACTTTCTGTGCTGCGCCCGATTCCGCAAGAGATAGATGCTATTGCCGTTTGGGGCCATCGACCAAGTGCCGCCAAACCTGTAGCACTGGCACAGGCCGCGGGTAAACCTGTTCTTCGCCTTGAAGATGGATTTATCCGTTCGCTGGATCTCGGTGTTAATGGCGCACCTCCGGTTTCCATCGTGATTGACGACATTGGCATTTACTACGATGCCAATCAGCCAAGTGCGCTGGAGCGATTGATTCAGGATAGAGCCGCTAATGCCGCTTTAGCCGAGCAGGCGTGTGAGGCGATGCAAACCATCGTCACTGAAGACCTGTCGAAATACAACCAAGCGCCAGCCTTCGAAGCGGGTGAAGCATTAAATCGTGAATTGGTGCTGGTGGTCGATCAGACCTTTAACGATATGTCTGTGACTTATGGCAATGCCGGTGCCGATGATTTCGCTGCGATGTTAGCAGCCGCAATACAAGAAAATCCGCAGGCTACGATCTGGGTCAAGGTTCATCCCGACGTTTTGCAAGGAAAGAAAGCCGGCTACTACGCGGGTCTTCAATCGACGCATCGTGTCCATCTGATGGCGGATAATGTCAGCCCGCAGTCGCTGTTACGCCACGTTTCACGTGTCTATGTGATGACATCGCAATACGGATTTGAAGCGTTGCTGGCGGGTAAGCCGGTCACTTGTTTCGGTCAGCCGTGGTATGCCGGTTGGGGATTAACTGACGATCGTCATCCTCAGTCCAGCTCACTTGCTACACGTCGTGGTTCAGCATCATTAGTTGAACTGTTTGCTGCGGCTTACCTGCGTTACTGCCGTTATATCGATCCGCAGTCTGGTGCTGCATCGGACTTGTTTAGCGTGCTGCAATGGATGCAGTTACAGCGCCGGCACCAGCAGCAGCGTAGCGGCCATTTATGGGCGCCAGGATTGACGCTGTGGAAATCCACCATCCTGAAACCTTTCCTACGCACTACGGCAAATAAAGTGCGTTTCTCACGTCGCTATTCGGCGGCTACCGCCTGTATTGTGTGGGGCGTGAAAGGTGAACGGCGCTGGCAAGATGAAGCGAACCAACGCTTGCTGCCGATGTGGTGTATGGAAGATGGATTCTTACGTTCTTCCGGCTTAGGTTCCGACTTGTTGCCACCACTTTCATTGGTGCTGGATAAGCGCGGTATTTACTACGATGCGACGCGCCCAAGCGACCTTGAAGTGTTGCTGAATCACAGCCAACTGACTTTGGCGCAGCAGCTCCGTGCAGAGAAACTGCAACAGCGCCTGGTTGAGAGCAAGCTGAGTAAATATAACTTGGGCGCAGACTTCAAGTTACCCGCTGCGGCACAGGGCAAAAGAGTGATTTTGGTGCCAGGGCAGGTGGAGGATGACGCTTCCATTCTCACTGGTACGGTATCTATTAATACTAATCTGGGGCTGCTACGCACGGTGCGCGAGCGCAATCCAGATGCCTATGTGATTTACAAACCACACCCTGATGTATTGGTGGGGAATCGCAAAGGCGATATTTCTGCGGAACAAGTTAAGACGTTGGCCGATTACCAGGCGCTGGATGCAGACATTATCCAGTGTATTCAGGTAGCCGATGAGCTGCACACGCTGACTTCGCTTTCAGGTTTTGAAGCCTTAATGCACGGCAAAAAAGTATTTTGTTATGGCCTGCCTTTTTATGCGGGCTGGGGAGTGACGACCGACGAACACTGCTGCAAACGTCGTGGGCGAAACCTCTCGTTGTTAGACCTGATTTATCAGGCTTTGATTGTTTATCCAAGTTACATCCATCCCCTGCGCCTTGAACCGATAGCCGCTGAAGAAGCAGCTGAATACCTGATCCAGACACCGCGCAGGCAGATGTTTATTACAAAAAAGAAAGCGGGGCGGATTATCCGTCATTACCGCAAGTTAATGATGTTTATTAAGGTCAAATTCGGCTGAGTAAAGCCGGTTACGGACAATAATGAATAACCATGAAGGTTGAATATGCACAGTAATGCATTGACCGTTTTGCTGTCTGGGAAGAGATACCTGCTATTACAGGGGCCGATGGGACCGTTCTTCAATGATGTGGCTGTTTGGCTGGAATCATTGGGGCGTGAAGCCGTGAATGTCGTATTCAACGGTGGCGATCGGTTTTACTGTCGCCAGCGTGAATATCTGACGTATCAGGAAACCCCAAAAGAGTTTCCCCGTTGGTTGCGTGACACCTATGCCAATTATGACTTCGATACCATTTTGTGTTTCGGGGACTGTCGGCCATTACATCAGGCGGCCAGCCGCTGGGCGAAGGCGAAAGGTATCCGTTTCCTTGCATTTGAAGAAGGTTATTTGCGTCCGCACTTCATAACCGTGGAAGAGGGCGGGGTTAACGCTCACTCCTCATTGCCACGCGACCCTGAGTTTTACCGCCAATTGCCAGAAATGCCTGCTAGCCAAGTTGAGCATCTAAAGCCTTCTGCTGCAAAGCGCATTGGACATGCGATCTGGTATTATCTGGTGGGCTGGCGTCATCGCCATGAATTCCATAAATATCGCCATCACAAGTCATTCTCACCGTGGTATGAAGCACAGTGCTGGATCCGCGCTTACTGGCGCAAACAGTTGTATGGCGTAATGCAACGTAAAGTGTTGCCACGTTTACAGTCTGAACTTGATCAACGCTATTACCTGGCGATCTTGCAGGTTTATAACGATAGTCAGATCCGTAATCACAGCCGCTATGAAGACGTGCGTGATTATATTAACGACGTGATGTTTTCGTTTGCGCGTAAAGCGCCAAAGGATAGCCATCTGGTTATCAAGCACCACCCTATGGACCGTGGACATCGCCTGTATGGGCCGTTGATTAAACGCTTAGGAAAAGAGTTTGGTGTGAGTGACCGTGTGATCTATGTACATGATCTCCCAATGCCGGAGTTGCTGACTCATGCCAAAGCGGTGGTCACGATTAACAGTACGGCAGGGATTTCAGCATTGATTCACAACAAGCCCCTGAAAGTGATGGGCAATGCCCTCTACGACATCAAAGGATTGACGTATCAAGGGCATTTGCACCAGTTCTGGCAGGCTGGGTTTAAGCCGGATATGAAGCTGTTCAAGCAGTTTAGAGGGTATTTATTGGAGAATACACAGGTTAATGCGGTTTATTATTATAAAAAAAGAGAGGTGAGTATCACACGCTCGAAATCTTTAGATATAAAAAATAATGCTGGGCAAATTATAACGTAAGATAAAATTCTGCTAATGCTACATTGTCTCACAAGCTATGAGTTATAATTTAGAAGTTAACTTGATGAATTTCATGGCTGACTTTGAATGTGAGGAGCAATAATGGTTAGCAGAAGGAAACTTTTTAACTTAGCGATGCCTGCAGTCTTAACAACTTTTCTTATGTCAAGCAAAAAAGGTTTTGCTGAAGTAGGTGAAAATCAATCGACTAAAGTTAGTGATGGGGATGAATCACAGGATTCGAGTATTAAGATGATTCAGGATTTTAGGGTTAAATATAAGCAGCCCTATAATATTTCTGTTGAAAGAAACCAACACCAAAAGAATTTAGAGTCTTTATCTGCATTCGATTTCAAAAATATAAAAGGCGATGGTGTAAATAATGATACTCAAGGTTTTAAATTACTTGAGTCAAACGTAGTAGGTAAAAAAGTTGATTTAGCAGGTAGTGTTTATTTAGTTGACGAAATTCCATCTGGGAATGAATATGTGAACGGATATTTTTTGACTAAATCGCTTGATGACAATCAAACTATTAAGTTGGGTGTATTTAACAACACGTTTATATCAGACAATAAAGATACTGGCGGATATGAAGGGAAATATAAAAACCCTTTAAGCAATGATTATCAGATTTCAGGTCGAAGCAATTTAAATCTCTTTCTTCTAGCTGCATCGCAAAATTCTCGTTCTTTTGGCCCAGCTAGAGCTGTAAATGTTGGTTCAATATATAGTTATGCTTCAGGAAATACCTCTGGAAATTATTCATCACGCCAATGCAGAGCTTTATCACCTCAATCAATTAACTTGGGTTCTGAGGACTCGAGGGTTAGTAATGGATTTAGAGGTGCGAATCTAGTCTCAATAACGTCCCATGTTACCGGTGAGACAGGTGCGAATATTTCATCACGTAGAAGTTGGTCTACTTCCAAGCATAATACAAACATCTCTTCAGTGGATGTTATAGCGGGTGGTGGACATGGTGCAGTGCTTAAGCCTGTAGTGAGTTCAGAAGGACATATTGAAAGCATTGAAATTGTAAATGGTGGGGCGAGTTATCAAAAAGAAGGAGAGGTAATCTTCTATGATCGTTTAAGCCAGCCAAACAAAATTGCAAAGGCCAGATATAGTGTAAATGATGACGGGAAAATAGATAAGGTAATAATAATTGATTCTGGGGCTGGATACTCCGCAGAAAAAAGTTCTGACTTTGATATTGTGCAAGCAAATGCTTTAACTGAAGGAAATTACTCAGTAAATATAGCCTCTGCAAACCAATCAATCACGTATGGCCAATTAAGCTTCAATTTAGGGGCAAATAAGTCAATTGCGAAGTCAGATATTTCAGGAAATATAGCTACAGATAAATGCGTATCCTCAGGGAAAAATTCAATAAATATTGGATCAAAAAATAGTATTGCAAAAGGGGATTTTTCCTTCAATTATGCCTCTCTACAATGTTCATCTAAAGGAACACATTCAGGTTGCTTAGGCGCTGTTGCATCTGAAGCTAATGAAGTGCAATCTTTGGTTATTTCAGGAAACAATACTGAATCTTCTGCACCAGGTGCCTTGGCTATTGGCAGAAGAATAATCAATGATTCACCCCGAAGCATTGCTTATGGAGATAGTCCTTCGGGAGATAAAAATTCTGCAAATATTAAGTTGAAAATATCACCAGATGGTAACTTGGATATTTCTGGTGTTCTATCTCAAAATGTAGCTTTTTCAGATTTAGCAAAAATGTTTGAGAATTTAATTCCTGAAGAAATAAAAGTAGGCAGTATTGTTGCTTGGGAAGGCCGTAAAGTTAGACTTGCGAACGAAAATGACATTGACTTTAGTGTTCACTCCCGGACATATGCAATATTATTTGGGGATACACCTTTTACATGGGCAGACCGATTTAAAAGAGATGAGTTTGGAGAAATTATTAAAGGTAGTGTCTGGGATGAGGAAGCAGGGGGATGGGACGAAGCAAAAAATGATGGAGTTGGTGGATTTAAGGGGTCTTTTGTAAATATTCCCCTAGAAAATGAAAGTTTTGATATAAAATTAGAGCAATTTAAACGCTCTGAGCGAAGAACTGAATGGACACCAGTCGCTTTGATCGGTGAAGTTCATGTGCGTGTGGATGCATCGGTAACTGAAAACTCATTTGTTAGGCCTTCATCTTCGAACGGTATCGGCACTTTATCGGAAAAACAAACTAGATTGAAATGTATGGAGTTAAGAAGTCAGTTTAATAAAGAGAAAGGTTATGCTGTTGCTTTGTGCTTAATCAGGTAGTTTTATAAAATGAGTGGCGAAATTATTTCGCCACTCATTATTAACTGTGGTTTCTATGAGATTTTACGAGTTGATATCTTATACCATTTTTGCATGCTCTTAGCCTTCGAGTCTAAGAAGAAATTATCTCTATCCTTTGTGTATTTTTTATATTTTTTGTCACTGGAGAATCTTTTAAAAACGAAGGATTCAACAACTCTATAAAATCGAGGAACAACAGTAATTTCGTCTGGTTCCAAATTTATGTTCGGTTTTGGTTTTGCGACGTTTTTTTGTACTTGAGGTGCTTTTTTTACTGATGGTTGAGGTTTGCTTTGGGCGTAATAAACTTCAGCTCCTTTTGCAAAAACAGAAAGTTGATCTGGTTTATTCGCAATAACAAACTTTTTACTGACACCACCAAATGAATCCTCGAACGCATATCCAACAAACATTGAAGCATCACGTTGATGAGGGTTGTTTAAAAACTCAGCAAATACTTTCTCGCCTAATGACCAGTCACAGTAAGCTTGAGAAGATAAAGTGCCAAAACGTTTTATAACATCACGTGAGTAACTTATTGCTCCACTATGAATTTCATCAATAAGAGTGCTTCTCATTGCATGATTAGGCTCATCTCTAAAGTTTTTAACGATAACTCCAGAAATATTCTTGCTCATTGAAATAAGACTACGTTCACTATGGCAGATTAAAAATTCCGTAAGGTGTCTATTATTAACTGCTGCGCTTGAATGCTCTAAAGTGACAAAATCACCAATGAACCCTTTAATTTCATGCCCATGCTTTAGCCAACACTCTGCCCCCTGGAGAGTGGCATAATAATAACCATTTAGTGGTCTGTTAATTAAATTCCCTAGTGATGCTTGCATATTGGCTTTCCAGCCAATATCAATAATCCCGGGTTTTGATTCATCTAATAGTCCAGAGCTTTTAGCATACTCAAGATATACCTCTCTTTCTTTCTCACTTTGTTTTAGAATTTTTCCTTCAAGTGCAAGACACAGTTTTGAAAATTTAACTTTCGTCACAACATCAGACTCTAATTCTTCATTATGAGATGTAAAACCAAAACTAATTGCTAGTTCGTTAGTTATTTCTTTACTATCTAGCCCAAAGCGGTAATCCAACAATTTCGAAAGTGTCACACCTGAACTGAAAGGCTGAGATGCGAGGTTAAGAATATCGTTTTTATTATTTATCGAGGCGACTCGGACGGCACGGCGAGAACAATACAAATAGGTGCTTGGCACGGCGTTATCGTCATCTTTTACAATGACATCATAAATTTGCTTTAATAGCCAGCCTTCACGAGACAAGAAAAATAGCCGGCTGATACCATCTTTTTTGGCTTGCCTGTTCACCCATTGCATGTAACTTGTAAGCATCGGGCCTAAAGCCGAATACCCAAGATTGAATGGACGGCCCATAAATAATGAGTTGTCTTCAGCTGAAGTTAGTTGGCTGTCAAATAGTTTCGTAGCAATTAACCCGGCTGTAATGCTTCTAGGCTTCTCTCCAGCACCTCTGCGAGGATTGAATATTTTTTTATACGCTGTATGGTTACGCATCCTGTCAAGAGCCCGTAATATACGGAATGTCAGCATCCCTTTTGATTTTGGCATGCTAATGTCAGCAGCTACGTTATCCCCAACATGCAAAACTTTTTCGCCAGGTATATTTAGCTCATCCAAGACAATATCAAATAACCCACCTTCTTTTTTTCTTACGCCGTAGCTACTGGATACATAAAGTTTTTTATAACCTGAATACCCTGCTTTATCTAGCATCTTTTCAACGACGCAATGAGGTAAATACATGTCAGAAATTATTGATATTGGCTTTCCACATCTAACTGCAGCATCCCACAGTTTCTTACCAGCTGGTCTTGTTTCAATTAATGATATTTCGAGTTCAATTTCTGCTTGTTTTATTTTTTCTAATGTTTCTTTATTGATCTGATAGTGATCTTGAATTTTTTCATATATTTCATCAAGAGTGATTTCTCCTTTATCAGAGTTTCTTCTTGTTTCAACCTCAGAAGTAAGTCTTACCTTGAAGAAATCTTCAGTTAAACCATTTGATAAATCTAAGGATATTGTCTCAAGGAATTTATATGCATCAGATGGACTTTCAACTGGTCTATTTATTAATGTGTCGAAAACATCGAATGTGATGTGCTCTATACCTTCTCTTTTCACTATTCTTTCTAGTTTAAAGGCATCTGCAGTCATCAATGATATTGATTCATCTGCATTTTTAATATCACGCGCGGCTCTTTCAATGGTGAAGCTTTCTAAGACAGAGTTGCTATAATTTGAATCAATTGAAGTGAAATCTGCATATAGCTCAATGCCAGTCTTGCCTTCCGTTTTGTTCTTAATTAGTTTTTTTATTAAACTATCTAAGAATTGACCATCTGATAATATTTTGCTGGCAAGGATTTGTTGATTTTTTAATATGAAGTTTAACACAGAACTATAAACTTCTTCTTTACTCCATTTTGATCTATTAATTTCATCTAAGCTTAATTTTTTCATGAACGTATCATGAGGTACTTTTATATCTCTATTCCAGATCATGGACTGTAAAGCTATAGATGATGAGCAACTTACTACTTCACTAACATGAGGGATTAAATATTGAGAAATGCTATTTATTTGATCAAATTTTGCATCAAAAATAATATTTCCCCAATTGGCTTTAATTGCGCTAAAAACTTCACTGTTGAGAACGGTATCTTTTACTTTAGGTGTGACGTATTGCGTCACCACTAAACCAGTTTCTTGGTCTGTATTCTGTAATGTTTCAACTAGATAGTCTGCCTGTGAAATATATGGTGTATCTGCTTGAAATGCATAATGACCACTGGTTTGCAATGGTAAAAGCGTTAACTTTTTGAATTTTGATGTTGGGTCTAGTTCACTGCTTGTAAACGTTGAAAGCTTAGAGATTGAATCTTTTACTTTAAAGCCAAAGTCGGTAACAAAATCATTTTCATAGTTTTCTTTTTCGATTATTTCTTCGAAGTGTTTATAAAGAGGGCCGTTTTTATATAGCCCAATCGGGTCAAACGTTACCATATGAGGGTAAGGTGCTCGGCAAAAAGCCCCCGGCATTTGATGAATTATCAACGATTCGGAATATAGGTGCTCAAGGAATGGAACTGGTGTTTCCCAAAGAAGAATTACATCATAATGGCCTGATAGCCTAGATCTCAAAAAATTTTCTATTTTTTTAGATAGATCCCCATTCGGTTTCTCATATAAATCTCTAGATGGATCAGATAATAATCCTACAACTTTTTTAATCTCACTCAATGTGAAATTAATAGTGTTTATGTTTTTATTTAGTTTGGAGGATTCATCTTTGATTAAATCGTGAGTTACTACATCTACATCATACCCCATACTATCAAGCAAGTTTGCCTGAGGGAGTAGGTGTTTTGAGTAACAATTTTTATAGAAAAGAATGTCTCCTTGTGCAAACCAAGGTGAATTCCATATCAATGCTTTCATTTATGTTGCCTTTTAAATTATTTTACGAATTAGTATTGGTTTCTTTCTTTTCTTTTTCTAAGTAATTGAATATTGCATTTTCGACGTTATCATAATATGAAATTATGTTATTTTTCTCAAAGCATATTGCAACATCACAAAACTCTTTTAACGAATTAAGACTGTGAGAAACCATTAGGAAGCTTGATTCTAGGTGCCGAGACTTGAATAATTCAGAGCATTTTTGTTTGAATCTTGCATCACCAACTGCAGTTACCTCATCAACTAGGTAATAGTCAAATTTAAAAGCCATGCTCAGCCCAAATCCCAATCGAGATTTCATACCTGAAGAATAAGTTTTAATTGGCATGTCAAAATATTTACCTAGTTCAGCAAATTCTTCAACAAAAGCTATTTTTTCTGGTAATTCATTTTTACTAGAATAGAGACGTGCAACAAATTTCACGTTTTCACGTCCAGTTAAACTACCTTGGAACCCCCCAGAAAGACCTACAGGCCAAGATATTGATTTATTGGTAGTAATACTTCCACTGTCTGGACGGTCAATTCCTCCTATCATCCGTAATAGTGTTGATTTACCAGCACCATTATGACCTATTAATGCTACACTTTTTCCTGTAGGTAGTTCTATGTTTAAATCTTTGAAAACATAATGACGTCCTGCGGGAGTGCGATAAGATTTTGTCAGGTTTTCAATTTTTATCATGATGTCAGCATTGCCTCCTCGCGAGTTCTATAAAGAGCCAAACCAATAAATAATATAGCTAATGCGCAATATGCGAGATATTCCAGACTTACACCCTCACTAATATACCCAGGCATTACTGACTCACGACTAAGTTCAACAGCATGAACAATTGGGTTCCACAATAAGTAAGGCCAGTAATCTTTTGGTATGGTGTGTAAAGGAAACATTATGCAAGAAATGAAATAAAGCGGTTTCAGTAGAATTGGCAGGAACTTTTGAGTTTCAGGAATAGATTTACCTACAACCATAAAGATCAGTCCTATTCCGAATGAGAAAATCACCAGTAACGACCAAGTTGCTATAAGCTGCAATAAGTTTGTGATTTCAAAATACTCACCGGCCAACCATACAACGATCATCAGTAAAATATAAACGGCTACATAAATTAATGTTTCGAGGAGAGAGCGTGAAATGATCGTATCAATAGGCTTTACTGGGCGATAATTAAATAGCCCCTGATTAGCTTCAATTGCTCCCACGGAACGATTACTAGTATTACTGAAAATAAAGTAAGGAATAATCCCATTCAGTAAAAAGACCGGAAACGATATGTCTGGCATGGTTCGGTGCATGATGAAACCGAAAATACCCAGTAAAACTAATAAATGCGCAGCCGGTTCCAATATTGCCCAAAAATAACCCAATCGGTATTTACCAAATCGTGTTCGTATTTCACGGAGGAACAGCGCCTTAACGGCAGCTTGCTGGACTTCAAATCCACTTCTGGCCATTTGTTTAACTCATGAGAATTGGGTGGGATTTTTTACACGCTACCGCCCCTGGCTTAACAGCTACCAATGCACTGGACGCAATACGGGCGGTGTAGGGGGGGAGGTTTATAGTTTTTCAGACGAGGGTGCTGAAATAATCAGCATATTTTACGTAAATTCAAAAGATTAGAGCTGATGAATACGCGATAGACGTGATGCCATTTAGCACAATCAGATGGTTTAGAGTTGATATGAATCCATCCACTTGAACAGCTAGTCCCTGCTTGTCTGTAAGAATTTTCCCTAATTTTGACGGCTTAAGTTACAGATCATGTCGAAATAATCCTAAACGTTTTCGTCTATTAATATTTTGCAAATTATCTGTAAGGCCTATTGAACTAATCTATACATCCAATTTATGTTAAACAATTGAATATATTGAATTTAATTTATTTTTTCGTTTCTGCTCTTAACCTCACTCTGTATCGTGAAATCAACACTGCTAATCAATTTATTCACGAGACAATCCACTGATTTTTACAAAAAGTAGTAGTTGTTACATTTCAAAGGTGATGATTGCAGGTCGCCTGATTCTTCGCGATAATCACGCATAACAAATCCCTTCCTCGTCGGGCCTAACGACGCGGAGGGGATTTTTTTCATCTATACCTTAGTGGCTAACCGACTCACGGATCTAAAGAGGACAAGTTATGTACAACACCCTGGGCAATCAGTACGATAACTCCCTGGTTTCTAACGCCTTCGGTTTCATGCGCTTCCCGGTGAACTTCCAGCCTTACGACAGCGATGCTGAGTGGGTGATCACTGGTGTACCTTTCGATGCCGCAACATCGGGTCGTCCGGGCAGCCGTTTAGGGCCGGGCGCGATTCGTCAGATCTCTACTAACCTCGCATGGGAAGGTTGCCGCTGGCCGTGGGATTTCGACCTGCGTCAGCGCCTGAACGTGGTGGATTGCGGTGATCTGGTTTATGCATTCGGTGATTCACAGGATCTCTCTGACAAACTACAGGCGCACGCTGAGAAACTGTTGGCAAACGGTAAGCGTATGCTGACCTTTGGCGGTGACCACTACGTTACGCTGCCGCTGTTGCGCGCGCACGCCAAGCACTTCGGTAAGATGGCTCTGGTCCACTTTGATGCACACACAGACACCTACTCCAACGGTCCAACCTTCGACCACGGCACTATGTTCTTCACCGCGCCAAAAGAAGGTCTGATCGATCCGAATCATTCTGTGCAGATTGGTATCCGTACCGAGTTTGATAAGAGCTTGGGCTTTAACGTGCTGGATGCGGCACAGGTTAATGACCGCAGCGTCGATGACATTCTGGCGGAAGTGAAACGCACCGTGGGCGATCTGCCGGTGTATCTGACCTTTGATATCGACTGTCTGGATCCGGCACATGCACCGGGCACCGGCACGCCAGTGATCGGCGGACTGACCAGCGATAAAGCTACCAAGCTGATTCGTGGCTTGCAGGGTATGAATATCGTCGGGATGGATCTGGTGGAAGTGGCGCCGGGTTATGACCACGCTGATTTGACTTCACTGGCGGCGGCTACACTGGCGCTGGATATGCTGCACGTACAGGCAGCTAATAAAGGCTAATTACTCGGAGGGCAGGGCCCATGCCTTGCCCTCCTGTTGGCAATTCCTAATAGTCATCATCTATATCGTTCATAGTTGAACGTAAAAAGTGACGCCCAGCACCTGCAACTAACGCGACAGCGGTAACGATTTGAATTGCCAGCATTCGACGCTCCTCGGCTCCTAAAGAGCCACTCACGCAAGATGTAATTTTTCTCTGACTTTCTCAATTTGCCATATTCAATACCGGTGAAGTCTCGCCATCATCACGTTTCTGCTTTCTCATTCTCCGCACGAATTCGTCTACTGATGTTTATCGTCTAATCTCGACGCGCATTAATAGTAAAGATGAAGATCTGTGAAGTGGGTTGGGATTTGTTTTGAGCGGCGCAGAGTGATTAAGAAAGGGTGATAGCTGATGGGGCGATCCATTGCCCTCGACGTCCCCGGTCCCTAGTAATCGTCATTCACATCTTTGGCTGCGGAACGTATCACCAGATACGCGCCAATCAGCACAATCGCGATAACGACGGCGAGAATAATCAGAATGGTCAACATAGTATGTGGTGCTCCGGTGACTCTCTCTGATATCGCCCGAAAACAAACGGTCAGTGTAGACCATGCTCACTATGACATGGCCCCGCCTGGCGAGTTCAGACCATTGTCACGCTTCTCGCATCAACGGCTCAACAACTTAACGGTGACAATTCGTTATCGGCTGCGCGTGGCTATACTTTGATGCGTACGTCATTAATCGCTTCGTTAATTACGGTTAGAGAATCTTTGGAGGTCACCATGGGCTTTCTGGATGAATTAGTAGGTTCGCTGGGGAACGGCAACGGGCAGGGCAATCAGTTGGGTCAGTTGCAGGCGATCTGGAATTGGGTGCAGGAGCAGGGCGGAATCGAAGTGTTGCTGCAGAAGTTTCAACAAGGCGGGCTTGGCGAGGTGCTGGGTTCGTGGATCGGTACCGGCGGCAATCAACAGGTCGGTGGCGGCGAGATTCAGAGTGCTTTCGGGCAGGAGGAGTTGCAGTCGCTGGCCGATAAGCTGGGCACCGATGTCAATGGCGCTTCCGGCACGCTGGCGGCGCTGTTGCCGCAGTTGATCGATAAGATGTCGCCGCAAGGTCAACTGGATGAGCAGAGTCTGCACAACAACCAGATGGATTTGGGTTCGATGGTGGATAATCTGTTTAAGCGCTAGCTGTTGAAGCTGAAGAGAGGAGCGCACATGGCGCTCCTTTTATGGCCGATTATTTGCCATCTGCCGCAATACGATCGCGGATGTGCTGTGCACGTGCTGCGGAATCCGGGTGCGAATCGAACATCGAACTCGTTTGGCCTTGCTGCATTTTCGTCAGTTTCTCAAAACTGGTGGCTAAGCCGAGTGGATTAACACCGCGCTTTTTCAGCAGATCATAAGAGTAATCATCCGCCTGCGACTCCTGTGTTTGCGAGAACTGCGCATTGACCAGCTTCTCACTCAGATCGCCCAGCTGTGACTGCGAAAGCTGACCAATCACGCCGCCCACCGAGGCCGCAGCAGTGCGTGCCGCCGTGGTGGCGTAGGCAACCTGCATCGCTTTGCGCGTATGGCCGAGCGCAACGTGGCCCATCTCGTGGCCGAGCACACCTTCCACTTCGTTATCCGTCATCATATCCATCAAGCCGCTGTAGACGCGGATGCAGCCGTTGGCCATCGCCCACGCGTTCACATCTTTGGTCAGATAGACTTTGTAGTTGGCCGGCACGCCATTGATGTTATCGCCCAGCGCAGCGGCGATTTTGTTAAGGCGCTGCTGATATTCACTGTTGGCAGGCGCGAGCTGGTTGTCTTTGTCCATCTGGGCACAAGACTGATCGCTCAGCTGCTTCACTTGTGAATCATTCAACGTATAAGCCTGGTAAGCCTGCGCGCCGGATTGCAGCAGCGCGTTGTTGTCCATTCCTTCGCAACCGCTCAGCAGCGAAGCGATTCCCACAGCAATAATTGTGGCGCGGATTTTCATTGAGAGGTCCTTTGCGTAACAAGGTAGAGAAAACAAACACCTGAAATTGAGATCGGTGTTCAAACGCTTTGGTTATAGCGCGCATCCTGTTCACTGGCTAGCAGACAAGCCCCGAATTGCAACCGTTTACCCGCTATTTAGCACGTCGACGCATGTACTTTTGCCCCGATTTTCATGTACATTGATGTGCGACTTTTTTCTCGCTTCGCCTGATAACTGATTAATTACAATACGTTAAGCGCGGCGGAGCATTAATCCGACCTGGAGTAGAAGATGCCCTCTCGTAAAGAGCTTGCCAACGCCATTCGCGCGTTAAGTATGGATGCAGTACAGAAAGCCAAATCGGGACATCCTGGTGCCCCTATGGGCATGGCGGACATCGCCGAAGTGCTGTGGCGTGACTTCCTGAACCACAATCCGACTAACCCGCTGTGGGCAGATCGCGACCGCTTCGTGCTGTCTAACGGTCACGGCTCAATGCTGATTTATAGCCTGCTGCACCTCACCGGTTATGACCTGCCGATGAGCGAGCTGCAGAACTTCCGTCAGCTGCACTCTAAAACTCCAGGCCACCCAGAATACGGCTACACCGCTGGCGTTGAAACCACCACCGGTCCACTGGGCCAGGGTATCGCTAACGCAGTCGGCTTCGCCATCGCTGAGCGCACTTTAGCGGCACAGTTCAACCGTCCAGGCCATGACATCGTAGACCACAACACCTACGTGTTCATGGGCGACGGCTGCATGATGGAAGGCATCTCACACGAAGTGTGCTCCATCGCCGGTACCCTGAAACTGGGTAAACTGCTTGCTTTCTATGATGACAACGGCATCTCAATCGATGGTCACGTTGATGGCTGGTTCACTGACGATACCGCCGCTCGCTTCGAAGCTTACGGCTGGCACGTAGTGCGTGGCGTAGACGGCCACGATGCTGACGCCATCAAGAAAGCAGTCGAAGAAGCCAAAGCGGTTTCAGACAAACCTTCACTGCTGATGTGCAAAACCATCATCGGTTTCGGTTCTCCGAACAAAGCCGGCACCCACGATTCGCACGGCGCACCACTGGGCGACGACGAAATCACACTGACCCGTAAGCAGCTGGGCTGGAACCACGCGCCGTTTGAAATTCCTTCAGACATCTACGCGCAGTGGGATGCTAAAGAAGCCGGTCAGGCAAAAGAATCTGCATGGGATAAGAAGTTCGCTGCGTATGCTGCTGCTCATCCTGAACTGGCTGCTGAGTTCACGCGTCGTACCAACAACGAGCTGCCAGCTAACTGGGAAACTGAGTCGCAGAAGTTCATCGAACAGCTGCAGGCTAACCCAGCTAAAATCGCCAGCCGTAAAGCTTCTCAGAACGCGATTGAAGCGTTCGGTAAGATCCTGCCGGAATACATGGGCGGATCGGCTGACCTGGCGCCAAGCAACCTGACCATGTGGTCTGGTTCTAAGCCAATCAACGAAGATGCAGCCGGTAACTACATCCATTACGGTGTGCGCGAGTTCGGTATGACCGCGATCGCTAACGGCCTGGCGCTGCACGGTGGTTTCCTGCCGTACACTGCAACCTTCCTGATGTTCGTAGAATACGCGCGTAACGCGGCACGTATGGCTGCACTGATGAAGATTCGTCAGATCATGGTGTATACCCACGACTCAATCGGTCTGGGTGAAGATGGTCCAACGCACCAGCCGGTTGAGCAGATGGCCAGCCTGCGCGTGACTCCAAACATGAGCCTGTGGCGTCCATGTGACCAGGTTGAGTCTGCGGTTGCCTGGAAATACGCTATCGAGCGCGTTGACGGCCCATCAGCTCTGATCTTCTCTCGTCAGAACCTGGCGCAGCAGGATCGTACCGCTGAGCAGCTGGCAAACGTGGCACGCGGTGGTTATGTGCTGAAAGACAGTGAAGGTACGCCAGAGCTGATCTTGATCGCTACCGGTTCAGAAGTGGAACTGGCCGTTGCCGCTTATGACAAGCTGACCAGCGAAGGCCGCAAAGTGCGCGTTGTTTCAATGCCTTCAACCGATGCCTTCGACAAACAGGACGCGGCTTACCGTGAATCTGTATTGCCGAAAGCAGTTGCTGCACGTGTGGCTATCGAAGCGGGTATCGCAGACTACTGGTTCAAATACACCGGCCTGAACGGCGCTATAGTTGGCATGACCACCTTCGGTGAGTCTGCTCCAGCAGAGCTGCTGTTCAAAGAGTTCGGCTTCACCGTTGAGAACGTGGTGAACACCGCGAAATCTATTCTGTAATCAGCGGTCGCCATCAAGGGCGGCCCGACAGGTTAGATGATCGCCAACGAAGGTGCGCTTTATGCGCACCTTTTTTCATTTCAGACCCCGCCTTCAACCTGAAACGCTTCAATTATTCCTGCAGTAATAATTTTTACATGCGAAATATGTGACGTAGATCCAATAATCAGCAGCGCAATTGATCGCAATCATTCCTGTTATTCCGCGCATGCTTTATTCTAGCTGAACCGTTTCAGTTGCAATTGAGTGGCATCATTTTGCAACGTTAAGCGGGCAATAATTCCCTGTACAAAACGCAGCGAAACGCTCAAGGTATTTGGCACGTTTTTTTGGGTGTTGTGGCAGGAAGTGAGATGACCGTTCGCATAGCAATTAATGGTTTTGGTCGTATCGGACGCAATGTGCTGCGTGCGTTGTATGAAACCGGCCGCCGCGCTGAAATTACCGTGGTGGCGATCAACGAACTGGCTGAAGCCACCGGCATGGCGCATTTGCTGAAGTATGACACCAGCCATGGCCGCTTTGCCTGGGATGTGCGCCAGGAGCGCGATCAGCTGTTCGTGGGCGACGACACCATCCGCATTCTGCACCTGGCCGATATCGATGCACTGCCATGGCAGGAACTGAACGTCGATATCGTGCTGGATTGCACCGGCGTGTATGGCAGCCGCGCAGATGGCGAAGCACATCTGCAAGCGGGTGCGAAGAAGGTGTTGTTCTCGCACCCGGGCGGTAATGACCTGGATGCCACCGTGGTGTTCGGCGTTAACGAACAAGCTCTTAAACAAACTGACCGCATTGTCTCCAACGCATCCTGCACCACCAACTGCATTATTCCGGTGATCAAGTTGCTGGATGACGCCTTCGGTATTGAATCGGGCACCGTGACCACGATTCACTCGGCAATGCACGACCAACAGGTGATTGACGCCTATCACAGCGATCTGCGTCGTACCCGTGCCGCCAGCCAATCGATTATTCCGGTGGATACGCGTCTTGCTGCGGGCATTACCCGTATTTTTCCGAAATTTAATGACCGCTTCGAAGCCATCGCTGTCCGTGTGCCCACCATCAACGTGACAGCCATTGATTTGAGCGTTTCGGTACGTGAAGCCGTGAAGGCGTGTGAGGTCAATGCGTTGCTGCAAAACGCGTCAGAAGGGGCGTTTCGTGGTATAGTTGACTATACGGAATTACCGTTAGTCTCAGTAGATTTTAACCATGATCCGCACAGTGCCATAGTGGACGGCACGCAAACGCGGGTCAGTGGTCATCACCTGATCAAGACCTTGGTTTGGTGTGACAACGAATGGGGCTTTGCTAACCGCATGATCGACACCACGTTAGCAATGGCCGCAAGCGGTTTCAGGTAAGACGCGGACTGCGTCTGGCAAAACTTATGAGAATCAACGAGAGGGTTCACCATGTCTGTAATTAAGATGACCGATCTGGATCTTGCTGGTAAACGCGTTCTGATCCGTGCCGATCTCAACGTGCCAGTGAAAGAAGGGAAAGTGACGTCAGATGCACGTATCCGTGCTTCTCTGCCTACCATCGAAGCGGCGTTGAAACAGGGCGCGAAAGTGATGGTTACCTCTCACCTGGGTCGTCCGACCGAAGGTGAATACAACGAAGAGTTCTCACTCCTGCCTGTTGTTAACTACCTGAAAGACAAACTGAACGGCACCACCGTTACCCTGGCAAAAGACTACCTCGACGGCGTTGAAGTCGGCGCGGGTGAGCTGGTGGTTCTGGAAAACGTGCGCTTTAACAAAGGCGAGAAGAAAGACGAAGAGACGCTGTCGAAGAAATATGCCGCCCTGTGCGACGTGTTCGTGATGGATGCCTTCGGTACTGCGCACCGCGCGCAGGCTTCAACCCACGGTGTGGGCAAGTTCGCCCCTATCGCTTGTGCTGGCCCGCTGCTCTCTGCTGAGCTGGAAGCGCTGGGTAAAGTCATGAGCAACCCACAGCGTCCGCTGGTGGCGGTTGTTGGTGGTTCTAAAGTATCGACCAAATTCGACGTGCTGCAGTCTCTGGTGAAAATCGCTGACACCGTGATCGTTGGTGGCGGTATCGCTAACACCTTCGTGGCTATCGACAACAACGTCGGTAAATCACTGTACGAACCGGACTTCGTTGAAGCGGCGAAAAAGCTGCGTGATGAGCACGGCATTCCGGTTCCAACCGACTCTCGCGTCGGAACGGAATTCTCTGAAACTGCCCCGGCAACCGTGAAAAAGGTTTCCGAAGTGGCGGATAACGAAGAGATTATGGACTTCGGTGACGAAACCGCACAGGCGATGGCAAAACTGCTGAAAGAGGCAAAAACCATCCTGTGGAACGGTCCGGTTGGCGTGTTTGAATTCCCGAACTTCCGCAAAGGCACCGAAATCGTGGCGAACGCGATTGCAGACAGCGACGCGTTCTCTGTAGCGGGCGGCGGCGATACCCTGGCAGCGATTGATCTGTTCGGTATCGAAGACAAGATCTCCTACATCTCTACCGGCGGTGGTGCATTCCTCGAGTTCGTGGAAGGCAAAAAACTGCCAGCGGTAGCGATGCTGGAAGAGCGCGCTAAGCAGTAATTTTTGGGGGCGGCGCTTCGGCGCCGTCTGAAGGCTTGCCCATCCTGGGCAAAAAATCGACGTCCCTTTGTGGGATGAACGGTAACGAAACAGGACACAACCATGTCTAAAATTTTTGATTTCGTAAAACCCGGCGTTGTCACTGGTGATGACGTTCAGAAAGTTTTCCAAGTAGCGAAAGAAAACAAATTCGCTCTGCCTGCAGTTAACTGCGTCGGCACGGACTCCATCAACGCGGTACTGGAAGCTGCGGCCAAAGTTAAAGCGCCGGTCATCGTTCAGTTCTCCAATGGTGGTGCTGCCTTCATCGCCGGTAAAGGTTTCAAAACCGACAAGCCACAGGGCGCAGCAATCTTCGGCGCTATCGCCGGTGCGCACCATGTGCATCTGATGGCTGAACAGTACGGCGTGCCAGTTATTCTGCACACCGACCACTGTGCTAAGAAACTGCTGCCATGGATCGATGGTCTGCTGGATGCCGGTGAAGAGCACTTCAAGAAAACCGGTAAGCCACTGTTCTCTTCTCACATGATCGATCTGTCAGAAGAGTCACTGGAAGAGAACATCGAGATCTCTTCTAAATACCTGGCGCGCATGGCGAAAATCGACATGACCCTGGAAATTGAACTGGGTTGCACCGGTGGCGAAGAAGACGGCGTGGACAACAGCCACATGGACGCTTCTGCCCTGTACACCCAGCCAGAAGATGTTGATTACGCTTACACCGAGCTGAGCAAAATCAGCCCGCGTTTCACCATCGCCGCTTCATTCGGTAACGTGCACGGCGTGTACAAGCCAGGCAACGTGAAACTGACTCCAACCATCCTGCGTGATTCTCAGGAATACGTGACCAAGAAACACAATCTGCCGCACAATGCGCTGGATTTCGTGTTCCACGGTGGTTCAGGTTCTTCTGCTGCAGAAATCGAAGAGTCTATTGGTTACGGCGTAATCAAGATGAACATCGATACCGATACCCAATGGGCGACCTGGGACGGCATCCTGCAGTACTACAAAAAGAACGAAGACTATCTGCAAGGCCAGTTGGGTAACCCAAATGGCGTAGATAGCCCGAACAAGAAATACTACGACCCACGCGTATGGCTGCGCTCTGCACAGGCTTCAATGGTTGTGCGTTTAGAGCAGGCTTTCAAAGAGCTGAACGCTGTCGACGTGCTGTAATTTTTCCTTACAGTACAAAAAAGGCCCGAAAGGGCCTTTTTTTATGCACTCGATACGGAATAGTGAGTAAATTCAGCCCATCTTTGGCGCTTAATGCCATTTTTGTTTACCCTTGTACACGGGAGTGCCGGAGCTAATCTGGCCGTTTTTGCATTTTCCTGCGGGAAACTCAACAACAGGGCTAACAAATGGAAGACTTAAATGTCGTCGATGGCATTAACAGTGCCGGCGGCTGGCTGGTACGTAATCAGGCACTGATCCTGAGCTATGCGGTGAATATCGTTGCGGCGATCATCACCATCATTATTGGTATGTTCATTGCGCGCATCATCTCCAATGCGGTGAATCGCGTCCTCGTAGCGCGTCATATTGATGCTACCGTGGCTGATTTCCTCTCTGCGCTGGTACGTTACGGTATCATCGCCTTTACCATTATTGCCGCATTGGGGCGCGTGGGTGTGCAGACCGCCTCGGTGATCGCTGTGCTGGGTGCCGCTGGTTTGGCCGTAGGTTTGGCCTTGCAAGGTTCGCTGTCGAACCTCGCTGCAGGCGTGCTGCTGGTGACCTTCCGTCCGTTCAAAACCGGTGAGTTCGTTGACCTCGGTGGCGTGATGGGTACGGTGCAGAACGTGCAGATCTTCTCCACCACCATGAAAAGTGCCGACGGTAAAATTGTGGTGGTGCCGAACGGTAAAATCATCGCTGGCAACATCATCAACTATTCGCGTGAACCGATTCGTCGTAACGAATTTATTATCGGCGTGGCTTACGACGCAGATGTTGATCAGGTGATTGCGCTGTTCCGTGAAGTGGTGGAAGCGGATGAGCGTGTACTGCAGGATATGGGTATCCAGATCGGCCTGAACGAACTGGCCGCTTCTTCGCTGAACTTTGTGGTGCGCTGCTGGAGCAAAAGCAGTGACCTGCAGAACGTTTACTGGGATCTGATGAAGAACTTCAAGCGTACGCTGGATGCCAACGGTATCGGTATTCCATACCCGCAGATGGATGTGCATCTGCATCAGGTGAAAAGCGAGCAACAGCAACAGGCTGCGCAAGCCGAGTAATCACCCGGTGGCGTTGTGCTTTAAACTGTAAACTGCGCAACATCATTTTAAGGTCGTCATTTATGACGACCTTATTATTTTCTCTAATGACTGATTAAATCTTTCAATTTCCACTAATATCTTCGCGTCACTATACTGCATCGCATTACCTCGTTATTCAGGACTATCATCGTGTTATCTGTTTACTTACAAGGGCTTGCGCTTGGCGCTGCACTGATTCTGCCGCTTGGCCCGCAAAACGCATTCGTAATGAATCAGGGCATCAAACGCCATTACCATTTGATGACCGCTGGATTGTGCACTTTGAGTGACATCGTGCTGATTTGCGGCGGCATCTTCGGCGGCAGTGCATTGCTGAATCAATCCCCCATTTTACTGATGCTGATCACCTGGGCCGGAGTGGCGTTTCTGCTGTGGTATGGCTGGGGCGCACTGCGCAGCGCGTGGCAGGGCGATGTGACGCTGGCTGATGATGCAGTGATGAAGCAAGGCCGCTGGCGCATTATTGCTACCATCGTGGCGGTGACGTGGCTCAATCCGCATGTCTATCTCGACACCTTTGTAGTGCTCGGTAGCCTGGGCAGTCAGCTGCCTTCTACCGCCGCGCGTCAGTGGTTCGCGTTGGGCACGGTGAGCGCATCGATTATCTGGTTTTTTGGTTTGGCATTGTTGGCAGCGTGGCTGTCGCCACGACTGCGCACCGTGCGTGCTCAGCGCATCATCAATCTGCTGGTGGGCGGCGTGATGTGGTTTATCGCCATCCAGTTAGCGCGTCAGGGCATTGCCGCGTTCTGATGCAGATGTAAACCGTACAGTGCGGGTAGCGCGCCCGCACTGGCGATCAGCTCTAAGCGTATCTGCCGGAAACTGACATCCTGCGGCACGACGTGGTGGCATAGCGAGTGATGATTGTCCTTCACTTCCACCAGTAACATCTCATCCAGCCATAACCGGTAATGTGTGGTGCAATGTGGCGTCACTGCCTGCGCATGACCCATCTGCACCGTCTCCATCGCATGGTCGAAGTCGTTATCAAACAGCAGGGTGATTTGGCGTGCGTGTTGCTGTAGTTCCCATCGCCAGGTGACCGTCGGCTGAGCATCATCCAGTGCTGGCACCCAACAGTTGGTGTGCTGTTCCGGACGCAATTTGCCGTTGAGTAAATAATCGCGATGCCAGAGTTTTAGCGGCGTCTCCAGCGCGAACGCCAGCAGAACCTGATGTGGCGCACGGCGCGGCAGCCAGAAATCAAACTCATCCACGCCGTAATCGCCGTCATTGATCTGCCTTGTGCGTTTGGCAACGCGCGGATTGAGGCTGTTGAACACCATCATCACGCCTGGCAAGCGCTGGCGGGTAAGTGCCACTTCAATCTCTGGCTGCTCTTCGAAGGCGATAAACAAATAGCGATCGACATCCGCCCGGTAATCAAAACTCAGGCGGTAGCTGCCCTGGTCGTTAACCGTGAATGTCTGGTTGGCGATGTACTGATCGCCGCAGGTGTTGGCCGGATTGTCACTGGTGAGCAGCGAAACCTGCAGTTTCTGCGTCTGTTTGGCGCGAAGCTGCACGGACATCGTCGGTAAGCGCTCACCGGCTTTCAGTGGCAGCAGCAACGCACAGCGCGATTGCAACGACTGCCAACCGCCATCGGCAGGCAGGGCGCTGAGTTGCAGGGTGCTACTGACCTCGATCTGCGCATCACTGACCGGGTTCAGCAGTGGGTGGCGTGGGATAAACGCGCCCTGACGCAGCAGTTGTTGTTGCAACTGCGTGACGCGCTCCGGCTGTGCCAGCTGTTTCGGCGTGAGTTGCTGCTGCTGACAGATTGCCGCCGCACGTCCCACCACTTCACCCAGTACGCCGCAGGTGCACATCACGCGCGCGCTGCCAAAGGCCACGTGGGTGGCTGAAATTAAGCGACCGGTGAGCAGCAGATTATCCAGCGACTGGCTGTAAAGCGCACGGAACGGAATGGTGTAAGTGCCTTTGCTGTGAAACTGGCGGCAGCCATCGTGTTCGCTGTAAACGCCATCGGCTGGATGCAGGTCAATCGACCAGCCGCCGTAGGCGACGGCGTCGTAGTGATCGCGCTGTTCGATGATGTCCTGCTGGCAGAGCAGGGTGTCGCCAAGGAAGCGACGACTCTCGCGTTTGCCGGGAATCAATCCTACCCACTCAATGGTCAGGTTATCGGCATCCGGGAACTCGCCGGAGTTTTTAATGTAATCCCAAACGCCCCAGACGATTTTCCACAGCTCCCATTTGATGGTTTCGCTTTCGTGCACCGTATCGAGCCGTCCGCCCCATTCCAGCCACCACAAATCACAGCCGTTAAGATCGGAGGTCAGGCGTTTGTAACGCGGAATGGCGGTAATCTCTTTAAGCGCAAAAGAGGGCGGGACAAAGCGAACCGGCTGCGAAGTACGTTTGGTGTAGAAGTAGATTGAGTGGCCGAGTTTGTGGCCAAAATGTTCGCCTGGCGCCATCTTTTCGCCAAACTCTTCAACGGTTTCCGCACCCACGCGATGCGCTGCGCCCGCCAGATATCCCAGCACGCCATCGCCGCTGGCATCGATAAACTGGCTGGCCTTAACGTGATAGCGGGTCTGATTGATGGCGTTGAAGGCCCGCACCGATTGCAAATGACGATCTGATTTCTCGATATCGGTGACTACGGTATTGAGCAACAGGGTTAATCCGGGCTGCGACTGCACCAAATCCAGCAGCACCATATCGAACAGCACCGGATTGCCCTCTTTGTTGCGCCACAGGTTCTCCTCCATGATCTCGCCCATGATGCCGCCTTCGCGCGCCCAGCGGTTGTTGTTGCCCATATGCGATGTCGCCCCGTTGGCCCACAAGCGCACTTCACTCGATGCGTTGCCACCCAGAACCGGGCGATCCTGAACCAACACCACCTGTAATCCGTCACGCGCGGCGGCCAGTGCGGCACACACGCCCGCGAGCCCACCGCCCGCCACCAACAGATCGGCCTGTAATTTTTGCTCTGGGAAGTGGCGCGCATTTTGCGAAGAGAAAGTCTGCATCATTTGCTTCCTGTCATGCTGAAGCTAAGATTGGTGTTTTGAGCGCCACAGGGTGAACTATGTCTTCTCAACCCAACCAAAGCCTGATTGATGGGATTCGCTGCTTGCAGTATTTGGTTTCCAGCGATAAAGCCGTGGGCTGCCGTGAACTGGCGCGACAGATGGACATGAACAGCACACGCGTTAACCGCCTGCTGATGACCATGGCCTCGATTGGCCTGACGATTCAGGACGAACATCGCCGCTATTTGCCCGGCCCGGGGATTCATGCTCTGGCGGCGCAGGCGATTCGCGGCTCCTCGCTGTTTGCCCAGGCGCTGCCGCAACTGGAAGCACACGCGCCACGCGACATCGTGGTGGCGCTGGGCGTGCTGTGGGAGGACCAGGTGATTTACATCTGGCACTCCGAACCGGGTGAGCGCACCAGTGCCAGCCAGGCGCTGGCCGGTTTCCGCATGCTGCCGGCGTGGCAGTCGGTGATTGGTGTGTCGCTGCTGGCGACAGAGAGTGATGAGCAGTTGCGTCCACGATTTACCGACGAACAGTGGGCGCAGATGGCGCCGTTGCTGGCGCGCAAGCGTGATGCAAGCCATTTGATCTGGCACCGTGATGACGGAGAAATCAGCATGGCGCAGCCAATCAATAACAACCGCGCCGCGCTGGCGTTTGCCAAAATCTGGCAGGCAGACGATGCGCATCTGCAGCAGCGGGTGACGCAGTTGCAGTCGCTGGCGAAAGTGCTGATCAGTGCGCGCTGACATGCTCGATTTTCCCGACCACGAACAGATAGCTGCAAATGCCTATCGCGGCCAGCACGGCAATAAAGCCGAGTGCTGGCGCGAAATTGTCGCCATCGATCAACGCGCCAATAGCAATCGGCACCACAATAGCGGAAAGCGCACCGGTGAAATTGAATACGCCGCCCGCTAAGCCAATCAGATGGCGAGGTGCCAGTGCGGTGACAAACACCCAGGTGATGGTCGCGAGGCCGTTGCCAAAAAACGCCAGCGACATAAACAGCACGATGAGCGTGGCGTCGTCAGTGTAATTGGCGCCAAGAATAAATAGCGTCAGGAACAGGCCAAGGATCACCGGCAATTTACGCGCCACGCTGGGCGACACGCCTCTCCGTATCATGCGATCCGAAGCGAAACCTGCCAGCAGTACGCCACAGAAAGCGGCGAAGTAGGGAACGGAAGCCACATAGCCGCTTTTAATGAAGCCCATATGGCGATACTCCACCAGATAGGTCGGGAACCAGGTGAGGAAGAACCAAAAGGTGGCGGAGATGGTGAACTGGCCGATATAGATACCCACCAGTTTTCGGCTGCTAAACATTTGTGCCAGATCGGCCCAGCGGGCCTTCGGCTGCAGCGTGTGCTGACGGCTCTCGAGTAAGGCACCGTTGCTGCGCAGGTAGTTTAATTCGGCTTCTGACACGCCTTTATGCTCATGTGGCTCACGGTAAAGCAGATACCACACCAGCGCCCAGATCATCCCGGCCACACCGGTAATCAGGAACAGCCCGCGCCAGCCAAAGGCATCCTGCACGTGGAACAGCAGCGGCGTCATGCAGGCGAGTCCGACAAACTGCGCCGAGGAGTAGATACCGATGGCGCTGGCACGCTCCTGTTCCGGGAACCAGCTGGATATTACGCGGTTATTCGAAGGCATCACCGGCGCTTCAAAAGCACCAACGCCCAGACGTAGTCCGAAGAGCGCACCGAAGCTGTTGGCGAGCGCGTGCAGAGCGGTGATCAATGACCAGGCAAACAGTCCTACGCCATACACCAGTCGCGCGCCGAGACGATCGATCAGAAAACCACCGGGGATCTGCAGCGCCGCATAGATCCAGCCAAATGCAGAGAAGATCAACCCCATCTCCATCGGCGTAAAGCGCAGTTCGCCGGCCATTTGCGTGGCGGCCACGGAGAGATTGGTGCGATCCATGTAGTTGATGATGATGTTGATAAACACCAGGCCCAACATCAGGAATCGGGTACGTCCGGCGCGAACGGCAACGGCACTGTGGCTAAGGGGCTGTTCTGTCATAATACAACTCTCCCGGAGGCTAGAATTGTTTCTTTAATAGAAACACCAAGGCGAACTTTCCGCGAATCTGTCAGCATAGTTTTGCGATCGCGGATACGTTAAAACCGCAGTTATCCGAACTTTTTGGTGATTTCAAACTCAGACCATCACGCATAGTAATGTGTTTTAGGTTTAGCCATAGTGGCGACCTGTAAATTGAACCTTCAAGGAGGACTTTCGTGAAACTGAAAGCACTGGCGCTGGCCGCCGTAATGAGCACTGGCGTAATGTCAGCGATGGTACAAGCGGGTGAAGTCCCGAATGGCCCGCATGTTGTGACCTCAGGTCAGGCAAGCGTGGATGCCCGTCCGGATATCGCGACACTCTCCATCGTGGTGAATGTTTCTTCGAAAGATGCGGCAGATGCGAAAAAACAAGCTGATGACCGCGTGGCGCAATATTTCGATTTCCTGCAAAAGAACGGTATCGAAAAGAAAGATATTGATGCGGCAAACCTGAGCACGCAACCCGAGTATGACTACACCAAAGAAGGGAAGTCCGTACTGAAAGGTTATCGTGCGGTGCGTCAGGTGCAGGTGACCTTACGTCAGCTGGATAAACTGAATGAGTTGCTGGACGGCGCGCTGAAATCCGGCCTGAATGAAATCCGTTCGGTAGAGCTGGGCGTGGCGAATGCCGATGCTTATAAAGATCAGGCACGCAAAGCGGCGATTGCTAACGCCACTCAGCAGGCAGGCGCATTGGCAGAAGGCTTTAATGCGAAATTAGGCCCGGTATACAGCATCCGCTATCACGTGGCGAACTATCAGCCAATGCCAATGGCGCGCATGTACAAAGCGGCTGCTGCCCCTGCGGATACCACCGCGCAGCAGACCTATGAGCAGCAGAGCATTCACTTTGACGATCAGGTGGATGTGGTGTTCGAGATTAAGCCGAATACAGCTCAGTAATCTGATGCGTTGAATCATAGCGGCGTGATTTATGGCGCTGAACGGCAGCAATACTGCTGTTCATTCATGCGATAAACCGCGCCGCTATGCTCATCGGTAATTGGGATTAGGCTGTCGCCGTATCCTGACGCAATACGCGATGACCGTGTGCAATCAATGCATCCGTCACGCTGCGCATTAAGCGGCTCTCTGGCGCGAAGCGGTGCCAGTAAAGCATGCGACGCTGATAAAGACCCGGCGTCAAATCCACCAAATCCCCTTGTGCCAGTTCACGCTCAATCTGTAAGTGCGGAATCATACAGCACACCGAACCCTGACGCGCCAGCTGCACGAAGGCTTCCGATGAGTTAACGATGTGGCACGGTACGCTACCCGGTGACAGATCAAAGTTCTGCTGTAAAAACGCCTGATGCATATCATCGAGATGGTCAAACGCCACCGCAGGGGCTTTCAACAAAGCCGAACGCGTGACGCCATTCGGGAAGTAGCGCGCAGCAAAATCCGGCGAGGCGCAGAACAGATAATCCAGTGCACCCAATTGATCCACCAGACAGCTTGGCAGCGGCTGCGGTTGAATACTGACAGCACCAACCACTTCACCACGACGCAGGCGTTCCTGAGTACGGGTTTCATCTTCGACCTGCAGATTCAGGCGCACCGGTGAATCGGCCAGCACATCTTTCAGCGCAGGCAGCAGCCAGGTCGCCAGACTGTCGGCGTTGACCGCCAGTGACAGCAGCAATGGCGTGGTGCCGCCGTTGTCATCACCCAGCCACTCTTCTTCCAGCAACTCGACTTGATGTAACAGTGCCAGCAGTTTTTGTCCTTGCTCGGTCGGACGCGGCGGCACGGTACGCACCAGCAGCGGCTGACCAAATAAATTTTCCAGCTGTTTAATGCGCTGTGAAACCGCAGACTGCGTGATGCAGAGTTTTTGGGCCGCACGCTCAAAACCGCGCTCGCGAATCACAGCATCCAGCGCCTGAAGCGTTCGATAATCCGGGCGTTTCATTGTTGTTCTCTCTCGTTCAGGATGGAAAGTACTATGCCACAAAACTGTCATATTGTGCTGCGGCGGATTTTTGCGGGCTGGCTTCCAAAGGCTTAAATCGATGCGTTAACAGCCGCGCATTTTCACGACGCCTTGTTTTATACTACGCGCACTTCGATGTCGCACAGGTTTTAAACATACCATGACCCAGGATGAACTGAAAAAAGCGGTTGGTTGGGCAGCACTGCAATACGTGCAACCCGGCACCATTGTTGGCGTTGGCACCGGTTCAACAGCGGCGCATTTTATTGATGCGCTCGGCACCATGAAAGATCAAATTGAAGGCGCGGTCTCCAGTTCGGAAGCCTCGACGGAAAAACTCAAAGCCCTGGGGATTCCGGTTTTTGATTTGAATAATGTGGATGAGCTGTCGGTGTACGTTGATGGCGCGGACGAAATCAATCCACAGATGCAGATGATCAAAGGCGGCGGCGCAGCGCTGACGCGTGAGAAAATTGTCGCAGCGGTGGCGAAGAAGTTCATCTGCATTGCGGATGCCTCCAAAGAGGTGGATATCCTGGGTAACTTCCCGCTGCCGGTGGAAGTGATTCCGATGGCGCGTGCATTTGTCGCGCGTGAACTGGTGAAGCTGGGGGGCCAGCCGGAGTATCGTCAGAACGTGGTGACCGACAACGGCAACATTATTCTCGACGTGCATAATCTGCGTATTCTCGACCCGATTGCATTGGAAAAAACCATCAATGCACTGCCGGGCGTGGTCACCGTGGGCTTGTTTGCTGCGCGTGGTGCTGATGTGGCGTTGATCGGCACGGCAGAGGGTGTGAAAACCATCACTTATTGATCTGATAGCGTACTCACCGGCGCGAGTGCTGCGCCGGTTATTTCCATCTGCAAAACATCTTTTCTTGCTGGGGTGAAATTTGGTGACTTATGTCACAAAAGATTCATCAACAGCAGGTTCGTACTTCGGCGCACTCGCATCCCACGATTTTGTACGGCTTTGTGCTGCCTCAACGTGGGCGCGTGCTGGCGGTCAGGCAATCGTTTGTATTGCCGCGCTCGAAATTTTTGATATTTTGGCAGAAGGCTACCTTATGGTAGTCCTCGTTGAATTCTGAATAGGGTCGGGAAATGGCAAAGGTATCACTGGAAAAAGACAAGATTAAGTTCCTGCTGGTGGAAGGCGTTCACCAGAGTGCACTGGATAATCTGCGTGCTGCGGGTTACACCAACATCGAATTCCACAAAGGGGCACTGGATGCGGAGTCGCTGAAGTCCTCCATCCGCGATGCGCACTTCATTGGTATCCGTTCCCGTACCCAACTGACTGAAGAGATCTTTGCGGCGGCTGAGAAGCTGGTCGCAGTAGGCTGTTTCTGTATCGGTACTAACCAGGTTGACCTGAATGCGGCCGCAAAACGCGGTGTGCCGGTCTTCAATGCGCCATTCTCTAACACCCGCTCAGTGGCTGAGCTGGTGATTGGTGAAATGCTGCTGATGCTGCGCGGGATCCCTGAAGCGAACGCCAAAGCTCACCGTGGTATCTGGAACAAAGTGGCTAACGGCTCGTTCGAAGCGCGCGGTAAGAAACTGGGCATCATTGGCTACGGCCATATCGGGATGCAGCTGGGCGTACTGGCAGAAGGCCTGGGCATGCACGTGTTCTTCTACGATATCGAAACCAAACTGCCGCTGGGTAATGCGACACAGGTTCGCCACCTGTCCGATTTGCTGAATATGAGCGACGTGGTCAGCCTGCACGTACCAGAAAATGCTTCAACGCAAAACATGATTGGCGCTGAAGAGCTGGCGCTGATGAAGCCGGGCGCACTGTTGATCAACGCCGCACGCGGCACCGTGATTGATATTCCAGCCCTGTGCGACGCCCTGGCGAATAAGCATCTGTCCGGCGCGGCCATCGACGTCTTCCCGGTTGAACCAGCGACCAATAGCGATCCGTTCAACTCACCGCTGTGCGAGTTTGATAACGTGATCCTGACGCCACATATCGGGGGCTCGACTCAGGAAGCGCAGGAAAACATCGGCCTGGAAGTGTCGGGCAAGCTGGCGAAATACTCTGACAACGGTTCTACGCTGTCTGCGGTTAACTTCCCGGAAGTGTCTCTGCCGATGCACGCTGCCAGCGCCAGCCGCTTGCTGCACATCCATGAGAACCGTCCTGGCGTGCTGACCGCGATTAACCAGATCTTTGCCGAGCAGGGCATCAACATCGCCGCTCAGTATCTGCAGACCTCGCCGGTAATGGGTTATGTGGTTATCGATATCGATGCAGAAGAAGATGTGGCGGAAAAAGCGCTGCAGCTGATGAAAGCGATTCCGGGCACCATTCGCGCCCGTCTGCTGTACTGATGATTCAGGGCACCTTGCGTGCCCGTTCATCTTGCTGATTGCTCAGGGCGCCACATCGTTTGGCGCCCTTTGTTTTATCGTTCGGCGCTATCCCACTGCCACAGCTTTGACGGCGTCAAAATAGCAGGCAAGGGGACATCCCATGCCGCGACTGGCAATGCCTCAACACGCTGGCAATCGTGCGCAATGCCCATCGGTAAAAAGCCATGCTGCTGCCAGTGCTGCAGGGTGCGATCATAAAAACCTCCACCCATGCCCAATCGCTGACCCTGGTGGTCAAATGCCACTAACGGCACCAGCATCACATCCAACTGATCGAGTGTGGCCATCTGCGTGATATCCAGCGGCGGTTCAGGGATACGCAATTTGTTTGGCGTCAGAGAAGTTTCAGGCGTGTAGCGCAGAAACAGCAGATGGCCGGGTGCGAAAGGATGCAGTACCGGCAGGTAAACCTGCTTTTTTTGCTGCCACAGTTTGGCGATCAGCGGACGGGTGTTGATTTCACCATCAACCGACAGGAACAGTGCGATGCGTTGAGCATTAGCGATAGGCGCAAAGTTGATAGCGTGCTCGGCGAGCAGATCGGCAGCTTGTTCCTGCTGTTCAGGCGTAAGGTTGCGACGCAGATGGCGCACATGCTGACGAATGTCCTGGCGATCAAGTAGGGAAGGTGCGGTCATGATGCCCCCCGGCAGAGTCGGCTATTTGGCCAACTATATCATGCGAAGCGGGACATTCGCGTCATACTTCAGGTACAGGGGGTTAACTGCGCTCATGCACCCCAATCACTCAATTTGTTAAGCTGATTGGGATTCATTTGCTTGCCGCCTTGCTGAAACATGAGTCTCTGGCGAAGGGGACGAAAGAGGAGATCTCCGAGATGCCGCCGCAGGCTGTAACCCTTGAACCCTTGGTTCAAGGTGAATATGCCGTCGCAACCATCAGGCTTCTCGGACGGACCGAGCATGCTCACAGGTTACGGAGCGTCACATTCTGTTGGTATGAAATATCGGCTCAGGGGACTGGCCCGCTTGCAAACATCTCAGAGAAAATTGACTTCACCGTCACTCTAACACGAGTACCATGAAGTGTTATTCGAATTTAGGGCCCTGGCGATCAGTTATGCGACCTTGCTCAACTAATGCTTGTTCAATGGTCTGCTGCAGCATGCGGATACGTTGTTCCATGTTTGCTGCATAGTCGCGCGTCTTGCCTTTTTCCTGTGCCAGCTCGTGGCAGATATTTAAGGCGGCGATGAACACCAGTTGCTCTGTATTGGTGACTCTAGTGCGAACTTTTAAATCTTGCAACCGTTGATTGAGATCCTCAGCAGCCAGATTCAGCGCATCTTGCTGTTCGGGAGGACAATTTACTCTCAATGAACGACCAAAAATCTGAATATCTACCGGTTGTGCAGACATGCCACCATCCTGACTGATTACTCTGTTCGCATCTCCCTTACCTGTCAATGGGTTGGGAGGTGCGCAACTATATAGAGCCGCGATATAAGTTACAACCCCTTTTCTGGAAACCCTGAGGCACCTGGTGGTAGCATAACACGAACTTATTCTGCCAACGACGACCAAAGCCTATGTCTTTACAGAACGAAACTCCTGGTTACAACGCGCTAGCCGCAGCCCTTTCTCAGCAGGGCGTGGGCATGACGCCAGCCGAAATGCACGGATTGCTGTCCGGCATTTTGTGTGGTGGCAACAAAGACACCCGCTGGAAAACCATGGTCCATGACCTCACCAACGAAGGCATGGCGTTTTCACAAAGCCTGTCACAGCCGCTGCAGGCGCTGCATGAAAATCTGAGCAATACGCTGGAAGACGAGGGTTTCATGTTCCAGCTGATGCTGCCGGAAGATGATGACATCACCGTCTTCGATCGCGCGGATGCGCTCGCGGGCTGGGTCAATCATTTCCTGCTCGGCTTAGGCGTTACGCAGCCGAAGCTGGATAAAGTCACTGGCGAAACCGGCGAAGCGATTGATGATTTGCGCACCATCGCGCAGCTCGGTTACGACGAAGATGAAGATCAGGAAGAGCTGGAGCAGTCGCTGGAAGAAGTGATTGAGTATGTGCGCGTGGCGGCTTTGCTTTGCCATGACACATTCACTCGTCAGCACACGCCAACTGCGCCGGAAGTGCAAAAGCCAACGTTACACTAAGTGCGTTATTGCGGGCGCGTGGTGCCCGTTTCAACAGGGAGTGCAAACATGATTACACTGGATACTTTCCAGCAACGTCGTCAGGCGCTGATTGCCCGTATGGCACCTGGCAGCGCCGCTTTGATTTTCGCTGCACCTGAAGTGACCCGCAGCAACGACACGGAATACAATTTCCGCCAAAACAGCGACTTCTGGTATTTCACCGGGTTCAATGAACCGCAGGCGCTGCTAGTGCTGATCAAAAGTGATGACAAGCATAACCACAGCGTGCTGTTCAATCGTGTTCGCGACCTTACCGCTGAGATCTGGTTTGGCCGCCGCCTCGGGCAAGATGCCGCACCCGCTAAGCTTGGCGTTGACCGCGCTTTACCGTGGGATGACATCGGTGAGCAATTGCATCAGCTGCTCAACGGGCTTGATGTGGTGTATCACGCTCAGGGTGAGTACGCAGAAGCTGACCAACTGGTGTTCAGCGCGTTGGAAAAACTGCGTCGCGGCTTCCGTCAGAATCTCAGCGCGCCTGCCACTGTCACCGACTGGCGTCCGTGGGTGCACGATATGCGCCTGTTCAAAAGCGAAGCTGAGATTGAAATCCTGCGCCGTGCGGGAAAAATCAGTGCGCTGGCGCATACTCGTGCGATGCAAGCCTGCCGTCCGGGGATGTTTGAGTATCAGCTCGAAGGCGAAATTCACCATGAATTCAATCGCCACGGCGCACGTTTCCCTTCTTACAACACCATTGTCGGATCGGGTGAAAACGGCTGCATCCTGCATTACACCGAAAACGAAAGTGAAATGCGCGATGGTGATTTGGTGCTGATTGACGCGGGCTGTGAGTTCCACGGTTATGCCGGTGACATCACCCGTACCTTCCCGGTTAATGGCAAATTCACCCAACCGCAGCGCGAGATTTATGACATCGTACTGGCCTCGCTGTACAAAGCGCTGTCGATGTTCCGTCCGGGCATCAGCATCCACGACGTTAATGACGAAGTGGTGCACATCATGATTACTGGTCTGGTCGATCTCGGTATTCTGGAAGGCAATATCGACACGCTGTTTGAAGAGCAGGCGCACCGTCCGTTCTTTATGCACGGCTTAAGCCACTGGCTGGGGCTGGATGTGCATGACGTCGGCCATTATGGCACGCCAAGCCGTGACCGCATTCTCGAGCCGGGCATGGTGCTGACGATTGAGCCGGGCCTGTACATTGCGCCGGATGCCAAAGTCCCACCGCAGTATCGCGGCATCGGTATCCGTATCGAAGATGACATCGTGATCACCGCTGACGGCAACGAAAACCTGACCGACAGCGTAGTAAAAGATGCCGAGGCAATTGAAGCCTTGATGGCAGCGGCACGCCACGCATGAGCATTTTGATTGCAGGCGGCGGCATGACCGGGGCAACCCTGGCGCTGGCGATTTCGCATCTGACGCAAGGCCAACTGCCCGTCACGCTCATTGAGCGCAGTCTGCCGGATAGCCGCAAACATCCGGGCTTTGATGGCCGGGCGATTGCGTTAGCGGCGGGCACCTGTCAGCAGCTGGCGGATATCGATGTATGGCGCTCGCTGGCGGATTGCGGTACGCCGATCACGGATATTCACGTCTCTGACCGTGGCCACACCGGTTTTGTGCAGCTAAAGGCGGATGATTATCAGGTCCCAGCGCTGGGGCAGGTGGTTGAGCTGTTTGATGTGGGCCAGCGCCTGTTCCAGCGTCTGAAAAGTGCGCCTGGTGTGACGCTGCGCTGCCCGGATTACGTCACGACGGTGGTGCGATCAGCTGAATCTGTCACAGTGACACTCAACAGCGGCGAGCAGCTACAGGGAGCGTTGCTGGTGGCAGCCGATGGCTCACGTTCGCCCCTTGCGGCGTCATGCGGTATGACCTGGCAGCGGGACGATTATCAGCAGCTGGCGGTGATTGCCAACGTCACCACGCAGCAACCGCATCAGGGGCGTGCTTTTGAACGCTTCACCGAGCACGGTCCGCTGGCGCTATTACCGATGTCTGGCAATCGCATGTCGCTGGTGTGGTGCCATCCCGTCGAGGCAGAAGCGACAGTTAAACAGTGGGATGATGCGACCTTCCTGCACGAGCTTCAAAAAGCGTTTGGCTGGCGCTTAGGGCGTTTTACCCATGCCGGCCAGCGCGAAGTGTACCCGCTGGCGCTGCAAACCGCTGAACGTCAGGTGGCGCATCGCCTGGCGTTGGTGGGCAACGCGGCGCAAACGCTGCATCCTATTGCGGGCCAGGGTTTTAACCTGGGCCTGCGCGATGTGATGTCGCTGGCGGAAACGCTGGCAGGCGCGCATCGTCAGCAGCAGGATGTTGGCGGCTATGGCGTTTTGCAGCACTTCGCTGCACGCCGTCAACCGGATCGCGCCGCGACAATCGGCGTGACCGATGGCCTGGTGCGACTGTTTGCCAATCGTTATGCGCCCTTAGTGGCGGGAAGAAATCTTGGGCTGGTGGCAATGGACCATCTGCCATGGCTGCGAAACCCACTTGCCGCGCGCACGCTCGGCTGGGTGAAGCGTTGAGCATGAATTAAGGGGCAGCAATGCAAACATTTGATGTGGCTATTGCCGGTGGCGGTATGGTAGGTCTGGCCGTCGCCTGCGGATTACAGGGCAGCGGCCTGCGCGTTGCCGTGCTGGAGAAAGCACCTGAGCCACAATTTGATCCGGCGAGCGCCGCGTCAATTCGCGTCTCGGCGATCAACGCTGCCAGCGAACGCCTGCTGCAAAAACTGGACGTCTGGTCCAGCATCCTGGCATTGCGCGCCAGCGCCTATCACGGCATGGAAGTGTGGGATCAAGACAGCTTTGGTTCCATCAGCTTTGATGATGAGCAGCAAGGCTTATCCCATCTCGGCCATATTATTGAAAACGAGGTGATTCACAGCGCACTGTGGCAGCGCGCCAGTCAGTGCAGCGATATCACCTTATTTGCCCCTGCGCAGTTGCAGCAGGTGGCCTTTGGCGACAACGAAGCGTTCATCACTTTGCAGGACGGCAGCATGATGAGTGCGCGCCTGCTGATTGCCGCGGATGGGGCAAACTCGTGGCTGCGCGACAAAGCCGATATCCCGATTACCTTCTGGGATTACGATCATCACGCGCTGGTCGCCAATATCCGCACCGATATGCCGCACGATGCGATTGCGCGTCAGGTGTTCCATGGCGACGGCATTCTGGCGTTCCTGCCTATGCAGGACCCGCACCTGTGTTCCATCGTTTGGTCGCTGTCGCCACAAGAAGCGGCCCGCGTGCAGTCGATGCCAGAAGCGTTGTTCAACCAGCATCTGTCAGTAGCCTTCGATATGCGTTTAGGCTTATGCCACGTAGAAAGCGAGCGCAAAACCTTCCCACTAATGGCGCGCTATGCCCGTAACTTTGCCGCGCACCGCCTGGCACTGGTGGGCGATGCCGCGCACACCATTCATCCGCTGGCCGGACAGGGCGTTAACCTTGGCTTCATGGATGCCGCGGAACTGATCGGTGAAATTCGTCGTCTGCATCAGGAAGGGAAAGATATCGGGCAGCACCTTTATCTGCGACGTTATGAGCGCAGCCGCAAGCACAGTGCGGCAATGATGCTGGCGGGCATGCAGGGATTCCGTGAGCTGTTTGCCGGCACCCATCCGGCGAAAAAGCTACTGCGTGATGTGGGATTGAAACTGGCTGACACATTGCCGGGCGTCAAACCGATGATGCTGAAGCAGGCCATGGGGCTAAATGATATGCCCAGCTGGATTCGTTAAATTCTCTTTAAATGGCGCCGATTCAGGCGCCATTTTTTTGCATGAATCACTGTCTCGTCATACCAAAAGCCGCTCCTAAAGTGACAGTTACGTCTGCACTGGGACGTTGCAGGCTGTGTTTGGACAAGCGCATTTTAATTAGCTTTTTCACCCTATGCACTGCTCTGGTGCGCCTCTGCACTCAAATTGCGCCTCGTTTGATTTATTCTAATTTTACTCGCCAATTCGCATTACTTTAACTAATGAAGGTGTCGCGGGTTCGCCGGACCTATTTCCCGTACTGAGGCGTGTGTTCCATTATCAGGCTGTGTTTATCGTTATTAATTGTATTTTATGCGTGTTTAATCACAAAAATGCAGTGAATTGTGCTGTGGTGGGTTTGGTGCGTGCTGAAGGGTGGTACTGTTTCGCCCTCGTTTACCTTATGGTTAATCGCCGCGTTCGGTGGTAACTTCAGCACAAAGAGAACGTTTGCGTCAGCCTGTATAGGCGGCGCAGGCGCGTCACACTCACTTGTTTTCACAGGATGGTTATGACTCAGCAAACGCCTCTATTCGAACAGCATCAGGCATGCGGTGCGCGCATGGTGGACTTCCATGGCTGGATGATGCCACTGCATTACGGCTCGCAAATGGATGAGCATCATGTGGTGCGCAACGATGCCGGTATGTTTGATGTTTCCCACATGACCATCGTCGATCTGCACGGTGTCCGCACCCGTGAATTCCTGCGTTATCTGCTGGCCAACGATGTCGCCAAACTGACGCAACCCGGCAAAGCCCTCTACACCGGCATGCTGAATGCTTCGGCTGGCGTCATTGATGATTTGATTGTTTACTTTATGACCGAAGACTTTTTCCGTTTAGTGGTGAACTCCGCGACGCGTGAGAAGGATTTGGCGTGGATCAAACAGCACGCTCAGCCGTTTGGTGTCGAACTCACCGAGCGTGACGACCTGGCGCTGATTGCCGTACAAGGCCCGCAGGCGCAGCAGAAAGCACAGACGTTGTTTACTGCGGCGCAGCGTGAAGCTGTAGCGGGCATGAAACCGTTCTTCGGTGTGCAAAGCGAAACCCTGTTCATCGCCACCACCGGTTATACCGGTGAAGCCGGTTATGAAATTGCGATGCCGAACAGTGAAGCGGCCGATTTCTGGCAGAAACTGCTGGCAGCAGGCGTCAAGCCGGCTGGCCTGGGTGCGCGTGACACGCTGCGTCTGGAAGCGGGGATGAATCTCTACGGTCAGGAAATGGATGAAGGCGTTTCACCGCTGGCGGCCAATATGGGTTGGACTGTGAGCTGGGAACCGACCGATCGCGATTTCATCGGCCGCGAGGCGCTAGAAGCGCAACGTGAACATGGCACTGAAAAGCTGGTGGGTTTGATCATGACCGAAAAAGGGGTGCTACGAAACGGCTTGCCGGTGCGTTTCACCGATGAACAAGGTCAGCCACAGCAGGGTATTATTACCAGTGGTTCCTTCTCCCCGACGCTGGGTTATAGCATCGCGCTGGCACGTGTGCCAGCGGGCATTGGTGAGCAAGCGATTGTAGAGATCCGCAATCGTGAAATGCCGGTGAAAGTCACCAAACCGATTTTTGTTCGCGCCGGCAAGCCGGTCGCTCAGTAATTTTTCAGGAGAAATGGCGATGAGCAATGTGCCTAATGAATTGAAATACCGCGATAGTCACGAGTGGGTGCGTAAAGAAGCCGATGGCACCTTCACCGTGGGTATCACCGAACACGCGCAGGAACTGCTGGGCGATATGGTGTTTGTGGATCTGCCTGATGTGGGCGCCACTTTCGCTGCCGGTGATGACTGTGCCGTCGCGGAGTCGGTGAAAGCCGCCTCAGACATCTATGCCCCACTGAGCGGTGAAATCGTTGCCGTGAACGAAGAGCTGGCCGACGCACCGGAGCTGGTCAACAGCGAACCGTACGCCGCAGGCTGGTTATTCCGTATTAAAGCCAGCGACGTTTCAGAACTTGATTCGATGCTCGACGCCGATGCCTATAAAGGCGCTATCGACGAGTAACCGGTAGTCATCGGAGGTGCTGCATTGCAGCGCCTTCTTTTTTATCTGCCTGATTTAATGCCATTTTTGTAACCCAGCCCGATTCAGGATTTACTGCAAATGACCCAGACTCTCAGCCAGCTTGAACACAACGGTGCCTTCATTGAGCGCCATATCGGTCCTACACCCGCGCAGCAGGCCACCATGCTGGAAGCGATTGGTGCCAGCTCTCTGGAATCACTGATCAGCGCCATCGTGCCTGCCGACATCCAATTGCCAGGCCCGCCTGCGGTCGGTGATGCCGCGACCGAACAGCAAGCGCTGGCAGAGCTGAAAGCCATTGCCAGTCAGAACCAAATCTACAAATCCTGGATCGGCATGGGCTACAGTGCCGTGATCACCCCACCGGTTATCCTGCGAAACATGCTGGAAAACCCGGGTTGGTACACGGCGTACACCCCGTATCAGCCAGAAGTATCGCAGGGCCGCCTTGAAGCGCTGCTGAACTTCCAGACCCTGACGCTGGACTTAACCGGTCTGGATATCGCCTCTGCTTCACTACTCGATGAAGCCACTGCCGCCGCCGAAGCGATGGCGATGGCGAAGCGCGTCAGCAAACTGAAAAATGCCGGTAAATTCTTTATCGCCGAAGACATCCATCCGCAAACCCTGGATGTGGTGCGCACGCGTGCAGAAACCTTTGGTTTTGAACTGATCATCGACAGCGCCAGCAAAGCGCTGGATCACGACGACCTGTTTGGCGTGCTGCTGCAGCAAGTGGGCACCAGCGGTGAAGTGCATGACTACCGTGCACTGATTGCCGAGCTGAAAAGCCGCAAAGTGGTGGTGAGCGTGGCCGCCGATTTCATGGCGCTGGTGCAGTTAGAAGCACCGGGCAAGCAGGGCGCAGACATCGTTTTCGGTTCCGCTCAGCGCTTTGGTGTGCCGATGGGTTACGGCGGTCCACACGCTGCGTTCTTCGCCAGCCGCGATGAGCACAAACGTTCAATGCCGGGTCGTATCATCGGTGTTTCACGTGATGCTGCTGGCAACACTGCACTGCGTATGGCGATGCAAACCCGTGAGCAGCACATCCGTCGTGAGAAGGCCAACTCCAACATCTGTACGTCACAGGTGCTGCTGGCAAACATCGCCGGCCTGTATGCGGTTTATCATGGTCCGGCGGGCCTCAAGCGCATCGCCTCGCGCATTCATCGTCTGACCAGTATTCTGGCCGCTGGCCTGAAAAACGGTGGACTGAAGCTGCGTCACAACAGCTGGTTCGATACCTTAACAGTTGAAGTCGCCGATAAAGCCGAAGTGCTGAATCGCGCGCTGAGCTTTGGCGTCAACCTGCGCAGTGACGTGCTCAACGGCGTGGGTATCACGCTGGATGAAACCACCTCACGCGAAGATGTGCAGACGCTGTTTGCCATTCTGCTGGGTGATGCGCACGGTCAGGAGATTGATGCTCTGGATACCAGCGTAGCCGCGGAAAACAGCGCGATCCCGGCAGGCATGTCGCGTGAAAGCGAGTTCCTGACCCATCCAGTGTTTAACCGTCATCACAGCGAAACCGAGATGATGCGTTACATGCACAGCCTGGAGAAAAAGGATCTGGCGCTGAATCAGGCGATGATCCCGCTCGGTTCGTGCACCATGAAACTCAACGCCGCAGCCGAAATGATCCCGATCACCTGGCCAGAATTCGCCGAGCTGCATCCATTCTGCCCGGCAGAACAGGCTTCAGGCTATCTGCAGATGATTGGCCAGCTGTCACAGTGGCTGGTACAGCTCACCGGTTACGATGCACTCTGCATGCAGCCAAACTCCGGTGCGCAGGGTGAATATGCTGGTCTGCTGGCGATTCGTCGTTATCACGAGAGCCGCAACGAAGGTGGACGTAATGTCTGCCTGATCCCAAGTTCTGCGCACGGTACTAACCCGGCTTCCGCACAGATGGCGGGCATGGCAGTGGTGGTGGTGGCCTGTGATAAACAAGGCAACATCGATCTCGGCGATCTGCGTGAGAAAGCCGCTCAGGTTGGCGATGAGCTGTCTTGCATCATGGTGACTTATCCTTCAACCCACGGTGTGTACGAAGAAACCATTCGTGAAGTGTGCCAGATCGTGCATCAGTATGGCGGTCAGGTTTACCTGGATGGCGCCAACATGAACGCCCAGGTGGGCATCACCACGCCAGGTTACATCGGCGCAGATGTCTCGCACCTTAACCTGCATAAAACCTTCTGCATTCCACACGGCGGTGGCGGTCCAGGCATGGGCCCAATCGGTGTGAAAGCGCATCTGGCTCCGTTTGTACCGGGTCACAGCGTGGTGCAAATTGATGGAGTGCTGACGCAGCAAGGTGCGGTCTCTGCCGCACCATTCGGTAGTGCCTCGATTCTGCCAATCAGCTGGATGTACATCCGCATGATGGGCGCGGAGGGTCTGAAGCAGGCGAGTTCGGTAGCCATTCTGAATGCCAACTACATTGCCAGCCGTCTGCAATCGGCTTATCCGATTCTGTATGCAGGTCGCGATGGCCGTGTGGCGCACGAATGTATTCTCGATATTCGTCCGCTGAAAGAGCAGACCGGCATCAGCGAGCTGGATATTGCCAAACGCTTGATCGACTATGGCTTCCACGCGCCAACCATGTCCTTCCCGGTGGCCGGGACACTGATGGTTGAGCCTACGGAATCCGAAAGCAAAATCGAGCTGGATCGCTTTATCGATGCGATGCTCTCCATCCGCATGGAGATTGACCGCGTAGCCGACGGCGAATGGCCCGCTGGCGATAACCCGCTGGTAAATGCACCTCATACTCAGATGGAGATCGTTGGCGAGTGGGCGCATCCGTACACCCGCGAACTGGCAGTGTTCCCGGCTGGCAGTGCCAACAAATACTGGCCAACGGTTAAGCGCCTGGATGATGTGTTTGGCGACCGCAACGTGTTCTGCTCCTGTGTTCCAATGAGCGAATACCAATAATTTAGCCGTTATGCTCAGGGCCGCCGTTGTATTGGCGGCACTCATTCACCTCGCTCACGGACTTATATGGGCTTGCGGGAAGGGTGGGGCCTGCTGCCTTGTGCAACTCAAATTATTTTGGCTAAACACATTTTGATCCCTAATCTAAGGGCCGAGAAATCGGCCCTTTTTCTATTTGGAGGCAACATGGATTTGGCATTAGTCACCGGCGGTAGCCGTGGCATTGGACGCGCAACAGCCTTGATGCTGGCGCAGGCGGGTTATCGTGTTGCAGTTAACTATCGTAAGCGCGCCACTGAAGCTCAGCAGGTCGTGACTGAGATCGAAGCACAGGGCGGCAGCGCCTTTGCCGTGCAGGCGGATATCGCCGATGAAGCTCAGGTCGTGCGCATGTTCCAACAGCTTGATCAGCAGGCAGGCAACCTGCGCGTGCTGGTCAATAATGCCGGGATTTTGTTTACGCAGTGCCGCGTAGAAGATCTCGATGCTGAACGTATTCAGCGCGTGTTCGCCACCAACGTTACTGGCACCTTTATCTGCTGTCGTGAAGCGGTCAAGCGCATGAGCACCGCACACGGCGGTCAGGGCGGTTCGATCATCAATGTCTCCTCAGCGGCAGCGCGTCTCGGTGCGCCGGGCGAGTATGTTGATTACGCAGCGTCAAAAGGGGCCATGGATACGCTGACCAAAGGCTTATCACTGGAAGTGGCGGCGCAGGGCATTCGCGTCAATAGCGTGCGGCCGGGTTTAATCTATACCGAGATGCACGCGGATGGCGGTGAGCCTGGCAGAGTAGACCGCGTGGCCAGTTCGCTGCCAATGCAGCGCGGCGGGCAGGCTGAAGAGATCGCCGCCGCGATTATCTGGCTGGCAAGTGATGCCGCTTCTTACGTCACCGGCACCTTTATTGATGCGGCAGGTGGCCGCTAATCCTCTGATTGACTATCCGACAGTGAGGCAGCGTGATCAACGGCGCTGCCATCGGCCATTTGTCACACGCCTGTCATAGAATTATTTTAGCGTACATGTGTACTCTGAAATTTTTCCCGGTTACCCTGATGTTGATAAAAAACACAGTTCTTAACCCTCTTTCCAGGATGTTAGCGCATGGCACAGAATCGTATACTTGCTCAGGGCTACTCGGTAGCCGAAGAGATCGCCAACAGCATTAGCCACGGAATTGGCTGCATATTCGGCATTGTTGGATTGGTGTTGCTGCTAACACAAGCGGTTGAAATGCGAGCCGACACCATTGCGATTACCAGCTACAGTCTGTATGGCGGCAGCATGATTTTACTGTTCCTCGCCTCAACGCTCTATCACGCCATTCCGCACCAAAAGGCGAAATATTGGCTGAAGAAATTTGACCACTGTGCGATCTATTTACTGATCGCGGGCACTTATACGCCTTTCCTGCTGGTGGGACTGAAATCACCGCTGGCGCAAGGGTTAATGGTGGTGATCTGGAGCCTGGCGCTGGCAGGCATCATCTTTAAACTGACGATTGCACACCGCTTTAAAGCGCTGTCGCTGGTCACCTATCTCAGCATGGGTTGGTTGTCGCTGGTGGTGATTTATCAGTTGGCGACCAGGCTGTCAGCCGGAGGTGTGTGGTTGCTGGCTGCGGGCGGGATTGTCTACTCGCTAGGGGTAATTTTCTATGTCTCGCGGCGTATTCCCTACAACCACGCCATCTGGCACGGCTTTGTGCTGGGCGGCAGCGTACTGCACTTCTGCGCGATTTACTTTTATGTAGCCTAAGGTTGCTGCGAGGGTGCGCATTTATGCGCACCCGAAATACAAATCAATCGACCAATGAATACGGCAGTGGCTGAATCGTCAGTTTCCCGCCTTCATCACCTTCCACGCGCAGCACACTGTCCGGCTCCAGATCGTTGTTCATCACCACCTGCACCCACACGCTACCGTCATCCAGCTGCACACTGCTCAATACGGTGCCGGTACGACGCCATTTGTCGCCCATTTGCAGCTCCATCGATCCGTCAGCGTGCGGTACTTTGCTGGCGCTGCCCGCCAGCCAGTAAAGCGCACGCTTGTTGGCCCCGCGGAATTTAGCTCGCGCCACCATCTCCTGACCGGTGTAACAGCCTTTCTTAAAGCTAATCGCATCCAGCGCCTGCAGGTTGGTTGCCTGCGGAATCAACTGCGCGCTGGTGGCGGTTTCAATCACCGGAATGCCCGCTTCAATATCCAGCGCCAGCCACTGCGTGCTGTCATTGAACTGTGCAGCACCGGCTAACTTCTCTTTCAACGTTTCTGCCTGAGCCAGCGTGGTCACCAGCAGGAAACGTTCGGCGGGGTGTTCAAACCACAGCAGCGTGCTCTCGCCTTGTTGTACCACCGGTGTTTCTGCATCCGGCAGGGTGGCAAACACATCAGCCAGTGCCGTGCGTGCCTGAAAACCGGCCACACCCAGCAGCACTGCATCATCATCGGCAGCGATGGTGACTTTGGCGAACACCGCATATTTCTTCAGTTCGTTAAGTTGCTGCTCACGCAGATTGCGGCGCACGATGTAGGCGTAACCTTCGCCGCGATGAAACAGACGCAGGTTACTCCACATTTTACCTTTGGCATCACAATGGGCTGCCGGACGATGCTGGGTGGCGTCCATTGCAGCAACATCTAAAGTGACCTGGCCTTGCAGATATGACGTACTGTCTTTGCCCTGCACCGACACCAGCGCCCACTCGTCGAGGGAGATCAGGGTTAATGGCAGGCGTGAGGCCGCAGCAGGCTGGCGTGGCGGAAGGGTGAAAATCGGCATGGGTGCGTCCTGATTAATAACAATATTGCTTCCAATGTTAAAAGAGCAGTGCTGCTTTGCAACCTGTTTACCTCATCTGGCGCACAAATCGCGTGATAAACCTGCAATGGGTAGAACTGTTGTGCGCAATATCACGCAGCATTCAGCGCTGCGCCTGCAGGCAGAGAAAAAAGCAGGTACACTGAGCGCCACTGTTTTCAGCCATGGAAAAAAGACACATGGAAATTCATGATAAAGCTCGCGTTCAGTGGGCGTGCCGTCGCGGCATGCTGGAGCTGGATGTCTCCATCATGCCGTTCTTCAAATACGAATATGACTCGCTCACTGACACCGATAAGCAGGTGTTTATCGCCCTGCTCAAGAGTGACGATCCCGACCTGTTTAACTGGTTGATGAACCACGGCGAACCCGCTGATCCAGAGTTCAAGCGCATGGTGCAACTGATTCAGCAACGCAACCGTGAACGCGGACCGGTTCCAATGTGATGTGCAGCCGTCACGCAGCGCTCGGGCGCTTAACGTGACGCTGTATGTGCTGTTCACCGTTTGGCTGTTGAGTCTTGAGTGGCCCGAGGGCTGGGCGTGGGGCAAAGCCCCGCTGCTGATTCTGATGCTGCTGGAGTGCGGGCGCAATGAGCGTCGGCTCAGGCAGCGCACCGGTCGCTTAGGGCTGGATGAACAGGGTGACTGGCATTGGCATGCAAAGCGCTGGCAATTAGCGCGGCAGGCAGATTGGTTGCCTTTCGGCGTATTGTTAACGTTGCAAAACCAGCAGGGCACGCGCTGGCGACTGTGGTTGATGATGGATAACCTGCCGCCCTATGCATGGCGCTCACTGCGCGCCTGCTATTTTCTGCGTGACAGAGATGCGTCGCGTTAAAGCAGTGCGGCCGTTTCCGTCAGAATCTGTTCGCACCACTGTTCGACACGATCTTCACTCAGCTCGAACTGATTCACGTCGTCGAGTGCCAGGCCGACAAACTGGGTGCCGTCAGCCGTGAGTGGTTTTTTGCTGGCAAACTCATAGCCTTCCAGCGGCCAGTAACCGACAAACTGCACGCCCATCGGCTGCAGCAATTCATGCAGCATGCCCAGCGCATCCAGGAACCATTCTGAATATTCGGCCTGATCGCCCATGCCGTACAGCGCGACAATTTTTCCCTGCAAATTCAGCGCGGGCAGTTGCTGCCACACCGCTTCCCAGTCCTCCTGTAACTCACCGAAATCCCAGGTGGGAATGCCGAGGATCAGCAAATCGTACTGCTCCATCAGCGAGGGATCTTCATCTTTGAGGTTGTGCAGCGTGACTAACTCTTCACCGATAAAATCGCGAATCTTCTCCGCCGTCATCTCGGTGTAACAGGTACTTGAACCGTAAAACAGACCGATATTCATGCAATTAATGCTCTGACTGAAACTCACTTTGGCGCAATTGTACCAGAAGCAGGTGACTTTCAGGCATAATGAGCACGATTTCACACGTGTTTGGGGGGAACCGTGCAGGATAGCGATCTGATTGAACAATTTCTGGATGCGCTCTGGATTGAGCGTAACCTGGCGCAAAATACCCTTGCGTCTTACCGCCAGGATTTGCAAACGCTCACCGGCTGGTTACACCACCACGAACGTACGCTGCTGACACTGGAAGCGCTCGATCTGCAGCAATTTCTCGCCGAACGCGTCGAAGGCGGCTACAAGGCCACCAGTTCGGCGCGTACGCTCAGCGCGATGCGCCGTCTGTTTCAATACCTCTATCGCGAAAAGCTGCGCAGTGATGACCCCAGCGCACTGCTCTCCGCGCCCAAACTGCCGCAGCGATTGCCAAAAGACCTCAGTGAAAACCAGGTAGAACGTCTGCTGCAGGCACCGAGTATTGATGTGCCGCTTGAGCTACGTGACAAAGCGATGCTGGAACTGCTGTATGCCACCGGTTTACGTGTGTCGGAGCTGGTGGGTTTAACCCTCAGCGACATCAGTTTGCGTCAGGGCGTGGTGCGCGTGATCGGCAAAGGTAACAAAGAGCGACTTGTGCCATTAGGTGAAGAAGCGATTTACTGGCTGGAGCACTATATGGCGCACGGTCGGCCGTGGTTGCTGAATGGGCAAACGCTGGATGTGATGTTCCCCAGTAACCGCGCGCAACAAATGACGCGTCAGACTTTCTGGCATCGCATCAAACACTATGCCACCCTTGCCGGTATCGACAGCGAAAAGCTATCACCACACGTGCTTCGTCACGCATTTGCCACACATTTACTGAACCACGGTGCGGATTTGCGCGTCGTACAGATGTTGCTGGGACACAGCGACCTCTCCACCACCCAAATTTATACGCACGTGGCTACCGAGCGCCTGCGTCAGTTACATCAACAGCATCATCCGCGTGCTTGAACCGCGGCAACAAGGAATTGAGATGAAAAAACAGTTAACGATGCTGGCATTGCTGGTCAGCGCCTTTGCCGGTCTGGCTCATGCCGATGACAGCGCCATTCAGCAAGCATTGAAAAAACTCGGATTGCAGCAGACAGAGATTCAGCCTTCACCGCTGGCGGGTATGAAAACCGTGTTGACGGAAAGCGGTGTGCTGTACGTCTCTGAAGATGGCAAACACATGATTCAGGGCCCACTGTATGATGTCAGCGGTGCACAGCCGGTGAACGTCACCAACCAGTTGCTGGACAAGAAAATTACTGCGCTGGCGCCGGAAATGATCGTTTATAAAGCGCCAAAAGAGCAGCACGTGATTACCGTGTTTACCGACATCACCTGTGGCTACTGCCGTAAGCTGCATGAGCAGATGGCCGACTACAACGCGCTGGGCATCACCGTGCGTTACCTCGCTTTCCCGCGTGAAGGTCTGCACGGCCAGGTGGAAAAAGCCATGCGCGCCATCTGGTGCAGCGCCGATCGCAACAAAGCCTTTGATGCCGCCATGAAAGGCGATGCGCCGCAGATGGATGCGCCAGAAACCTGCAAAATCAATCTGGATAAGCATTATCAGCTGGGCATCCTGTACGGCATTCAGGGCACGCCCGCCATTCTCACCGATACCGGCATGATGATCCCTGGCTATCAGGGCCCGCAGGAGCTGAAACAGGTTCTTGATGGCCAGAAGCGGGGCGGTTAATCCACAGTGATGCATTCTGTCGAACTGCGTCGGCGTGAAATCCAGGCCGACGCCAGCTTACCTGATACCTTACCCCCGCTACTGCGCCGCCTGTACCTGCAACGCGGTGTGAAAGAGGCTGCTGAACTTGAGCGCGGTGCCAAAAACCTACTGCCGTGGCAAACGCTGGGTGGCATCGATCAAGCGGTAGCCTTACTGCATCAAATGCTGGAAACCGGCCGCCGTATTGTGGTGGTGGGTGATTTCGATGCCGATGGCGCAACCAGCACCGCGTTAACTGTTTTAGCGCTGCGCAGCATGGGCGGCAACGTCGATTATCTGGTGCCCAACCGTTTTGAGGATGGCTACGGCCTGAGCCCTGAAGTGGTTGAGCAGGCGCGCGCGCGCGGTGCGGAGATGATTCTCACCGTGGATAACGGTATCTCTTCCCATGCAGGCGTGGAGACCGCCCATCAGCACGGTATTCCGGTGCTGGTTACCGATCACCACTTGCCTGGCGAAACGTTGCCAGACGCGGAAGCGATCGTTAACCCCAATCTCAATGACAGCGCCTTCCCTTCGCGTTCGTTAGCGGGCGTGGGGGTGGCGTTTTATCTGATGCTGGCGCTGCGTGCGCATTTGCGTCTGCAAAAATGGTTTATCGATGGCAAAACGGAACCCAATCTGGCGGAGTGGCTGGATCTGGTCGCACTGGGCACCGTCGCTGACGTGGTGCCGCTGGATGCAAACAACCGCATTCTGGTGTGGCAGGGCTTGAGCCGCATCCGCGCTGGAAAATGCCGGGCGGGGATTCGCGCGCTGCTGGAGATCGCCAACCGCGATGCGCGTCAGTTGGCGGCCAGCGATCTCGGTTTTGCCGTCGGGCCTCGCCTCAATGCAGCCGGTCGACTGGATGATATGTCGGTCGGTGTGGCACTGCTGCTCACCGAAGACATTGCGCAGGCGCGCATGCTTGCCAACGAGCTTGATGCGCTGAACCAGACGCGCAAAGAGATTGAGCAGGGCATGAAGAGCGAAGCGCTGGCGCTGTGTGATGAGCTGGAACGCCAGCACACCGATTTGCCGCTGGGGCTGGCCTTCTATCATCCCGAATGGCATCAGGGCGTGGTCGGCATTCTGGCATCACGGTTGAAAGAGCGTTTTCATCGCCCGGTGATCGCCTTCGCGCCAGCGGGCGACGGCACGCTTAAAGGCTCGGGCCGCTCGATTGCGGGGCTGCACTTACGTGATGCACTGGAGCGTCTCGACACGCTCTATCCGGGCATGATGATTAAGTTCGGCGGCCACGCGATGGCGGCGGGCCTGTCGCTGGAAACCGAGAAGTATGATCTGTTCCGCGAACGCTTCGCCGCGCTGATCGACGAGTGGTTGGATGGTGAGGCGCTGCAGGGTGTGATTTGGTCCGATGGCGAACTGCATGCGCAGGAGTTCACGCTGCACACCGCAGAGATGCTGCGTGAAGCCGGTCCCTGGGGCCAGGCTTTTCCGGAGCCAGTGTTCGACGGCCAGTTCAAATTGCTGCAACAAAAGCTGGTGGGCGAGCGCCACCTCAAGGTGATGATTGAGCCACTGGGCGGCGGCCCACTGTTGGATGGCATCGCGTTTAACGTTGATACGACCTTGTGGCCGGATACCAGCGTGCGCCAGGTGAAGCTAGCCTACAAACTCGATATCAACGAATACCGTGGCAACCGCTCGGTTCAACTGATTATCGACCATATCTGGCCGCTATAACCGCATCATTCATTCGGGGGCGTGTAAAAGCGCACCCGGTAACCTGCAGCGAGTGACCCTGGTTCGCCATGGTGGGTAACCGAATCCCTTTGGGCGCACTGTTGCGCTATCTCGCATACCTGCAATGCTACAAAGTACGCGCAGTTTCGGGTAAACTAGCGCGTTACTTTTTATCCCCTTTCACCGAATCGTCAAAAAAGACTGAAAAGCCATGTTTGAAATTAATCCGGTCAAAAATCGTATTCAAGACCTCACCGAGCGCAGCGACGTTCTTAGGGGGTATCTTTGACTATGATGCCAAGAAAGAACGCCTCGAAGAAGTAAACGCCGAGCTGGAACAGCCTGACGTCTGGAACGAACCTGAACGCGCGCAGGCGATGGGTAAAGAACGCGCTTCGCTGGAAGCGGTGGTAGAAACCTTAGATCATATGCGTCAGGGCCTGGAAGATGTGCAGGGCTTGCTGGATCTGGCGGTAGAAGCCGACGACGAAGAGACCTTCAACGAAGCCGTTATCGAGCTGGATGGTTTAGAAGCCAAGCTGGGCGAACTCGAATTCCGTCGCATGTTCTCTGGCGAGTATGACAGCGCCGATTGCTACATGGATATTCAGGCCGGTTCTGGCGGTACTGAAGCGCAAGACTGGGCCAGTATGCTGCTGCGCATGTACCTGCGTTGGGCAGAAGCCAAAGGTTATAAAACCGAAATCATTGAAGAGTCAGACGGTGAAGTGGCCGGTACTAAATCCGCCACCATTAAAATCATCGGTGACTACGCGTTTGGCTGGCTGCGTACCGAAACTGGCGTCCATCGCCTGGTGCGTAAGAGTCCATTTGACTCCGGCGGCCGTCGTCATACCTCATTCAGTTCGGTGTTTATCTACCCGGAAGTGGATGACAACATCGATATCGACATCAATCCCGCCGATCTGCGTATCGACGTTTACCGCGCTTCGGGCGCGGGCGGCCAGCACGTTAACAAAACCGAGTCTGCGGTGCGTATTACCCACTTGCCGACCAACATTGTGGTGCAGTGCCAGAACGACCGTTCACAGCACAAGAACAAAGATCAGGCTTTCAAGCAGTTGCGTGCGAAGCTGTACGAATATGAGATGCAGAAGAAAAACGCTGACAAGCAGGCCGCGGAAGACAACAAATCCGACATTGGCTGGGGCAGTCAGATTCGCTCATACGTACTTGACGATTCACGTATCAAAGATCTGCGCACTGGCGTAGAGACGCGCAACACGCAAGCGGTGCTGGATGGCGACATCGACCGTTTCATTGAAGCAAGTTTAAAAGCAGGGTTATAAGGAACCGACATGTCTGAACAACAACCGCAGAGCGCTGATGCAGCCCTTGAGTTAAACAACGAACTGAAAGCGCGTCGCGAAAAACTCAGCGCGCTGCGTGAAAAGGGCATCGCGTTTCCTAACGATTTCCGTCGCGATACTACCTCCGATCTGCTGCACGCCAGCTATGACGCGAAAGAGAACGAAGAGCTGGAAGCGCTCGGCGTTGAAGTGAGCGTGGCCGGTCGTATGATGACCCGTCGCATCATGGGTAAAGCCTCTTTTGCCACCCTGCAGGATGTTGGCGGCCAGATTCAGATCTACGTATCACGTGACGATCTGCCAGAAGGCGTCTACAACGAGCAGTTCAAAAAGTGGGATCTGGGCGATATCCTTGGCGCACGCGGTAAGTTGTTCAAGACCAAAACCGGCGAGCTGTCGATCCACATCACGGAACTGCGTCTGCTGACCAAAGCGTTGCGTCCACTGCCGGATAAATTCCACGGACTGGCCGATCAGGAAACCCGTTACCGTCAGCGTTATCTCGATCTGATCTCTAACGACGAATCACGTAATACTTTCAAAGTGCGCTCTAAAATCATGGCCGGCATCCGTCAGTTCATGGTTAACCGCGACTTTATGGAAGTGGAAACCCCAATGATGCAGGTGATCCCTGGCGGCGCGTCAGCCCGCCCGTTCATCACCCATCACAATGCGCTCGACATCGACATGTACCTGCGTATTGCACCAGAGCTGTATCTGAAGCGTCTGGTGGTGGGCGGCTTCGATCGCGTATTCGAGATCAACCGTAACTTCCGTAACGAAGGTATTTCGCCACGTCATAACCCAGAGTTCACCATGATGGAACTCTATATGGCGTATGCGGATTACAAAGATTTGATCGAGCTGACCGAAAGCCTGTTCCGCACCCTGGCGCAGGATGTGCTGGGCACCACTGAAGTGCCTTATGGTGACCACACCTTCGATTTCGGTAAACCGTTTGAGAAGCTCACTATGCGTGAAGCGATCAAGAAATACCGTCCGGAAACCGACCTGAACGATCTGGAAGACTTTGATAAAGCCGTTGCGATTGCCAAATCGCTGCACATCAAAGTGGAAAAGAGCTGGGGTCTGGGCCGTGTGGTCACTGAGATCTTCGAAGAGACCGCAGAAGCACACCTGATTCAGCCAACCTTCATCACTGAATACCCGGCTGAAGTGTCACCGCTGGCACGTCGTAACGACGAGAACCCGGAAATCACTGACCGCTTTGAGTTCTTCATCGGCGGTCGTGAAATCGGTAACGGCTTCTCCGAGCTGAACGATGCAGAAGATCAGGCAGAGCGTTTCCTGCAGCAGGTTAACGCTAAGGATGCAGGCGATGACGAAGCGATGTTCTATGACGAAGACTACGTCACTGCACTGGAGCACGGCCTGCCGCCAACCGCAGGTCTCGGCATTGGTATCGACCGTATGGTAATGCTGTTTACCAACAGCCATACCATCCGTGACGTGATCCTGTTCCCGGCACTGCGTCCAACCAGCAAGTAAGGCAAATCGGTGCGCATAAATCCGCGCACTTTGCCGTAAGCCTTAGAGGTCGCCATTATGGCGGCCTTTTTCATTTCTATTCCCCTGGCAAAATTCCTGATGACAACCCGGCACGCTCTGTGCAGGATAGTTTTTTTATTTTCAGGGAATCACCATGAGTGCAAAAGCGGCAACGTTAGAGGGCCGGATTCAACAGCACTGGGATCAACTCTCCAGCCACGAGCAGAGACTGGCTGACGTGCTGCTGGCGGCACCCGGCCAGCTGGCGATGAATACCGCCACCGAACTGGCACAGAGCGCGGGCGTTTCCAAAGCCACCACCACGCGTTTTTTCCGTCATCTCGGTTACGAAAGCTATGAAGCCGCGCGTCGGCAGGCGCGTGAGATGCAGAGCAGCGGCTCACCGCTCTATTTGCAGGCCGTACCAACCGCATCACCGCTGGCCAGCATCATGCAGCAGCACCTGGAAAAAGAGATCGCTAATCTGGTCAACAGCTATCGCACGCTCGACAGTGAACAGCTGCAGCAGGCGGTGAGCGCCATTGCCCAATCACGCCGCGTGGTGGTGATGGGCTGGCGTCACAGCCAGACCATTGCCCAGCTGATTTACCGCGATCTGGTGCATATCCATCCTGACGTGCGTTTGCTGCCGCGTCCCGGCGATTCGCTTGCGGAGCATCTAGCGGCGCTGAATCAGCAGGATGTGGTGATCTGCGTTGGATTGCGTCGCCGTATGCCTGCGCTGGAAGCGGCGATGAATGCGCTGGCAGAACGCAACGTGCCGATGTTGTATATCGCCGATGTGCTCTCCGGCAAACCAGCGCGTCACGCGCAGTGGGTGGTGCGCTGCCATACCGACAGCAGCCTGATGTTCGACAGCACCGCCGCGCTCTCCGGCGTATGCAATCTGCTCTGCTCACTGGTGGCCCGGCAAATGGGCAAAACCAGCAATGATTATCTGGCGCAGGTTGAAGCCTTGCACCAATCCCTCGACGAACTGGAATAACGCCCCGTTCTGGCGCATAGTGCGCCAGATATTGCCCCATAGTAGTGCGCTCACTCCTCCGCTATCCCCGCCTGATTTCCCGCCAATGAAATCACAGAAACTTAAAATTAAAATAAAGAAACAAATGTTTCTCACTGATTTTATTCAGTAATACCCTCTCTACCCGAAAGGTGTTAGCTGGGTGGTGAAAAAACTGGCACAAAATATGCTCAGTAGAAAAAGACATTTCACCAACACCAGGGAAACACCACAATGAAAAAAACAGCACTGCTGATCGCCGCTCTTCTCACCGTTGGCACCATGGCGCAGGCGCAAGCCGATACCCTGAGTGACATCAAAAGCAGCGGCAAAATTACCGTTGGTATCGATCCAACCTTTCCTCCATACGAATACACCGACGACAAAGGCGATATCACCGGCTATAGCGTGGCGATCATGCAATCCTTCGCCAAAGATCTCGGTGTGAAACTGGAGTTTCAGAAAACCGCCTTCAGCGGCATTTTGCCGGGCCTGATCTCTGGCTCGTTCAACGCCGAAGGTTCTTCTCTTAACGTCACCGCCGAGCGCGCGAAGAAAGTGCTGTTCACCGTGCCTTATAGCAAAACCGTTAACGGCGTGCTGGTACGTGAAAGTGAAGCCAGCACCTTCGGCGGCAAAACGCTCAGCCCGGAGAGCCTGTCTGGCCTGCGTGGCGCGGTAAAAACCGCCAGCGTGCCAGAGCAGTTGCTGAAAGGCTTCAACGAGCAGCTGAAAAAAGAGGGTAAAAAACCGATCACTATCATCAACGTGGATTCGCTGGATCAGACCGTCAGCACCCTGATGACCAAACGCGCGGACTTCGTTTATGACGACATCTCCGTGCTGGCCCCGGTCGCGAAAAAATACGCCGGAAAAGTGGCGCAGGTGGGTGAAGTCGGTCCATCGCAATGGATGGGCTGGGCGACACGTAAAGAAGACGGCAGCCTGAACAAAGCCATTAGCGACCACATTCTGGCAATGCAGAAAGATGGCGAGCTGACCAAACTGCAGCAGCAGTATCTCGGCACCACCTTTACCGTGCCCGCCAGCGATTTCATTCCTCAGGAGTAATTATGTGCCAGTGCAACCTGACGGTGCCTGCGGGCCATGGCAAAACCTTCCGCGTGCGTAAGGGCCAGTTTATTACCGTGATTGACAGTGAAGGGCAGCAGGCGGCGGATTTCGTCGCCGTTAACGCCGATGATTTAAACGAAAAGCTGTCGCCGGTGCATACCCGCCAGCATCTACGCTCGCTGTTTTTCAAGCCCGGCGATGCGCTGTGGTCGAGTGAAAACCGTCCGATGCTGCGGATTCTGGCGGACAGTATTGGCATCCACGATGCCAACGTGCCGGCCTGCGACCGCACCCGCTTTAGCGTCGATTTCGGCGTTGAAGGCCATCGCAACTGCGTGGACAACCTGCTGGAGGGCATGAAAGCCTTTGGCGTGACGTACTTCTCGCTGCCTGAGCCGTTCAACCTGTTCCAGAACGGTCCGGTGACCGCCGATGGCCGAATGGAAGTGACCGATCCCAACAGCAAAGCGGGCGACAGCATTACCTTCGAAGCGCTGTGCGATTTGATTTGTTCGGTATCGTCCTGCCCGCAGGACATCATTCCCGGCAACGGTTTGCAGGTCACGCCGATTGATATCGTGGTGAGTGACGCGTTTCACGCAGAGGAGATCAATCATGCTGTTAATGCGTGAAAGTTATGAAGAGACCGCTGAGCGCACGCTGGCACAAGCGGTCACGGTTCAACCGGGCAGCGTCGGGTCGATTAAGGTGCTGCGCGGCCAGTTGCTGCGCATCACTGCGCAGGGCGATGGCGCGGTGGCTTCCCTGTTTGGCTTCAGCCTCGCCGATCCGGCGGTGTGGCTGTCGGTGCATCACACTCGTGTTTTCAGCAACAGCTATCTGCTGGGTTCCGGTATGCGTCTGGTGAACAACCGCCGCCGTCCGATGATGGTGCTGGGCAAAGACAGCGTGAAGCGTCACGACCTGCTGCTGCCTGCCTCTACCCGCGCCTTCCTGACGGAAAAAGGCTATCAAGGTGAAGGTTGTTTGGAAGCGGTGAGCGGCGAGCTGGCGCGCCTGGGCATGGAAGTGCCGAAGCTGCCGGACCCGATCAACCTGTTTATGCACGTCAAATTGACGCGGGCCGGCGACATCCTGCCGGAGCCGAACCTCACCAAAGCAGGCGACAGCATCACCTGTCGCGTGGTGATGGACACGCAGTTTATCGTCTCGGCCTGCAACACCGGCATCGAGGGCAACGATCAACCGGCACCGCTGTTGCTGTCGGTTGCGGAAAACCTGCACGATTTTAACGCGGAGTAACGCATGGGGCTGGATCAACAGGTAGTGGCCGCGCTGCCGGAACTCGGACACGGCCTGCTGATGACGTTAATACTCACGGTACTGGCGTCATTGGTCAGCGTGGTGATGGGGCAGCTTGGCTGCTTCCTGCAACTGCGCCGCGCCTGGATCTGGCGTGCCATCGGGCGGCTGTACGTTAGCCTGATGCGCGGTACACCGGCCATCGTGCAACTGTTCGTGGTGTTTTTCACCTTACCGCGCTTGGGATTGGGCGGTCAGCCAATGCTGGCCGCGGTGATTGCCATCGGCCTTAACAGCGGTGCTTACGTGGCAGAGATTTTGCGCGTCAATCGTTCACTGGTGACGCGCGGTCAGCTCGAAGCTGCACGCACGTTGGGGCTCAGCCGCTTCTTAACCTGGTGGTATGTGATCAATCCGCAGGTGATGCGTGCCAGCCTGCCGATGCTGGTTAACGAGTTCACCATCCTGCTGAAAACCACGCCGCTGGCCTCGGTGGTGGCGCTGACCGAATTGACCTATGCCGGACAGATTGTGATTGCGCGCACCTACGAAGCCACGCAAGTGCTGTTACTGGTGGCGGCGGGATATCTGCTGATCGCCATGCCGCTGATTGCCGCCGCAAGACGTCTGGAAGCCAAACGGAGGATCGCCTGATGGATTGGCAAGCCATTCTCACTTCCCTGCCTTCGCTGGGAGACGGCATGATCGCCACGCTGCAACTGTGCATTGTCGCCGCACTCTGTTCGCTGGCGTGGGGCGGGCTGATGGCATTACTGCTAATGCGCGCCTCACCGTTCTGGTTGCGTTTACTCAATCTTTACAGCGGATTAACCCTCGCGTTGCCGCTGCTGGTGGTGATCTACCTGCTCTATTTTGTGCTGCCGGAGTACGACATCACGCTGTCATCGCCGGTGGTGGGTGTGCTGGCCCTGACGCTCTATTACGCGCCCTATATCGCACAGGTTATTCGTGCGGCAATAGAGGCATTGCCGAAGGGGCAGTGGGAAGCTTGCCGCGTGCTGGGTTTGAGCCGCAGCGAACAGCTGCGCGATGTGGTGTTGCCGCAAACCCTGCCGCAGATGCTGTCGCCGCTGGTCGGTCTGATGATTGGTTTGATTAAAGACTCGGCGCTGCTGTCGATTGTCTCGGTGCAGGAGTTTATGTACGCCGCCAAACAGGCGATTTCAGATACCTACGCGCCGCTGGAGATCTATCTCACGGTGGCGCTTTGTTACTGGCTGCTCAACAGTCTGATCGACTGGTTGGCACGCGGCCTTGAATCTCGCATGACGCGCTATCGTCGCGGCATGCAGCATTAATCAGGAGAACACTATGTCAGCTAAATATCAGCATCGTGAAGCGATCACCATTCCCGCGCGCTACGGCAAAGCGGTGCGTCTGAAGAAAGGGGAAGCGGTGCAGGTGATCAATCTGCATGGCACTCAGGTAGTGGATTGCTGGGCGTACAACGCCGAAGACGTCAGTGAATATATGTGTATGGAAGCGACGCGCGTGTGGAACCAGCGTCTTAATCCCAAAGTCGGTGACAGCTTTATCACCAGCCAGCGCCACCCGATTCTGACCCTGGTGGCGGATACCTCACCCGGCGTGCATGATTCCTTTATGGCGGCCTGCGATGCGCGTCGTTATGAGCTGCTGGGCTGCACCGAGTATCACCGCAACTGCCACGATAACCTGTTTGAGGGCATGCGCGAGTTAGGTGTTGAACTGCCGCACGGTAATCTGGCGTCTCTGAATATTTTTATGAATATTCAGGTGCAGCCGGATGGTATCACGTTGAAAACGCTGCCGGTGGTGACTAAGCCAGGCGACTACATTGTGCTGCGCGCTGAGATGGATTGCTACGTGGCATTCTCCGCTTGTCCGCAGGATATCGTCAGCATTCAGGGGCAGGGCGACAACACCCCGCGTGATGCCGAACTGCGTATTCTGACCGCCGGATTCCCGCAGGTGCAGTTGAAAGGGGCCTGGGTACCAGCGTAATTACGATTTCACGACCTGATCCAGCCACACCTGAAAACGCGAATAAGGCACATACAGCGCCACATCCTTATACAAGGTCTTACCGCTTTTATTGTCGTCAATCGCGCTGCTGTAGCCGACAATTACCCCCGCCAGCGTATCATCGCTGGCGTTGTACACCGCACCACCCGACATGCCTTTCACTACACCGGCATTCGCCGCGACCACCACACAACTTGGTTTATTCCAATCGTTAGCCAGTGTGGTGTTGATCAAATTCTTGCCGCTTGAGGCCACCGGCATGGCAGAAATAAAGCTGTAGCCATAGAGATTGACGTTGTCGCCAATATGGCTGTTGCGGAACGGGGGAGGAAGATTGGGTTCGCTGTTCTTGTGGTACACCACGGCGATATCGCACTCGGGATGCCAGGCTTTCACCCGATACATCGAGTATTTCGCCACGTGCGCGGCCGTTAAGCTGTATTCAGGCGTCAGTGGAATGGTGGTGCCTAGCGCGCCAATGCCCAGCACGGTAGGAATGCCGGTCACGGTCATATCGACGCGTTTTGCGGCTTCTTTGCTGTACTCATAGTGCCCCACGGAGCAGCCGCTCAGGCAACCCACTGTCAGTGCGATCAGCCATCGCATAGGTGTTCCCCCTGCATTGTTTGACACCGCATCACCGCGTAACTGGTTGAGGTATCGGCAATGCGCGCCCATCCTTTACTGCTTGATTGCTCGCCAAAAGCTGATGAGCTGTGACAGCGATCACAACTGAATCAAGCGTAGCGTGAAAAGTGTCATCTGTCTCAGTGGTCAGGCAGAGTCACTTTCGCGCGCGGGGATTATTGCTTTGCAAGCAAAGATGCCTTGCAGCGCAGAGGCTGGTTGAGCTGCCAAGCCTGTGCTTTAATCAGAATGTGACGCAGTTCAAATATCTATAAGCGTCCGTTGTAACCGCACGGCGTTCGTTGTGCGGCCTGCCTGCAAAACATTTTTAGGAGAGTGTGTTATGCCTGTTGCATTACTGGCGCTGGCGCTGAGTGCGTTCGCCATCGGCACCACGGAGTTCGTGATTATGGGATTACTGCCGGAAGTGGCGGGCGATCTGCAGGTAACGATTCCTTCAGCAGGATGGCTGATCAGTGGTTATGCACTGGGCGTAGCCATCGGTGCACCGATTATGGCGTTGCTGACGGCGAAGCTGCCGCGTAAACGAACCCTGATTCTGTTGATGATCATCTTCATCATCGGCAACGTGCTGTGCGCGCTGGCGTACACCTACAACCTGCTGATGCTGGCGCGCGTGGTCACCGCACTCTGTCACGGGGCCTTCTTCGGGATTGGTGCGGTAGTAGCGGCGAGTCTGGTGGCACCGAGCCGTCAGGCATCGGCGGTGGCGCTGATGTTCACCGGCTTAACCCTCGCCAACGTGCTGGGTGTGCCGCTCGGCACCTGGTTTGGTCAGATGTTTGGCTGGCGTGCCACCTTCTGGGGCGTGGCGATCATCGGCATCCTCGCTTTTATCGCTTTGATTGTCAGTCTGCCAACCAACAAAGAAGAGAAACCGGTACATCTGGCGAGTGAAGTCAGCGCGCTGGCAAATGGCAAACTGTGGCTGTCGCTGCTGATGACAGTGTTCTTTGCTGCTGCGATGTTTGCGCTGTTCAGCTATATCGCGCCGCTGCTGTTGCAGGTCACGGGCATCACCGATCGTGGGGTGAGCTGGACGCTGTTCCTGATTGGCGCAGGCTTAACCGTCGGTAATATCCTCGGCGGCAAGCTGGCCGACTGGAAAGTCTCGTTTAGCCTGATCCTCAGCTTTGTGCTGATCGCCGTCTTCTCGCTGCTGTTCAGCTGGACCAGCCACGCGCTGTGGCTGGCGGAAATCACGCTGTTCCTGTGGGCGATGGCGACCTTTGCTACCGTGCCTGGCTTGCAGATTAACGTGGTGCGCCATGGTAAAGACGCACCTAATCTGGTCTCCACGCTTAACATCTCGGCGTTCAACGTCGGTAATGCGCTCGGTGCCTGGGTAGGCGGCGCGGTGATCGATAAAGGCTACGGGCTGACGTCAGTGCCGGTCGCCGCCGCTGCACTGGCGGTGGTCGGTCTGGTCATCTGTCTGATCACCTTCCGCAAATCAGGCGGGCAGGGCGAAACGGTACGCGCTTAAACCAGACGCTCGGCAATGCGTTGGGTAAAGGTGGCCACCTGCTGTTGCAGGTGGTCGCAGAAATGATCAACCAGCGCTGACGCCGGGCGATGCTGTGGCCGCACCAGACTGACGGTGAACGGCACCGCGATACTGAATCTGCGCATCACCACACCGCTGTCGGCGTAATCGAGCGCCGTCAGCGGATTCACAATCGAAATCCCTACCCCCGCGCGCACCATCGCGCATACCGATGCCGCACTGTGCGTTTCCAGCACTAAACGGCGCTCCACCTGTTGCTCATGGAACAGCGAGTCCAGCAGCTGACGATAGCTATCACTGCGTGACAAGCTGACGTAATTCTCCCCCTGAAAATCCTGCGGAGTTAACACCTCACGCTGGCACAGCGGATGGTTGGGCGGCAGCACGCACACTTCATCGCAGGTCAGCAGCGGTACGCGCTCGGTGCCTGCCGGCGCATGCTGGGTTTCGGTCAGACCCAGATCGTAGCGCTGTGCCGACAGCCACTCTTCCAGCAGCGGCGACTCCTGCGGAATGATGTTCAGGCTGACCTGCGGATAGCGCTGCAGAAAGGGTTGCAGCAGTGGTGGCAGCAGTGACTGCGAGAACACCGGCAAACAGGCAATCGACAGCTCGCCCTGACGAAACTGACGCAAGCCTTCCGCTGCATCCATGATGCGGTCTAAGCCATACCAGGATCGCTGCACCTCTTCATACAACCGCAATCCCTGCACCGTGGGCTGCAATCGTCCACGCACCCGCTCAAACAGTTCCAGACCCAGCTGCTGCTCCAGCCGCGCCAGCTCACGGCTAACGGTTGGCTGCGAGGTGTGCAGCAACGCGGCGGCTTGCGTCAGGTTGCCACTGGTCATCACCGCGTGGAAAATTTCGATATGCCGCCAGTTAATTTTTGCCATAGCTCCTCCGCTAGTCCATATCATATTTGTATAGCTGACGCTAAAACAGATATTTTTCTGAATTGAATGGCTGTGGCTAAATAGTGGCAAAGACACAGGAGAATTGAGATGCCACGTCCACTGAACAACACCGAAACGGCCCTGACCGCCGCCAATTTACTGCCGCTGGCCCAGCGTTATGCCGGTCCATTTTGGGCCTACGATGCCGCCATCATTCAGCAGCGCATTGCCCAGCTGAGCGCGTTTGACGTGGTGCGTTTTGCGCAAAAAGCCTGCTCCAACATTCACATTCTGCGCCTGATGCGTGCCGCAGGCGTGAAGGTCGATTCCGTTTCCCTGGGTGAAATTGAGCGCGCCCTGGCCGCCGGTTTCCAGCCGGGTGGCGAAGATATCGTCTTTACCGCTGACGTCTTCGATCAGCCAACCCTGGCGCGTATCGCGGAGTTAAAAGTGCCGGTCAATGCCGGTTCGGTGGATATGCTGCATCAGCTTGGCGCGGTATCTGCGGGCCATAAAGTGTGGCTGCGCATCAACCCGGGTTTTGGTCACGGCCACAGCCAGAAAACCAACACCGGTGGCGAGAACAGCAAGCATGGCATCTGGCATAGCGATCTGCCGCTGGCGCTGGCAGCGATTCAGCAGCACGGCCTGAAACTGGTGGGTCTGCATATGCATATCGGTTCCGGTGTCGATTACGGCCACCTGCAGCAGGTGTGTGACGCGATGGTCGATCAGGTCATCGAATTTGGTCAGGATCTGGAAGCGATTTCAGCCGGTGGTGGTTTGTCGATTCCTTATCGCTTCGGTGAAGAAGCCATTGATACCCAGCACTATTTCGGTTTGTGGAGTGGCGCACGTGATCGCATTGCGGCGCATCTTGGTCATGCGGTGAAACTGGAGATCGAACCGGGTCGTTTCCTGGTGGCGGAGTCTGGCGTGCTGGTGTCGCAGGTGCGTGCGGTTAAGGAGATGGGCAGCCGTCACTTTGTGCTGGTGGATGCGGGCTTTAGCGATCTGATGCGTCCATCGATGTATGGCAGCTATCACCACATTTCTGTGCTGCCAGCTGATGGTCGTGCATTGAGTGATGCAACGGTGGAGAGCGTGGTGGCGGGGCCGCTGTGCGAGTCTGGCGATGTGTTCACCCAGCTGGAAGGCGGTAAAGTCGAGACGCGTGCGCTGCCTGCGACAAAGGTTGGCGATTATCTGGTGTTCCACGATACCGGCGCGTACGGCGCTTCGATGTCTTCCAACTACAACAGCCGTCCGCTGATTCCGGAAGTGCTGTTTGAGAATGGCGCTCCGCGTGAAATTCGTCGCGCGCAGACTATTCAGGAGCTGCTGGCGCTGGAGCTGATGTGATCAACATTGTTCCACTCAGTGAAGTCCCACATCACGCCAGCCATATCACCGACTGGCTGTGGCAGGCGTTTGGCGAGGGGACGTCGCGCGAGTTTTACGACAGCATTGTGCGCAGCAGCCTGAACGGTGCCGAGTATCCGGTGACCTTTGTGGCGCTGGATGGCGATGTGCCGTTGGGCACGGTGGGATTCTGGCGCTGTGATCTCATCAGCCGTCAGGATCTCTATCCGTGGATTGCCGCGTTGTATGTGGATAAACATGCGCGCGGCAATGGCCTGAGTGAAGCGCTGCAGCAGCATGTGTTGAATTATGCCCGCGATCGCGGGCATGAAAAGCTGTGGCTGTGGTCAACGTTCGGCGGCTACTACGAGCGCTTTGGCTGGCAGTATCAGTGTGATGCGCTGGAGTTCCCGGATGTGCGGGTGAAGGTCTATTCGCAGGATTTGTGACCCGGTGCGCATTGAAGCGCACCTGGAGATCAACCCGGTCCGCTCACCGAATGCCTTCTCACCAGCGTCGGGCTAAACATATTGGTCACTTCTGGCATTTCCGTGCCGTTGGCTAACGCCAGCGCCAGCTGCGCCGCCTGCTGCGCCATGGTGACAATCGGATAACGCACCGTGGTCAGTCGTGGACGCACATAGCGTGAGACCAGCACATCATCAAAACCAATCAGCGACATCTCTTCCGGCACGCGAATGCCGTTATCACTCAACACCGCCAGTGCGCCAGCCGCCATGGAGTCGTTGTAACAGGCCACCGCTGTGAACTGCTTACCGCGCCCCAGCAATTCCGTCATCGCTTGTTCACCCCCGACTTCGTCCGGCTCGCCCCACGCCACTAAGCGGTCGTTGGACGGTAAGCCGTGCTCTTTCAACGCGTCGTAGTAACCTTGCAGGCGGTCTTCGGAGTCAGAAATAGGGTGGGTCGAGCAGATAAAGGCGATTTGCGTATGACCTTGCTGAATCAGATGGCGCGTTGCCAGCCAGGCACCGTAACGGTCATCCAGCGCGATGCAGCGCGATTCAAAGCCTTTCAGCAGTCGGTTGAGCAACACCATGCCCGGCACTTGCTTCATCAGCACTTCCAGGTCGGCATCAGGAATTTTCTTGGCGTGCACCACCAGCGCATCACAGCGATGACGCATCAGTTGCTCAATCGCCTGACGCTCTTTTTGCTCAATGTGGTAACCGTTACCAATCAGCAGGAAGTTGCCGGTGGCACCTGCGACTTCATCGACCGCTTTCACCATCGCGCCAAAAAACGGGTCGGAAACGTCACCCACCACCAGACCCAGGGTTTCGGTGGATTGCTGCGCCAGGGCGCGTGCATTGGCGTTCGGGTGATACTGCAACTGCTCCATTGCCTGGGTCACGGCGAGACGTGAACTCTCGCTGGCTTTGGGCGAATTATTGATGACGCGGGAAACGGTCGCGACCGATACCCCGGCCATGCGGGCAACATCCTTAATGGTAGCCATGCGGTTACTTGCATCCGGGAAAACGTTTACACATCCCATCAGTGTTACGGAAAACAGTACCTGTAGCAACCCGCGAGAATGCCAGCGCTGTCGCAAAAGCGCGGAAAATCAGGCGCTCACAGCCAGACTTCAGCGCGTCAGGGCGGCATGGTATGCTGCCAGCACGATTCAGACCTGTCTGCCGGACCCAATAACCATGAAAACACGCGTGCCACACCTGGCGCACTGGGGCGCATTTACTGCCGTCACGGAAAACGACCGCCTGATTGGCTGTGAACCCTTTTTTGCTGACGCCGATCCATCGCCGATGCTCAACACCATCCCGGAACTGGTCTACTCGGATAAGCGTATCCGCCAGCCAATGGTGCGTCGTTCATGGCTAAAGTCACGTGAGAATAGCGATCGCACGCTGCGTGGACGTGAAGATTTTGTCGCCGTGGATTGGGATACCGCACTGGATCTGGTGGCAGAAGAGAATCGCCGCGTACGCGATTGCTACGGCGCATCGGGTATTTTCAACGGCTCCTACGGCTGGTCATCGGCGGGACGCGTTAACCATGCGCGCACCCTGATCCGTCGTTTCTACTTCCAGGGCGGCGGCGGGGTGGACCAGCAGGGCAACTATAGCTGGGGCGCCGCGCAGTTCTTCCTGCCCTATGTGATTGGTACCTACATGCCGCTCACCGGCCGCGTCACCGACTGGCCGAGCGTGGTGGAACATGCCGACATCTTTATCGCCTTCGGTGGTCTGGCGCTGAAAAATGCCCAGGTGGCGTCGGGCGGTGCCGGACAGCACAGCCTGAAACCAGCGCTGGAGCAACTCAGCGCCAAAGGCACGCCAATCATCAACATCAGCCCAATGCGTGATGACTGCCCGGCGTTTGTGAATGCCGAGTGGATTCCGATTCGTCCCAACACCGATGTGGCGCTGATGCTGGCGCTCGGTTATGAGATTACGCACCGCAATGCGCTGGACGAAAGTTTCCTCGCCAGCCATTGCACCGGCTGGCCGCAGTTACGTGAATATCTGCTGGGCGAAAGCGACGGCATCGCCAAAACGCCGGCGTGGGCGAGTGCCATCACCGGCATTCCGCGGCGCGTATCGCGATGCTGGCACAGCAGTTGATCGGCAAACGCAGCTTTATCACCTGTTCTTACTCGGTACAACGTGCCCATCGCGGTGAGCAGCCGTACTGGATGATGATTGCGCTCTCCTCGATGCTGGGGCAGCCAGGCTTGCCGGGGGGCGGCTTCTCCTTTGGTCACGGTTCGATGAACAGCGTCGGTAATCCGCGTCAGGAAGGGCCCGCGCCGATGATGAGCACCGGGCCAAATCCCGGCAACTTCTCGATTCCGGTGGCGCGCATCAGCGATATGTTGCTCAACCCTGGTCAGCCCTACAACTTCCAGGGCGAAACCCTGCACTATCCCGATATCCATCTGGTGCACTGGGCGGGCGGTAATCCGTTCCACCACCATCAGCAGCTCAACCGCTTAGTGGAAGGCTGGCAGCGCCCGGATACCGTGATCGTGCAGGATATTGTCTGGACGCCAGCGGCACAGATGGCGGATATCGTGCTGCCCGCCACCACCACGCTGGAGCGCAACGATATCGGCGGCTCTTCACGCGATCGCTTTGTTTTTGCGATGCATCAGGCGGTGAAACCGCAGCATCAGGCGCGCCATGACTTCGATATCTTTGCGGATATCGCCGATCGCCTCGGCTACCGCGAGGTGTTCACCGAAGGGCGCAACGAGATGCAGTGGATTGAGCACCTGTATCAGCAGTGTGCGGTGGCGCACGCGCGCAAAGATATCCACTTCCCGGAGTTTGGTGAATTCTGGGAGCGTGGTTTCGTTGAGATCCCGGAAGGCGGCAAGCCGTATGTGTTTATGGATGATTTCCGTGCTAACCCGCAGGCCCATCCGATCCAGACCGCCAGTGGTAAAATCGAGCTGTTCTGTCAGACCATCGCCGATTATCAACTGGAAGATTTTGCCGGACATCCCGAGTGGCGTGAGCCGCAGGAGTGGTTGGGCTCACCGCTGAGCGGGGATTTCCCGCTGCATATGATCTCGATTCAGCCCTCAGATCGACTGCACAGCCAGATGGACGCGACTGCCACGGTGCAAGCGAATAAAACGGCCGGGCGCGAAACCTTATATATGCATCCACAGGACGCTGAGGCTCGCCAAATCGTCGATGGCGATGAGATTGAAGTCAGTAACGCACGTGGCCGTATGCTGGCCGGTGTGCGTCTCACTGATGGCTTAACACCCGGTGTGGTGATCATCGCCACTGGCGCCTGGTTTGATCCCGGATTCGGCCGCACCTGGCAGCCGTGGGACCGTGCCGGTAACCCCAATGTACTGACGCTGGATATCGGCACCTCGTCACTGACGCAAGGCCCTAACGCCATGAGTTGCCTGGTGGAAATCAAAAAACACCTGATGTGAATGGGGTGCTAACAATCTCACCGCTGGTTACATTTTGCGGGTAACTGTTGCGTTTGAGAGATGGAGAACCGTCATGCCACCTTGCTACAGTCAGGGTCCCAGAGGTATTGATGGGTGAACATCAAAAAGTTTTCTTGATTACACCGACCTGCGCAGATGCGCAGGTTTTTTTTGCCTGTCGTTCCCGCTAACGAACTGAAACACAGTTTTCCTGTCAACTCGCTTTACCTTTCTTTATAACTGCGGATAACAAGCTTGAAAAAACTGTTTATTGCAGCGGAATGCTATGCCCCGTATAAAAAAACTTCTGGGAAAAGACCAGATCAAAGCACCATTTAACCCGTTTCGTTTTCGCCTGATTTGTCTGGGTGTCTTCAGCTGCATGGTGTTGCTGCTGATCTTCGTCGGCGACCTGCAACTGATTAAGCATCCGATGCTGGAGCACGAGGCCGATCAGCGTTCACTGCGCACCGTCACCTTGCCCACCAACCGTGGCACCTTACTGGATCGTGATGGCCAGGCACTGGCACTGAGCGTACCGGCGCGCGATATCATCGCCGACCCGATGCGCGTGCTGGAAGCCAATCCCGACTTCACCAACGCCAAATGGACCTATCTTGCCTCGGCGCTGAACTTACGTCCGGAAGAGTTGCGTGAGCAGATCACCGCGAACCCGAAAAAGCGCTTCCTCTATCTTGGCCGTAAAATCGAACTGGGCATCGCCAAAGACATCGCCGAACTGCACCTGAAGGGCATCAGCTCGGTATACAACGACAGCCGCTTCTATCCAATGAGTGAAGCCGCTGCGCCGTTGATTGGCATTGTCGGTGCTGACAGCAATGGCCTGAACGGTCTGGAGAAAGGTTTCGACCACGTGCTGCAAGGTGAGCCGGGCAAAGAGGTTTATCGTCAGGACAAAGAGGGCAATATCGTGGCGATGCTGGATTACGAGCCGCCGAAGCAGCCGCCAACGGTACAGCTGAGTATTGATAAGTTTGACCAGTTCACCCTCTACAGCAAACTGCGCGATGGCGTGTTGCTGAATAAAGCGGATTCCGGTGCGGCAGTGCTGATCAAGATTGATACGGGCGAGATCCTGGCGATGGCTTCCTATCCTTCGTTCAACCCCAACAACTTCGATAACGCCACGCCTGCACAGATGCGCAACACGGCGATCAATGACAGCTACGAACCCGGCTCAACGGTAAAACCGCTGGTGGTGATGGAAGGGCTGGAGCGTCATCTGGTGCGTGCTGACTCGGTGATCGATACCACACCCTACAGCGTTAACGGCCACTTGATTCGTGACGTCGGCCACTGGCCGCGCCTGACCATGACGGGCATTTTGCAGAAATCGAGTGATATCGGCGTATCGCACATTGCGCTGGCGATGCCTGCTGAAGCGCTGGTAAACACCTATCAGGCGTTTGGCCTGGGTAAGCCGACCGGACTCGGGTTAACCGGCGAGAGCGTGGGCTACTTCCCGCTGCACCGTGAACGCTGGGCGGATATTGAACGCGCCACCTTTGCCTTTGGCTACGGCCTGCGCGTCACACCGCTGCAAATCGCCCGTGAATACGCCACGCTTGGTTCTTACGGCGTATATCGTCCACTGTCGATTACCAAAGTGACACCGCCGGTGTTGGGCAAGCAGGTGGCCGATCCGCAAATCGTGCAAACCGTGGTGCACATGCTGGAGAGTGACGTATTGCCTGGCGGTACCGGCGTCAAAGCCGCTGTGCCGGGTTACCGCCTGGCGACCAAAACCGGTACCGCAGAGAAAATGGGCACCAGCGGGAAGTACGATGGCGGTTACGTTAACTACACCGCCGGTATTGCTCCTGCCAGCCATCCTGAGGTGGCGCTGGTGGTGATGGTCAACCATCCGACAGCGGGCGATCACTTTGGTGGTTCGGTAGCGGCGCCGATTTTCGGCAGCATTATGGGGCCGGTGTTGAAGCATATGAACATTGCGCCTGACGCCATTTACAGCAAACCGACTTCGGATAAATCTTAGTAAAATCAGGATGTAACTGCCGTGAGGTGCTTTTCACACCTCGTTGCATTTCGCCGAACTCCGTTGCGATTTGCGGCTGTTTTCTCACACCACTTTCGGCGACGATAAAAGTCCCAGAGGTATTGATTGGTGTGAAGATCGGCTGCTGCGGCAGCAATACCTGTCTTCAGGTATTCACCCTGTTCGGTTGCACCGACCCACGCGGATGCGTGGGTTTTTTTTGTCTGAAATTCAGCACTCAGCGAACTCGCTCACACCTCTTGTCTGAGTCTTAACACTTCCCCGCCAACATAAAAATATCTTGCCGTGTAACCTGTATGTAACGCACCGCGATGCCGCATTCCATTTCGGTTCGCCAGCCCCTTGCCGTGTTGGTAGCGCGGCTTTGGGGCGTTTTTTATTGCCATTCGTTGAGGTGTGACCCGATGCCAAAAACCAAAGACCGAACGCCAAAAGGCGAGGGCCGCTCCACGGCGTTTCAGTTACGCATTCATCCGGAGTTGCATGACCAACTGCGCGAAGTCACCGAAGATGAAAACATCACGCTATCGTGCTGGTTGAAAGATTTGGCGCGTCGCGAACTGCGCCGTCGCGGGATCGAGCCGAAAGGGTAAATCTGTTGCTCTGCATGGCGGTAAAAAACCCGCAAAAAGCTAATTTTCACAGCCATTTATGGCACGAAAGGTTTACCATTTTCCTTTGGAAAATATATTTTACGCAACCTTAACAACCGCCTTATCACTCCCTCCCTACAATGATTTTTTGCATGTCATCACATCAGTGACTATCCCTCCTTTCATCCAGAGAAAAATTATGCGCCTGAAACTTCTTTCTGCCAGCGTGGTGTTTTTACTGGCAGCCTGTGACCAGGGCGGAGCAAAGCCCGCTGCATCCGCGACACCCCAGGTGGGTGTCATCGCCCTAAAATCTGAGCCCGTTACGTTGGTGACACAACTGCCTGGCCGCACCACGGCGGTCCGCACCGCACAGGTGCGCCCACAAGTCAGCGGCGTGATCCAGAAAATCCTGTTTACCGAAGGCGGCGAAGTAAAAGCGGGTCAGCCGCTCTATCAGATCGATCCGGCGACCTATAAAGCCGCTTACGACAAAGCGATGGCGACCTGGCAAAACGATGCCATGGTGGCAAAACGCTATCATCCGCTGGCGTCCGCGCATGCCATCAGCCAGCAAACTTACGACGATGCCGTCGCGGCAGAGCGTGAAGCACAGGCCGATGTGGAAACCGCTAAGGTCAATCTCGATTACACACTGGTGAAGGCGCCGATCTCCGGACATATCAGCCGTTCGCTGTATACCGCCGGTGCGCTGGTGACCAACGGCCAGACCGACTATCTCGCCACCATCACCCAACTTGATCCGATCTATGTTGATGTCAGTGAGTCATCCACCGACCTGCTGCGTCTGCGCCGAGCGTTAGCTGACGGCAAGATCGCCAAAGTGGATGACAACACGGCGGCGGTCGGACTCTCTCTGGAAGACAACAGCCAGTATGGCCAGCAGGGCAAACTGGCGTTCTCGGAAGTGAACGTCGACACCGCCACCGGCACCGTGGTGCTGCGTGCGGTGTTCCCGAACCCGCATAATGAACTGCTGCCAGGCATGTATGTGCACGCCAGCTTCCCGCAGGGCATTCAGCAGCAGGGGATTCTGGTGCCGCAGGAGTCGATCATGCATGACACCAAAGGCCAGCCGTATGTTTACGTGGTGAAAAGCGATAACACCATTGAGCAGCGCAGCATTCACACCGGCGAGATGATCAAAGGTGAATGGCTGGTGACCTCCGGCCTGAGCGAAGGTGAAAACGTGGTGGTGAACAATCTGCAAAGTGTGCGTGCCGGGGCGAAAGTCACCACCACCGCCGCCAGCACCCATGACACGCCATCTGCCAACGCTGTCAGTCTGTCGATGACCGACGCAGCAGCGCAATAAGGAGGCGGCATGTCGAAGTTTTTTATTGAACGTCCCATCTTTGCCTGGGTTATCGCGATTATCGTGATGCTGGTGGGCGGGATTGCGGCCATCAGTTTGCCGGTCAATCAGTATCCCAATATCTCCCCACCTGCGGTGTCGATCTCGGTGACTTATCCGGGGGCCAGCGCCGAAACCACCCAGAACACCGTGGTGCAGGTGATTGAGCAGCAGTTAAACGGGCTGGATGGCTTGCGCTATCTGGAATCCAGTAGTGCCTCGGACGGCAGTGCGCAGATCATCGCCACCTTTAACCAGGGCATCAATCCGGATATCGCGCAGGTGCAGGTACAGGACCGCGTCTCGCTGGCGGAATCGCAGTTGCCAACCGACGTGACCCAGCAAGGGATCCGCATCCGTAAGTACCAAAAGAACTTCATGATGGTCATCGGGCTGATCTCTAAAGACGGCAAGCTGAGCAACGGCGATCTCGCGGATATGCTGGTGTCGAAGCTGGAAGACCCGATCTCGCGTACGCCTGGCGTCGGTGACTTTATGGTACTGGGTTCGGAATATGCCATGCGCATCTGGCTCGATCCCGCCAAACTGTACAAGTACAACCTGATGCCGAGTGATGTCACCACCGCTATTGATAACCAGAACGTGCAGGTGTCGTCCGGTTCACTCGGCGGGTTACCGACCATTCAGGGCGCCAAAACGCAGGCCACGGTACTGGGGAAAACTCGCTTCACCACGGTGCAGCAGTTTGAAAATGTGCTGTTGAAAGTGAACAGCGATGGCTCACAGGTGCGTTTGAAAGACGTTGCCAGCGTGGCGCTCGGTCCGCAGAGCTACGGCATTGACGCCACCATGAACGGCAAGCCCGCGGCAGGTATCGCGCTGCGTCTGGCCACCGGGGCGAACGAACTGGATACCGCCAAAGCGGTGCGCCAGACCATAGCCGATCTGAAAGACTCACTGCCGGATAATGTTGAAATTCAGTATCCGTATGACACTTCGCCAGTGGTCAGCGCCTCGATTGAAGAAGTGGTGAAAACGCTGATCGAAGCGGTGGTGCTGGTGTTCTTCGTCATGCTGCTGTTCCTGCAAAACCTGCGCGCCACCCTGATTACCACCCTGGTGGTGCCGGTGGTGTTGCTTGGAACCTTTGGCATCCTGTCGGCCTTCGGTTACAGCATCAACACCCTGACGATGTTCGGTATGGTGCTGGCGATAGGGCTGTTGGTGGATGATGCCATCGTGGTGGTGGAGAACGTCGAGCGTGTGATGCACGAAGAACATCTCGATCCGAAAACCGCCACCATCAAGTCGATGCAGCAGATACAGGGCGCACTGTTTGGTATTGCGCTGGTGCTGTCAGCGGTGCTGCTGCCAATGGCGTTCTTCTCCGGCTCGACCGGGGTGATTTATCGCCAGTTCTCGATCACCATTGTGTCGGCGATGGCGCTGTCGGTGATCATGGCGCTGATCTTTACCCCTGCACTCTGTGCCACCCTGCTCAAACCTTCGGCGGCGGAGCACAAGACCACCGGTTTTGCTGGCTGGTTTAACCGTAAGTTCGACAGCGGCGCGATGCACTATACGCGCGGCGTTAACAACGTTATTTCCCGTCGCGGCCTGTTCCTGGTGATCTACCTGGTGATCGTCGGCGTGACGGGCTTTTTGTTCACGCGTGTGCCCACTACGTTCCTGCCTGCAGAAGATCAGGGCTTGATGATGGTGCAGATGACGCTGCCGGTTAACTCCTCTTCACAGCGTACGCAGCAGGTGATCAACGATCTCAATGACTACCTGCAGAAGAATGAAGCCTCAGTGGTCACCACCACCTTTGGCGTGGCGGGCTTTAACTTTGCCGGTCGCGGCCAGAGTAACGCCATGGCCTTCGTGCGCCTGAAGGACTGGAGCGATCGTACCCACAGCGGGCAAAGCGTGCAGGATCTGGCGAACCGGGTGATGGCGCATTTTGCCAACTACAAAAACGCCAAAATCTTCGCCATGGTGCCGCCTGCGGTGATGGAGCTGGGTAACGCCACTGGCTTCGATCTCTATCTGCAGGATACGGGCGCGCACACCCATCAGCAGATGATGGATGCCACGCACCAGTTAATCGATCTGGCCAACAAAGATCCGCATCTGGCGCAGGTGCGCATGAACGGACTGGAAGATGAGCCGCAGTATCAGCTGGAGATCAATGACGAGAAGGCCAGCGCGTTGGGCCTGAGCATGACCGACATCAACAACACGCTGTCAGTGGCGTGGGGTTCCAGCTATATCGATCAGTTTATGTATAACGGCCGTGTGAAAGAGGTTTACCTGATGGGTAAAGCCGATTCACGCGTCACGCCATCCGATCTCGATAAATGGTACTTCCGCAACAGCAGCGGCACCATGGTGCCCTTCTCCGCCTTCGCCAGCGGCAAATGGGTTTACGGCTCTCCACACTTCGAACGCTTTAACGGCCTGACCTCTGAAGAGATCCTCGGATCGCCTGCGGCAGGGCAGAGCACCGGTGAAGCGATGAAAGCGGTGGAACAGCTGGCGAAGCAGTTGCCCAAAGGCTTCCGCGTGCAGTGGTACGGCATTTCCTATGAAGAGCAGGCGTCCGGCAACCAGACCACCCAGCTGTATATCATCTCGATTCTGGTGGTGTTCCTGTGTCTGGCTGCGCTGTATGAGAGCTGGTCGATTCCCTTCTCGGTGATCATGGTGGTGCCGCTCGGCATTCTCGGGACTATTAGTGCCGTACTGCTGCGCGGCTTGCAGAACGACGTATTCTTCCAGGTGGGCTTACTCACCACGGTGGGACTGGCGGCGAAAAACGCCATTCTGATTGTGGAATTCGCCAAAGAGTTGCACGAACGGGAAGGCAAAACGCTGGTCGAGGCAGCGGTGGAAGCCGCGAGACTGCGTATCCGACCGATTATCATGACGTCGATGGCGTTTATTCTCGGCGTGCTGCCGCTGACTATCTCTAACGGCGCAGGCGCAGGTAGCCAGCACTCGATTGGTACGGCGGTAGCAGGCGGGATGATCACCGCCACCTTCCTCGCCATCTTCTTTGTTCCGATGTTCTACGTGGTGGTTTCGCAGTTCTTCGCCCGCAAGAAAAAAGCATCCGCAGAGGTGACAACGCATGAACACTAAAACTTTCCGTATGGCGCTGCTGCCGCTGGCTATGGCGCTGGCGGGCTGTACGCTGGCCCCCCACTATCAGCGCCCCGCAATGCCGGTAGACGCGAAGTACGATCAGCCCACGCCGGTGGGCAACGTGGCGGATCTGCCGTGGCAGAACTTCTTCACTGACGCCACGATGCGCAATCTGATTCAGCTGTCACTCGACAACAATCGTGACCTGCGCGTCGCGGCGCTAAATGTCGAAGAGGCACAGCAGAGCGTCACGGTACAGCGTGCCGCGTTGATGCCGTCGATCAATGCCACCGCCAGCCAGACCTCGGCGCATGAACCGGCCAACCTCTACAACACCAAAACCACTGGTGCGGTGACCTATCACGAGCTGAACGCCGGGCTGGGCGTCACCTCATGGGAGCTGGATTTCTTTGGTCGCTTGCAGAGCCTGCGTGATGAAGCGCAGGAAACCTATCTGTCCACCGCCGCGACCGAACGCGCCACGCGCATCTCGCTGATTTCCGAGGTGGCCACCGCCTGGCTGACCTTGAGTTCGGATAACGATCTGCTGCATCTGGCGCAAAATACCGCCAAAAGTCAGCAAGAGTCGTATCGTCTGACGCAACTCAGCTACAACGGCGGGGCCAGTAGCGATCAGGATCTGGCGCAGGCAGAGAGCACGGTGCGGGCTGCCCAGGCGGATGTGGCGAGCTATACGCGTCAGGTACGGCAGGATGTGGACGCGCTGCGCTTGCTGGTGGGCATCGATCTGCCCGCTACCTTGTTGTCCCACGCGACGCTGGACGTCAACTGGCAGTTCCCGGCCACGCCAGCGGGCTTGCCATCTGATCTGTTGACGCGTCGTCCGGATATCATGGCCGCAGAACATAGCCTGAAAGCGGCGAATGCCAACATTGGCGCAGCGCGCGCGGCGTTCTTCCCGAGCATCACGCTGACCGCTTCTGGGGGATCGACCAGCAGTTCCCTCGGCAGTTTGCTGGGCGGCGGCACCGGTGCCTGGTCCTTTGTGCCGTCGATCAATCTGCCGATCTTTGACGGCGGCAAAAACGAGGCTAATCTCAACATCGCGCACATCGAGAAACGCATTGAAATTGCTGACTATGAGAAAGCGATTCAAACCGCGTTCAAAGAGGTGAATGATGCGCTGGCCGGTCAGGATACCTGGCAGGATCAGCTGACAGCGCTGCAACAGGAGGTCGGTGCTAATCAACGCGATTACGACTATTCCGAAATGCGCTTTAAGCAAGGTGTAGACAATTATCTCAATGTATTAGTGGCCCAGCGATCGCTTTACAGTTCGCAGCAGTCGTTAATCAGTGCACATCTGGGCCAGCTGAGCGAAAAAATCACCTTGTATAAAGCCTTAGGAGGCGGTTGGAAGGCCTGAGTGCCTTAACGTTACCCTTACGGTTTCTCCATGGAAATTCCATGGCACTTCAGCTGATAATACAAGCAGTGATGATTTACTTTGAAATAATCCCCTGTTAGTGCAGGGGATTTTCCTTTTTCCTGTTTATCTGAAGAGTCCGATGACAATTAATTCCCCTGGCAAATCGCGTTTCCACTGGCTGAAATGGCTACTCATTTTACTTGTTGTGTTAATCGTGGCTGGCGTGATTTGGCGCGTTGTCGGCGGCCATGGCGGTGCGCCGGGCGGCATGCCACCGGGAGGCGGAAAGGGCGGTCATCGCGGGGGCGCAGGCGGCCCTCCGGGCATGGCGATGATGGGCGGCAGTGCCACGCTGGTGCACAGTGGCGTGGCCACGACGGCCAACGTGCCGGTGTATCTCAATGCGCTGGGCACGGTGATCCCCAATGCCAGCGTTACCGTGACCAGCCGCGTAGCGGGTCAACTGGAAAAAGTGTTCTTTACCGAAGGGCAAAAAGTCGAGGCCGGACAGCTGCTGGCGCAGATCGATCCACGCAGCTATCAGGCGACACTGGCGCAGTATCAGGGCGATCTCAATCAGAACCAGGCATTGCTGAAAAGCGCCGAGTTAACGCTGGCCCGCTACAAAAAACTGGCGGCCCAGGACTCGTTGTCACGCCAGGATCTTGATACGCAAACCGCCACCGTCGGGCAGTATAAAGGTGCTGTAGCGGCCGATCAGGCGCAGATCGCCAGTGCGAAGCTGGATATTGAGTATGCGCGCATCACTTCACCAGTCAGCGGCCGTGTCGGCCTGCGTCTGGTCGATCCGGGCAATATGGTGCAAACCACCGATACCACTGGCATTGTGGTGGTGACGCAGATGCAGCCTGCTGCCGTGACCTTCAGTGTGCCGCAGAGCAATATCGCGCAGCTCACCAAAGCGCTGCATAACGGGCAGAGTTTACCGGCGGTGGCTTTTGATCAGGACAACAGCACCCAACTGGCGCAGGGTAGCGTGCAGTTCATTAGCAACCAGATCGATACCAGCACCGGCACCATCGAGCTAAAAGCCACCTTCCCAAATGAAGATGAATCACTGTTTGCCAATCAGTTTGTGAATCTGCGTCTGCAAACCAACATTCTGAATAACGCCACGGTGATCCCGGCTCAGGCGCTGCAACTGAGCAGTGACGGCAGCTTTGTGTTTGTGATCAATCAAGACAACACCGTCACGCGCAAAGCGGTGACCACCGGCCCGGCGTTTGGTGAAGATCAGCAGTCGATCCTTAAAGGCGTCGAGCCGGGCGAGCGTCTCGTCACCGAAGGCATCGATCGCCTGACCAACGGCAGTAAAGTCTCTCTGGCCGATGACAGCAAACCTGCCACAGCGGCCAAAAAATGAATCCGTCACGTCTGTTTATCCAGCGTCCCGTCGCCACCATCTTGCTGATGGTCGGCGTGCTGATTTCCGGGATCTTTGCCTATAAATTCCTCTCCACCTCGGCGCTGCCGCAGGTGGATTATCCGACCATTCAGGTCACCACCCTGTATCCCGGGGCCAGCCCGGATGTGATGGCATCGTCTGTGACCTCACCGCTGGAACGCCAGCTGGGGCAGATGGCCGGTTTAAGCCAGATGACCTCCACCAGCTCCGGTGGCTCCTCGATCATCACGCTAAAATTCAGCCTCGATCTGTCGCTGGATGTCGCCGAGCAGGAAGTGCAGGCGGCGATCAATGCCGCCAACAACCTGCTGCCGAGCGATCTGCCCAATCCGCCGACCTATAAAAAGGTCAACCCGGCGGATACGGCGGTGATTACGCTGGCGGCCAGCTCGGATAACCTGCCGCTGACGCAGGTGCAGGATCTGGTGAACACCCGCGTGGCGCTGAAGCTGTCGCAGATTAACGGCGTCGGCATGGTGACATTGGCAGGTGGTCATCAGCCGGCTATCCGCGTGCAGATGGACCCGAAAGCGCTGGCGGCACACAAGCTGTCGCTGGAAGACGTGAATACGTTGATCAGCAACAGCAACGTCAATGGCTCAAAAGGCGGCTTCGATGGCAAATACCATTCGGTGACCATCGATGCCAACGATCAGCTGCGCACCGCCGATGAGTACGGCAATCTGATCATCACCTATCAGAACGGTGCTGCACTGCGCCTGAAAGATATCGCGCACATCGAACAGGGGCCGGAGAACAGCTTCCAGTCGGCTTGGGCCAATAACAGCCCGGCGATTGTGATCAGCGTGCAACGCCAGCCTGGTGCCAACGTGATTCAGGTGGTGGACAGCATCAAAGCGCAGCTGCCAACCCTGCAGGCCGCGTTGCCCGATGGCGTGAAGATGAGCATCTTGTCGGATCGCACCCAAACCATCCGTGCATCCATCAGCGACGTGCAGTTTGAGCTGATGCTGTCGGTGGCGCTGGTGGTGATGGTCACCTTCCTGTTCCTGCGCAATGTGGCGGCGACGCTGATTCCAAGCGTGGCGGTGCCGCTGTCACTGATTGGCACTTTCGGCGTGATGTATCTGGCCGATTTCAGCCTGAATAACCTGTCGCTGATGGCGCTGACCATCGCCACCGGCTTCGTCATCGATGATGCGATTGTGGTAGTGGAGAACATTTCGCGTCGGCTGGAAGAGGGCGAAACGCCGATGCAGGCGGCGCTGAAAGGCTCGCAGCAGATCGGCTTCACCATCATCTCGCTGACCTTCTCGCTGATTGCAGTACTGATCCCGCTACTGTTTATGGGCGATGTGGTAGGGCGCTTGTTCCGCGAGTTCGCCATTACGCTGGCGGTGTCGATTCTGGTGTCGATGGTGGTGTCACTGACGCTGACGCCAATGCTGTGCGCCTATCTGTTGCAGCATATTCCGGAAGAGAAGCAGTCTCGTTTTTCGCGTAAGGGCGGACAAATATTCGATAAGTTGGTGCACGGTTACGACCGCTTGCTGACGGTGGTGCTGAATCATCAGAAACTGACGCTGCTGGTGGCGCTGGCGACCTTTGCGCTGACAGCGCTGCTGTATATCGCCATCCCGAAAGGTTTCTTCCCGACGCAGGATACCGGACTGATTCAGGGTGTCACCGTGGCGTCGCAGGATGTGTCGTTTAGCGAGATGTCGAAGCGTCAGCAGGCGCTGGCGAAAGTGATTCTGCAGAACCCGTCGGTGGATAGCCTCTCTTCCACCATCGGGATTGACGGCAGCAACACCAGCCTCAACAGTGGCCGTATCCAAATCAACCTGAAGTCGTTTGATGAGCGCGATGACAAAGCCGATGTGGTGATCAAGCAGCTGCAGCAGGCGGCGGAGCAGGTGGCGGGCATTCAGCTCTATCTGCAACCGGCGCAGGATTTGACGGTCAACGATCAGGTCACGCCGAGCCAGTATCAGTTCACGCTGGATGACGCAGACAGTGAAAACCTGGTGAGCTGGACGCCGAAGATGGTGGCGGCCTTGCAGCAGCGCCCGGAATTTAACGGCGTGGTGAGTAACCTGCAGGATCAGGGCCGTGTCGCCTATGTCGAACTGAACCGCGACAAAGCCGCGCGCTACGGCATTACCGCCTCGGATGTGGATACGGCGCTTTACAACAGCTTCGGTCAGCGTCTGGTTTCCACCATCTTTACCCAGGCCAATCAGTATCGTGTGGTGCTGGAAGTGGCACCGCAGTATCAGCAGTCGCCGGCATCGTTTGATGATGTCTATCTGCCGGTGAGCAGCAGTTCCAGTACCTCAACCAGCAGCAGTTCGAGCACGACATCCAGCAGCTCAAGCAGCAGTTCGACCACCAGCTCGGACAGCGACACCACTACCGGGATGGTGAAACTGACCTCGATTGCCACCATTCACCAGCGCACCGGTTCACTGATGCATATGCGTCTGAATCAGTTCCCGGCGGTGATGGTGTCGTTCAATCTCAACAGCGGTTATTCGCTGGAGGATGGGCAGAAGGCGATTGCCGAAGTGACGCAGCAGCTGGATCTGCCATCCAGCATTACGCTGCGCTATCAGGGAGAAACCTCGGCATTCCAGAGCGCGACCGGTAACACGCTGTGGCTGATTCTGGCCGCACTGATCACCATGTATGTGGTGTTGGGCATCCTGTACGAGAGCTTTATTCATCCGGTGACGATTCTCTCGACGCTGCCATCAGCGGCGGTGGGTGCGCTGTTGACGCTGTTGCTGGCGGGCAGTGAATTCAGTTTGATCGCCCTAATCGGGGTGATTTTGCTGATCGGCATCGTGAAGAAGAACGCGATTATGATGATCGACTTCGCGCTGGAGGCCGAAAACAAGCAGGGCATGAGTGCGCGTGATGCGATTCATCAGGCCTGCTTGCTGCGCTTCCGTCCGATCCTGATGACCACCATGGCGGCATTGCTCGGTGCACTGCCGCTGATGCTGGCCTCAGGATCCGGCGCCGAACTGCGTCAACCGCTTGGTCTGGTAATTGTCGGGGGGTTGATTGTCAGCCAGGTGCTGACGCTGTTCTCCACGCCGGTGATTTATCTGTGGTTCGATGGCATTGCGCAGCGCGGCAAGCGCTATATGCAGCGTAAACAGCAGCAGGCGCGGAGCGAGTAATGAACCTCACCAGACTCTTTATCTTCCGTCCGGTCACCACGTTGCTATTAACGTTGTCGATCATGCTGCTCGGTTTGCTGGGTTATCGGCTGTTGCCGGTGGCTCCTCTGCCGCAGGTGGATTTCCCGACCATTATGGTCAGCGCCAGCTTAGCCGGTGCCAGCCCGGAGACCATGGCGGCCACGGTGGCGACGCCGCTGGAGCGCTCGCTGGGGCAGATCGCGGGCGTCACCGAAATGACTTCGACCAGTTCGCAGGGCTCCACCAGCGTGATTTTGCAGTTTGATCTCGACCGCGACATCAACGGCGCGGCGCGCGATGTGCAGGCGGCGATCAACGCCGCGCGCAGTCTGCTGCCGAGCGCGATGGAATCACTGCCGACCTATCGCAAAGCTAACCCGTCCGATGCACCGATTGTGATGCTGGCGTTGACCTCCGCCACGCGCACGCCGGGTGAGCTCTACGACCTGGCCGAGAGCAAAATCGAGCAGGCGATGGGGCAGGTCAAGGGCGTGGGCGAAGTGTCACTAATGGGCAGCGCCTTGCCCGCCGTGCGTATCGATCTGCAACCGCTCAAGCTGGCGCAATACGGCATCTCGCTGGACACGGTGCGTGAAGCCATCGCCAACAGCACCACCAACAAACCCAAGGGCATTCTGCAGGGTAGCCAGCAATCATGGGTGGTGGACAGCAACGGTCAGTTAGATAAAGCGGCGCAGTATCAGGATCTGATCGTCAGCTATAAAGACGGCAAAGCGGTGCGCCTGCACGATGTCGCCACCGTCTACGATTCGGTGGAAGATCAGTATCAGGCCGGTTTCCTCAATTCGCAGCCGTCAGTCATGGTGGGCATTAAGCGCCAGGCCGGTGCCAATATGCTCGACACCATTGATGCCATCAAAGCGCAGTTGCCAGCGCTGGAAAAAGATCTGCCTGCGGATACCCAGTTGAAAGTGGTGGTGGATCGTTCCCCGACGGTGCGTGAATCTTTGTATGACACCGAAGAGACGCTGCTGATCGCCATGCTGTTGGTGATCGCGGTGGTGTTTGTGTTCCTGCGTAACGTGCAGGCGGTGGTGATCCCGGCGCTGGCACTGCCGGTGTCGTTGATTGGCACCTGTGCAGTGATGTATCTGCTGGGCTACAGCCTCGATAACCTTTCGCTGATGGCACTGATCATCGCCACCGGATTTGTCGTCGATGATGCCATCGTGGTGCTGGAGAACATCACGCGCCATATCGAAGAAGGTTTGAGTCCGCTGCGGGCGGCGCTAAAAGGCGCGCAGGAAGTGAGTTTCACTGTGCTGTCGATGACCATGTCGCTGGTGGCGGTGTTTATCCCAATCCTGCTGATGGGCAGTATTGTCGGTCGTCTGTTCCGCGAGTTTGCGGTGACGCTCACCGTCTCGCTGTTGATCTCGATGTTTGTCTCGCTGAGCCTGACGCCGATGCTGTGCGCGCGTCTGCTGAAGCCAAAACCGAAAGTCAGCAAGCGCCCGCATCCGCTATATCAGTTTATCGAAAACCAGCTGAATGCTTTGCTGGCGGCCTACTCGCGTGGTCTGGCGTGGGTGATGGCGCACCAGAAGATCACCATGTTCAGCCTGGTGCTGACGGTGTTGCTCAACCTGTTTCTGTTCACCGTGGTGCAGAAGGGCTTCTTCCCCAATCAGGATACCGGCCTGCTGATGGGCGCACTGCGCGCCGATCAAAACATCTCGTTCCAGGCGATGAAGCCGAAGATGCTGGAGTTCACCAAGATCATCCAGTCCGATCCCGCAGTGGACAGCGTGATGTCGTCGATGGGTAGCGGCATGTTTGGCTCGCGCAATAGCGCCAACTTCTTTGTGCGTCTTAAAGACTTTAGCGATCGCGATGCCACGGCCACCGAAGTCGCCAATCGACTGAGCCTGAAGACCAGCCATATCGCTGGGGCGCAGATGTTCCTGATGGCGGCGCAGGATCTGCATATCGGTGGGCGCAGTGCCAATGCCACCTATCAATACAGCTTGCAGGCGGACGATCTGGATGTGCTGCGCGAGTGGACGCCGAAAGTGCAGGCCGCGCTGGCGGCGATCCCACAGCTCAACAGCGTGGACTCCGATTCGCAAACCGGCGGCCAGGAAGTGGTGATCAATATCGATCGCGACCGCGCGCAACGCCTCGGCGTGAATGTGCAGATGCTGGATACCATGCTGAACAACGCCTTTAGCCAGCGCCAGGTGGCGACGCTGTATCACACGCTGAATCAGTATCATGTGGTGATGTCGTTGCAGGACAGCTACACGCGCGATCCGGAGATTTTGAAAGAACTGTATGTGATCAACGACAGCGGCGATCGTGTGCCGCTCTCCGCTTTCGCCAGCTTCAAAGGCGGTAATGCGCCGCTGTCGGTAGCACATCAGGGCCAGTCAGCCACCAGCACCATAGCATTCAACCTCAACGATGGTGTGTCACTGGAGCAGGCACAGGCGCTGATCAAGCAGGCGATGGCGCAGCTCGGTTTACCGTCCACCATTCAGGCCGGTTTTGCTGGCACCGCAGCCGCCTTTGCGCAGCTGTCCGCCACCATGCCGTGGCTGATTATTGCCGCACTGGCGGCGGTGTATATCGTGCTCGGCGTGCTGTATGAGAGCTACATCCATCCCATCACCATTCTTTCGACGCTGCCATCAGCGGGGGTTGGCGCGCTGCTGCTGCTGCTGCTCACCAATACCCAACTGACGGTGATTGCCCTGATCGGCATCATTCTGCTGATTGGCATCGTGAAGAAGAACGCCATCATGATGATCGACTTTGCAATCCACGCTGAGCGTACGCAGGGGATGTCGCCGAAACAGGCGATCACGCAGGCCTGTCTGATGCGTTTCCGTCCGATCATGATGACCACGCTGGCCGCCTTCTTTGGTGCTTTGCCGCTGGCATTAGGCAGCGGCGGCGATGCGGATCTACGCAGCCCGCTCGGCATCGCGATTGCTGGTGGTTTGGCGCTGAGCCAGCTGTTAACCCTGTTTACCACGCCGGTTGTTTATCTCTGGCTCGATAGTTTAAGCCGTGCCACCAAACGTCAGTGGCAGCGGATGCGTCATGTGGAATCCTGATCGATGAAAAATGTTCTGAAATTTACCCCGATGGTAGCGGCACTGTTGCTGGCGGGTTGTGCGGTGGGGCCGGATTATCAGCGCCCGACCATGGCGATGCCGACCCACTTTAAAGAAGCCAAAGGCTGGCAGCAGGCCGCGCCGCAGGATGAGCAGAGCAAAGGCGACTGGTGGTCGGTGTATCACGATGCCACGCTGGATAGCCTGTTGCGTCAGGTGAGCATCTCCAACCAAAACGTGGCGAGCTATGCCGCGCAGTACCGTGAAGCGCAGGCGCTGACCTCGCAGTCACGCGCCGCGTTATTCCCGTCGGTGAGTTACGACGCCAGCAGTACGCGCAGCGGCAGTCGGGCCAGCACCACCGGCCAGCGCAGCGTCAGCAACGCGCATGCCGCCGATCTCAGTGCCAGCTGGGAGCTGGATTTGTGGGGCAAACTGCGCCGTACGCTGGAAGAGAACAAAGCCAGCGCGCAGGCAAGTAAGGCCGAACTGGCGAATATCACCCTAAGTGCCCAATCGGAGCTGGCGCAGGATTACTTCCAGCTGCGCATCCTCGACGAAAAAATTGCTCTGTATCAGCGCAGTATCGATGCCTATCAGCGCTATATGACGGTGATTCAGAATAAGTACTCGGCGGGCAGCGAATCACGCGCCACGCTGGCACAGGCGCAGATGCAGCTGGAGAGCGCGCGCGCCTCAGCACAGGATTATCAGTGGCAGCGTGCGCAGTCGGAACACGCCATTGCGCTGTTGCTGGGCCGTGCACCGGCTGATTTCTCGCTGCCAGTGGCTAAGCTGGATGCCACGCTGCCAGCCATCCCTAACAGCCTGCCTTCTGCCTTGCTGCAGCGTCGTCCGGATATCGCTTATGCCGAACGTAACGTGGCAGCGGCCAATGCGGCGGTGGGCGTAGCGATTGCCGGTTACTATCCCGATCTGACGTTAAGTGCCACGGGCGGCGTGAGTTCATCGGCCATCAACAGTCTGTTCTCACTGCCAAATCGCGTCTGGTCATTAGGGCCGGAGTTAAGCGGCACGCTACTGGACTTCGGTGCCACCTCAGCCAAAGTGGAGCAGGCCCGCGCCGCCTATGACGCCAGCGTGGCGGATTATCGCCAGTCGGTGCTGACGGCGATGGGGGAAGTGGAAGATTATCTGGTGCAGCTGAATACGCTGAAGGGCGAGATAGCTTCACAGCAGCTGGCGACCAGCGCCGCGCAGGAGTCAGCACGCGTGACGCGTAATCAGTATGATGCCGGAATGATTGATTACCTTGATGTGGCGACCACCGAAAACAGCAGTCTGAGTGAGCAGCAGAGCTTACTGTCACTGCAGAGCACCCAGTGGGTGAGCAGCGTTGAGCTGATCGCCGCGCTAGGCGGGGGTTGGCAGGGATAAGTGTTATTCGTTCTGGCAGGGATGAGTTTTAGCATCATAGATGAAGGTTGTCTGGCAGTTTAGAACAGCTGAGTTTGAGGCTGTTGATTCTGTTGTGGGCTTTTTTAGCGCGCGGATGGGCCATAGCCCCTCTGCGGCGGCCGGGCAGTCCTCGCGCCGCTGACGCGGTGCCTTCGTCTTCCACGTCGTGCCTACGGACCGTTCGGGTAAGGCCGTCCTGGCCAACCCGAACTGCCAGTCGCATCCATGCGACTGGCTCCTGGCCCAACGTAAAAGCCTCAGCGCTGCGGATAGCCCGACCGCCGCAGAGGGGCTTTGGCCTTAAGCATTGTGCTTTTTTGAACGAAACACCGAAAAAATACACGCTCCGCTTGCCTTCTTTCCTAACAGATATGAGCCAATGTGCAGCCTGTTCTCTCTTTGGCAAAACGCATCGATACTAATAGTCTTATTTTCAACAACACCCACTGATGCCAAAGCGCCCACAGTCTGCATTAGCACTGAGCAGCATTTCACAATAAACAGCACCCCAACGGCACATTTTTACCGGCTATGCACCACACCCACCTCAATTCCTCACCATAAATCACCGCAGCACTTGTCGAAAATCGTCAGATATTGCAAGGTAAGCGCCATATTTTACCGCTGCTAAGGAGCTGGCATGCTTTTCACTGTTCTGCGTTTCCTGTTTCGCCTGTTATGGCGGGTGGAACTGCGTGGCGATCTCACCGCACTGCACAAAGAAAAAGTGCTGATCACCCCTAACCATATGTCATTCCTTGATGGCATTTTGGTGGCGCTGTTTTTGCCGATTAAACCGGTGTTCGCCGTCTACTCCTCGATCAGCGATCAATGGTTTATGCGGCTCCTGAAGCCGATTATCGACTTCGTGCCACTCGATCCCACTAAACCGATGTCGATCAAACATCTGGTGCGCATGATCAATGAAGGTCGTCCGGTGGTGATCTTCCCGGAAGGCCGTATCACCGTGACCGGATCGCTGATGAAAATCTACAGCGGTGCGGGCTTTGTCGCGGCGAAATCGGGTGCGACCGTGGTGCCCATGCGCATCGAAGGGGCGGAATATACGCCGTTTGGTCGTCTGGCGGGCGTATTTAAACGCCGCCTGTTCCCGCGCATCACCTTAAGCGTCTTACCGGCTACCGTCATTCCGATGCCCGAAGCCAAACGCGCACGCGATCGCCGCATACTGGCGGGTGAGCACTTACATCATGTGATGATGGAAGCGCGCATGGCGGTGCGTCCACGGGAAACGCTATTTGAAGCCTTCCTTAATGCACGCCAGCGTTATGGCCTGACTAAACCTTGCATCGAAGACATCAATTTCAAGCCGGACAGCTACACCGGGCTGCTGAAAAAATCGCTCGGCGTCGGTCGAATTCTTGAACGCTACAGCCAGCAGGGTGAATACGTTGGTCTGCTATTGCCGAATGCCACCGTCACGGCGGCGGCGATCCTCGGGGCGTCACTGCGCGGGCGCATCCCGGCGATGCTCAACTACACCGCGGGCGTCAACGGCATGCGTGCGGCGCTCACCGCTTCGCAGGTCAAAACCGTGTTCACCTCGCGCCAGTTCCTTGAGAAAGGCAACCTGGAGCACCTGCCGCAAGGCTTAACTGAAGTCCAGTGGATCTACCTCGAAGACCTGAAAGATACGGTCACACTGAAAGACAAGTTGTGGATTCTGGCTCACTTGCTGATGCCGCGTCGCGCACAGGTCAGGCAGCAGCCGGAAGATGCCGCGATGGTGCTGTTCACTTCGGGTTCGGAAGGCAATCCCAAAGGCGTGGTGCACTCGCACAAAAGCCTGCTGGCTAACGTTGAACAGATTCGCACCGTGGCGGATTTCACCCCGCGCGATCGCTTTATGTCGGCGCTGCCGCTATTCCACGCTTTCGGCCTTACGGTCGGCCTGTTTACGCCGCTGCTAACCGGCGCGCAGGTGTTCCTCTATCCGAGCCCGCTGCATTACCGCATCGTGCCCGAACTGGTGTATGACCGTAACTGCACCGTGCTGTTTGGGACGTCGACTTTCCTCGGCAACTATGCGCGCTTTGCCAATCCGTATGATTTTGCACGCCTGCGCTATGTGGTAGCGGGTGCAGAGAAGTTGCAGGAAGGCACGCGCCAAATCTACGCCGAGAAGTACGGCATTCGTATTCTTGAAGGCTACGGCGTCACCGAGTGTGCGCCAGTGGTGGCAATCAACGTGCCGATGGCGGCGAAACCTCACACCGTGGGTCGTATTCTGCCCGGCATGGATTCACGTTTGATCTCCGTGCCGGGTATTGAGCAGGGCGGTCGTCTGCAACTGCGTGGTCCGAACATCATGAACGGTTATCTGCGCGTCGAGAATCCTGGCGTGCTGGAGAAGCCAGTAGCCGATAACGGTGAAGGCGAGATGGAAGCCGGTTGGTACGATACCGGCGACATTGTTAGCTTCGATGAAGGTGGCTTCTGTCAGATTCAGGGCCGTGCCAAACGCTTCGCCAAAATTGCCGGTGAGATGGTGTCACTGGAAAGCGTCGAACAGATCGCTTTGAAAGCCTCGGGCGAGAAGCAGCATGCCGCGTCACTGCGCCCTGACGGTCATCGCGGTGAAGCCTTAGTGTTGTTCACTACTGACAGCGAACTGGGTCGTGAGCAACTGCTTAAAGCCGCCCGCGATATCGGTGCGCCAGAACTGGCTGTGCCGCGTGACATTCGCTTTATGAAACAGCTGCCGCTGCTGGGTAGCGGTAAACCAGACTACGTCAGCCTGAAACAGCTGGCCGAAGAGGATCAAGCATGAGTCAGGCGGTTAATCCCGATTCACCGTTACTGTCACGCAATATGATGGCGGTGATTGTGGCGCAGTTTTTCTCCGCGTTTGGCGATAACGCGCTGCTGTTTGCCACGCTGGCGGTGCTGAAAAGTCAGCTCTATCCCGACTGGAGCCAGCCGATTCTGCAGATGATGTTTGTGGCCACTTACATTCTTCTGGCGCCGTTTGTCGGGCAGATGGCTGACAGCTTTGCCAAAGGCCGGGTGATGATGTTCGCCAACAGCCTCAAGCTGCTGGGCGCACTGGTTATCTGTTTTGGCTTCAATCCATTCCTTGGCTATACGCTGGTGGGTATTGGTGCGGCATCCTACTCGCCTGCTAAGTACGGCATCCTCACCGAGATCACCAGCGGTGAACGACTGGTGAAGGCCAACGGTCTGATGGAGTCCTCTACCATTGCTGCCATCCTGTTGGGTTCAGTGGCAGGCGGTATTCTGGCGGACTGGAATCTACTGGCCGCACTGATTGTGTGTGCACTCACTTACGCGTTGGCAGTGGTGGCGAATATCTTTATTCCTAAGCTGTTGGCGGCACGACCGGGTCAGAGCTGGCAGTTTGGTGCCATGTTCCGCAGTTTCAAAGAATCCGCTTTGCTGTTGTGGCGTAACGGCGAGACGCGTTTTTCCCTGCTCGGCACCAGCATGTTCTGGGGCGCAGGCGTAACGCTGCGTTTCCTGCTGGTGCTGTGGGTGCCCGTGGCGCTCGGTATCACCGACAATAAAACGCCCACCACGTTAAATGCCATGGTGGCGATCGGGATTGTGATTGGCGCTGCCGCGGCGGCGAAACTGGTGACGCTGCAAACCGTGCGCCGCTGCATGCCCGCCGGGATATTAATTGGCGTGATGGTGGTGGTGTTCTCACTGCAAACCAGCTTGCTGAATGCCTATCTGGTACTGATGGTGTTGGGTGCGCTCGGTGGCTTCTTCGTGGTGCCGCTTAATGCGCTGTTGCAGGAGCGCGGCAAAGAGTCGGTGGGCGCGGGTAATGCGATTGCCGTACAGAACTTCGGTGAAAACATCGCGATGTTGGTGATGCTGGCGCTGTACACCATCGCTGTTAAGTTGGGTGCACCTGCAGTGGCAACCGGTATCGGGTTCGGTGGGATTTTTGCTGTGGCGATTGCGTTGCTGTGGTGGAAATCGCGCCGTTAAGGCGGTGCGTTGAAAAACCAGGTCGCCAGCAATGGCGACCATAGATCCGAAATGCGCGCATTCGGGTGCACACAATCAAAAACCGCGTCATACGCCTGTAGGGTGTGCATCCAGGCACATCGGGCCAAAGTCTTAGCCACCAGGCCATCAATGCTGCAGGTCGTTGCGACGCAAACCGTTGCGCCGCAACGATGACATCCCGTTAGGGTGCCGGGTAAGTATACTGACGATGAATCGCTTCCAGTTCCTCTAACACATCGGCATTCAGCGTCAGGTTGAAACTCTCCACGTTAATCTTCAGCTGTTCCAGCGTCGTCGCGCCCAGCAGGGTACTGGCGACAAATGGCTGCTGACGGACGTAAGCCAGTGCCATCTGTGACGGATCCAGATTGTGCTTCTTCGCCAGACCAACATAAGCGGCAATCGCCTGATTCGACTGCTCACCGCTGTAGCGGGTGAAGCGGCTGAACAGGGTGTTACGCGCACCGGCGGGTTTTGCACCATTCAGATATTTGCCGCTCAAAGTACCAAACGCCAGGCTTGAGTAGGCCAGCAGTTCAACGCCTTCGTGCTGGCTGATTTCCGCCAGGCCAACTTCAAAGCTGCGGTTCAGCAGGCTGTACGGGTTCTGAATGGTCACAATACGCGGCAACTCGTGCTTCTCAGCCAGCTGCAGATAGCGCATCACGCCCCATGCGGTTTCGTTAGACACGCCGATGTAGCGAATCTTACCTGCGCGCACCTGCTCATTCAGGGCTTCCAGCGTTTCCAGCAGCGTCACGTTGGCGGTGGTTTCGCTGTACTGGTAACCCAGTTTGCCGAAGTAGTTGGTTTGACGTTGCGGCCAGTGCAGCTGGTAGAGATCGAGATAGTCGGTGTTCAGACGCTTCAGGCTGGCATCCAGCGCTTCGCGAATGTTTTTGCGATCCAGTGCCTGGTTAGGGCGAATCGACGCATCTGCGCCGCGCACCGGACCGGCAATTTTGCTGGCCAGAATGATCTTGTCACGGCTGCCGCGCTTCTTCAGCCAGCTGCCAATGTACTGTTCGGTTAATCCCTGGGTTTCCGGGCGCGGCGGCACCGGATACATTTCAGCGGTATCAATCAGGTTGATGCCACTGCTAATCGCGTAATCGAGTTGCGCGTGGGCGTCGGCTTCGCTGTTTTGCTCACCAAACGTCATGGTTCCTAACCCAAGTTGGCTGACTTCCAGCGTACTGTGGGGGATGCGGTGATAATGCATTGCCGGCTTCCTTTTTTCATTATGAAAGGGAATGTTGTGTCCTCTGGGACTATATCCTGTGAAGCGGCGCGGAAGGAAGGGGGGAAAGTTCGGGAAATCGCCTGCACTGGGGAAAAAATCGTGCAGGCAATCGAATTTGGCACTTAACGCTCAATGATGGTGGAGACCTCGTCACCATTGATCTGCATCACATGACCTTGATCGTCAGTGTACTGCACCAAACCTGTCTCTTTATCGATGGACGGTTTGCCATCAGTTTTAATCATACGGCCATCTTTGGTCGCCATCACGTAATCACTGCTGCAACCACTCAACGTCAGCGCGACCAGCATAATACCCACGACACTCACCAACCCTTTCATTCTTATCTCCCTCAACCTACTTCAACTGCAAAAGTGTAGTAATAAATGCTTTCGCTGGCTGACGTAATCGCATCATTCCTAAAATTAAAGGGCGAGATGCGCTCGCCCTTGACATCGTTAAGCCGCGCTTTTCTTGCTGCGCATCAGGTTCAGGCACTCCACGGCCATGGAGAAAAACATGGCAAAATAAATGTAACCTTTTGGTACATGGATACCGAAACTCTCCAGAATCAGGGTAAAGCCGACCAGAATCAGGAATGCCAGCGCCAGCATTTTCACCGATGGATGACGCTCAACAAATTCACCAATGGCGCGTGCGGCAAACATCATCATCAGCACCGCTATGACCACGGCAGCCATCATGATGAACAGATGATCGGACAAGCCGACAGCGGTGATCACCGAATCGAGGCTGAAAATAATGTCCAGCAACATGATCTGAACGATCGCGCCGAAGAAGGAGTGGACGTTGGTTTTGTGCTCACCTTCGGCGCCTTCGATGGTTTCATGAATCTCCATGCTGGATTTCCACAGCAGGAACAGACCACCAAACAGCAGGATCAGGTCGCGCGCCGAGAAGCTGTGATCCATCAGGGTAAACAGCGGATTGGTGAGACGGACTACCCAGGCAATGGACGCCAGCAGACCCAGTCGCATCAGCATGGCACCCATTAAACCGAGGCGGCGAGCTTTGTTTTGCTGGTGTTTCGGTAACTTAGCGACAACCAGCGACAGGAAGATAATGTTGTCGATACCCAAAACCACTTCCAGAATGGTCAATGTTCCCAGTGCCAGCCAGGCATTGGGATCAGCAATCCAGTCAAACATGAATCATTCAATCCTAAACGAAAATTAAACGGCGATTATACACGTCCTGGTTCGGCTCCCCTAATGGGGCCTACTTTTGGTGCAGCTGCCTTGGCTGCTCACGTTCACCCCAGTCACTTACTTATGTATGCTCACGGGGATTTGCGTACTTGCCGCCTTGCTGCACCAAAAAAAGGCCCCATCAGGGGAACCGAACCAGTCGTGTAAGGAGTCGAGTCATTTACAGTAGAAAATGGCGTGCCAGCAGCGGTCCGGTGAAGCTTTTCTTGAGATAAAAACCGCGCGGTAGCGTCATTATAGGCTCTCCATGCTCACCGATGGCTTCGGTCAGGGCTTTACTGTTGGCGGCTTTCGGGCGGATCTGCAGCCAGGCACCGTGTCGGGCGGTGATGCGTTCCACCTGACCCAGCACGATCATATCCATCAACTCTTCCCAGTCTTCACGCAGTTGCTGATCTTCTTCCTCACTGGGCTGCCATAACAGCGGCGATCCCACTCGACGATCCGCGAGGGGCAAAGCACGGTCACCCTCAATCGGGATCCACAAAACGCGAGCCAGCTTGTGGCGCACATGGCTGGTCTCCCAGGTTACGCCGCTGTTGCCGGTCAGAGGCGCAACGCAGACAAAGGTGGTTTCCAACGGTTTGCCCAGCGCATCCACGGGGATGGTCTTGAGTTCGATACCGAGATGGGCGAAATCCTGCTCCGCTTTGCTGCCCGCGCTGGCACCAAGGTGCAGCTCAATCAGCATGCCAACCCAGCCTTTATCCCGCCGCAAATCGGCTGGCACCGGCAAACCCAGCTGAGCTGCCAGTGCAGCAAACGTCTGGCCTGCCAGCTGTTGTGCACGTTGCAGTAATTCCGCTTCATCTTGTGGTGGCGGCGGCAATAAAACGGGGGAATTCATGGCAAAACTCATATTGGTTAAAGGATGTACAGCGCTGGCGGGTACGAGTTTTCCACATGCGCGCAGCGTGAATAACCGTGATAATAGCATGATTAAGCGTGCTTTTTTATTTGCATTGCCGGACGGTTGTGGATGCTATGGCAAGGTTATCCCAGTTTGTTATCGACAATGAACAGGATCTCCAGACTACTTATCCACAGAATGGTGGGATAACCCCCCTCACAGAGCACCCCTGTTTCGATTTACAGCCTTGACTTTAGCGATTTGGACGCTTTTTTTCCTTTCTTTGACCAGGTTTAGGGCATTATCTGTGGATAAAATCGACGGTGGTGGATCTTTGAGCAGCGAATGGAGCCTGAGGATAATTAGAAAGTGATCCGCGTTAAAACAACACTGTCATTTTTTTCTATCACTATGATTAATGGTGTTTTTAGTGCTATTCTTAGTCTGCCTTATGAGAATTTTCCGAAGTGGTTATTCAACTCATTCCCGTGTTCTGCACAAAGCTATCCACAGAAAAGGTGAATAAGATCGCCCTGAAAACCGCTCCGCTGTTTATAACTTGGCTAAACTCTGTGAGTTATCCTGTTTTTATTCGGCTATCGCCCCGGATATCCAGTGGTTTACCGCCTGTAAGGAGTGTGAAACAATCAGGCTATTCAAATTTAGCTTTGAGGTAGTCCAGTGATCGATGATGATGGCTACCGCCCGAATGTTGGTATCGTAATCTGTAACAGGCAAGGACAAGTGTTATGGGCCAGGCGCTTTGGACAGCACTCCTGGCAATTTCCTCAGGGAGGCATCAATCCGGGTGAAACCGCTGAACAGGCGATGTATCGCGAACTGTTCGAAGAAGTGGGTTTACACCGCAAAGATGTTCGAATACTTGCTTCAACCCGTAACTGGTTACGTTACAAGTTGCCAAAACGTTTGGTGCGTTGGGACACAAAGCCGGTGTGTATCGGCCAGAAACAAAAGTGGTTTCTTCTGCAGTTGATGTGTAGTGACGCGGAGATCAATGTGCAACACAGCAGCACGCCGGAGTTTGATGGTTGGCGCTGGGTCAGCTTTTGGTATCCGGTGCGTCAGGTCGTCTCTTTTAAGCGCGATGTCTATCGCCGCGTGATGAAAGAATTCGCTGGCGTGGTGATGTCTATGCAGGAGAGTGCGGGGCAGCGTAATAACAATGCCGCTCATCGACGTAAAAGAGGATAGGCCACGCCCTTTATGCTCACTCAGTTGCGCGAAATAGTAGAGAAAGTGGCGAGTGCTCCGCGTCTGAATGAAGCACTCGACATTCTGGTAAACGAAATTTGCCTTGCGATGGAAACCGAGGTCTGCTCGGTTTATCTCGCAGATCACGATCGTCGTTGCTACTACCTGATGGCGACGCGCGGGCTGAAAAAGCCGCGCGGTCGCACTGTCACGCTGGCGTTTGATGAAGGTATTGTCGGGCTCGTCGGACGTTTAGCCGAGCCGATCAACCTTGCCGACGCGCAAAGCCATCCCAGCTTCAAATACATTCCTTCTGTTAAAGAAGAGCGTTATCGCTCTTTCCTTGGCGTGCCGATCATCAGCCGTCGCCAACTGCTTGGCGTGCTAGTGGTTCAGCAGCGCGAACATCGTCAGTTCGACGAAAGCGAAGAATCTTTCCTGGTGACACTGGCCACGCAGATGGCAGGCTTGTTATCGCAATCACAGCTCGGCCAACTGTTTGGTCAGTTCCGTCAGACGCGGGTGAAAGCCATCGCGGCGGCGCCTGGCGTGGCGGTCGCGCCCGGTTGGGTTGATGAAACCCAGCCCTTGCTGGATCAGGTCTCTGCGGCCTCCACGCTGGATGTGCAGCGTGAACGCGAGCGTCTGGTGCTGGCAATGGGCGAGGCGGGCAATGAATTTCGCCGCTTCAGCAAACGCTTTACCGCCAGCGTGCAAAAAGAGAGTGCGGCGATTTTTGATCTCTACTCGCACCTGTTAACCGATGCCCGTTTGAAAAAAGATCTGTTTGCCGAGATTGATCGCGGATCGGTTGCCGAGTGGGCGGTGAAAACGGTGATCGAGAAGTTCGCCGAACAGTTTGCCAGCCTGCAGGATCAATATTTACGCGAGCGTGCGGGCGATTTGCGCGTGCTCGGACAACGTCTGCTATTCCATCTCGACGATACGCTGGTCGGCACCAATGCCTGGCCTGAACGCTTCGTGCTGGTGGCGGATGAACTCACCGCGACCACGCTGGCAGAGCTGCCACCGGAGCGTTTAGCCGGTGTGGTGGTACGCGACGGTGCGGCCAATTCCCACGCGGCTATTCTGACGCGCGCGATGGGCATTCCCACCGTCATGGGTGCGGATATCATCCCTGCGCAGCTCAACAAACGCCTGCTGATTGTCGATGGCTATCGCGGCGAGTTGTTAATCGATCCTGAACCCGTGCTGGTGCAGGAGTATCAGCGTTTGATCAGCGAAGAAAATGCGCTGAGCAAAATGGCGGAAGGCGTGGTCGAGCAGCCCGGCGAGCTGAAAAGCGGCGAACGGGTGCAGGTGATGCTGAATGCGGGCCTGAGCCCTGAGCATGAGCAGAAGCTGGATAACTGGGTGGATGGCATCGGCCTGTACCGCACAGAAATTCCATTTATGCTGCACAACGGATTCCCGTCGGAAGAGGAGCAGGTCGCGCAATATCAAGGCATGCTGCAACTGTTCTACGATAAGCCGGTGACGTTGCGTACGCTGGATGTCGGCGCCGATAAACAGCTGCCTTACATGCCGATCAGTGAAGAAAATCCTTGCCTCGGCTGGCGCGGCATTCGTCTGACGCTCGATCAGCCAGAAATTTTCCTGGTGCAGGTACGTGCCATGCTGCGTGCCAACGTGGCCTCCGGCAATCTCAGCATTCTGCTGCCGATGATTAGCCATATCGATGAGATCGACGATGCGCGTCGTCTGATCGATCGCGCCGGTCGTGAAGTGGAAGAGATGCTGGGCTATGTGATCCCGAAACCGCGTATTGGCGTGATGATCGAAGTGCCGTCCATGCTGTTTATGATCCCGCATCTGGCGGATCGCGTGGACTTTATTTCGGTGGGCACCAACGACCTGACGCAGTATCTGCTGGCGGTGGATCGCAACAATACCCGTGTGGCGAATCTCTACGATCCGCTGCATCCGGCGATGCTGCGCGCGCTGCAGAGCATTGCCCACGAAGCCCGTCAGGCCAAACTGGAACTCTGCCTGTGTGGTGAAATGGCCGGCGACCCAATGTGCGTGGCGCTGCTGGTGGGCATGGGTTATCACCACCTCAGCATGAACGGTAAAAATATTCCGCGCGTGAAGTATCTGTTGCGCCACCTCGATCACGAGGAAACGCAGAAGCTCAGTGAAAATGGCGTGGCGGCCCATACCGCTTCAGAAGTGCGCCATCTGGTGTCCGCGTTTATGGAGCGACGTGGCCTGGGCGGTTTGATTCGCGGCGGCCGTTAACGGCGTTTACATTTCCGCGGCAATTGTGAAAAGCGGCTGTGCTATCATGCGCAGCCTTTTATGGTATGACCCCTTAGCCAGACCCGTTTCAGGGCAGAAAAAACGATGGTGAAAGATGACTAACGGCTACATTTCGTTTCCCCAATTCGATCCGGTAATTTTCTCCATCGGACCGATTTCGCTTCACTGGTACGGTTTGATGTATCTGGTGGGCTTTGTATTTGCTATGTGGCTGGCGGTGCGCCGTGCCAACAAACCCGGCAGCGGCTGGAAAAAAGAAGAAGTGGAAAACCTGCTGTATGCGGGCTTCCTCGGCGTGTTCCTCGGTGGCCGTATCGGCTACGTGCTGTTCTATAACCTGCCGCTGTTCCTCGATAATCCACTCTATCTGTTCAAAGTCTGGGATGGCGGTATGTCGTTCCACGGTGGCTTGATTGGAGTGATCGTGGTGATGCTGGTGTTTGCGCGTCGTACCAAACGTACTTTCTTCCAGGTGTCTGATTTCATTGCGCCGCTGATTCCGTTTGGTTTGGGCGCCGGTCGTCTTGGCAACTTTATCAATGGCGAGCTGTGGGGCCGTGTCGATCCTAACTTCAAATTCGCCATGCTGTTCCCGGGTTCGCGCAGTGAAGATATCGCGCTGGCGGCCAACAATCCGCAGTATCAGCAGCTGCTGAGCACTTACGGTGTGTTGCCGCGTCATCCCTCGCAGCTGTATGAGCTGTTCCTCGAAGGTATCGTGCTGTTCATCATCCTCAACCTGTTTATTCGCAAGCCGCGCCCGATGGGCAGCGTCTCTGGCCTGTTCCTGATTGGCTATGGCGCTTTCCGCATCATCGTCGAATTCTTCCGCCAGCCGGATGCCCAACTGGGCCTGTTTGAAGGCGGCATCAGCATGGGGCAGATTCTCTCGATCCCAATGATTCTGGCCGGTGTGATTATGATGATCTGGGCGTTCCGTCGTCGTCCGCAGCAACAAACTCGTGAGGTAAAATGAAACAGTATCTGGATTTAATGCAACATGTGCTGAATGAAGGCGCAGAGAAAGCCGACCGTACCGGTACAGGCACCCTGTCGATTTTCGGCCACCAGATGCGTTTCAATTTGCAGGATGGTTTTCCACTGGTCACCACCAAGAAGGTGCACCTGCGTTCGATCATTCATGAACTGCTGTGGTTTCTGAAAGGCGAAACCAATATCAGCTACCTGAAAGATAACAAGGTGACGATTTGGGACGAGTGGGCGGATGAGAATGGCGATTTAGGACCGGTCTACGGTAAGCAATGGCGCAGCTGGGGCAGTGCGTCAGGCGAAGAGATCGACCAGATTAGCAAAGTGATTGAGCAGTTGAAGCGCGATCCCGATTCACGCCGCATCATCGTATCGGCATGGAACGTGGGCGAGCTGGATCAGATGGCGCTGGCACCTTGTCATGCCTTCTTCCAGTTTTACGTGGCAAACGGCAAGCTCTCTTGCCAGCTTTATCAGCGCTCGTGCGATATCTTCCTTGGTCTGCCTTTCAATATCGCCAGCTATGCGCTGCTGGTGCATATGGTGGCGCAGCAGTGCGATCTGGAAGTGGGTGATTTTGTCTGGACCGGTGGCGATACCCATCTGTACAGCAATCATCTGGAACAGGCACAGCTGCAGCTGACGCGCGAGCCGCGCCCGCTGCCGAAACTGGTGATCAAACGTAAACCTGCTTCTATCTTCGATTACAACTTTGAAGATTTTGAGATTGAGGGTTACGACCCGCATCCGGCCATTAAAGCGCCGGTTGCGGTGTAAACGCACGCGTCATCACGCTGAAGCCCTGCCACTGTGCGGGGCTTTTTTATCTCTGTTATCTGTATCCGCCTCGCAAAAATTTGTCTCTGCCTGTACCGCGCGAAAACAGCCTGCGCGACGCTTTCCATCCTGCCGCTTGATGCCTTGTTGCCTGTTCGATTGAAGCGCACATTGGCTGCCATGAACAAACACGCAAACCTCGGTTTCACCTTACCGGAGCTGCTACTGGTGATGGTCATCGCCGGCATACTCAGCCTCGGCGCCCTGCATAGTTGGCAGCGCTGGCAGCAGCATCAACAACTGCGCGATAGCGTGCAGCAGCTGCAGGGGTTTCTGTTACGGCTGCGCGCCCATGCGAACGGGCATAACAGCGATCTCAATTTGTGGCTGATTCCCGGCGAACGCGGCTGTTTGGGCGTAGGTGTAAAACCGGCGGAGGGCTGTGAACTGCCTTCACGCTGGTGGCTAGCACCGCCGCATGCCGGGGTACGCTTCAGTGCCATCATCGGCGAGCCGGGTTTCTTTGGACGGCGTGACGTGGCGCGCCCTGGCAGCATTGAGATTGAAAATGCGGCCGGTCGCTGGCGGGTGATTATCTCTGCGCGAGCACGTATTCGCGCCTGCCAGACGGGAGAAAAAGGGTGCGAGTAGCGGAGGCCGGTTTCAGCCTGCTGGAGATGCTGATTGCGCTGTCGGTGGGGGCGATATTGATGGTCAGCGTGGGGCGATTTTTGCCGCTACTGCTGGAGCAAAATCTGCGCCTGCAGCAGCGTGTGCAATTGCAGCAGGAGCTACAGCAGCTTTCTCATACGCTGCAAAAAGCGTTACAGCGCGCGGGATATTGTCGTGGGCAATGTACTGGTCCCGCACTGACTCTGGCTGCGAGTGGCAGCTGTGTATTGCTGCGCTGGGATGAAAACAGCAATGGGCGCTGGGAAGATGTGGGCAGTAGTGACAGCGACTTTTACGGCTATCGGTTGCGCAGCGGGCAGCTGGAAATGCAGCGCGCGGTGGATAACTGCAACGGCAATGGTTGGGAACGCCTAACCGATCCCGCTTTCCTCACCATCGAGCATTTTAGCGTGGTGCGGCAAGGCACCCGGTTAATGCTCCATCTGACGGGGCGATCGGGTATACAAAGCCTGCAGGTTGAGCACTGGATTGAAGGACGAAACTTATGAGCCAGCACGGCAACAGCACGCTGGGCATGGTGCTGATGCTGTTACTGCTCGGCAGCCTGACGCTGCATGCCACGCGCACGCAGTTGTCACAGGGCATGGTGCTGGTGGCCGATACGCAGCAGCATCATAAAGATTTTGCGCAGGCACAGGCTGCGTTGCAATGGGGGCTGATGCAGAGTTGGCCAGCGGCGTCCGGCTGGCAATGTCAGCAACAGTCCGCGCACCAGTGGTTAAGCTGCTTATTGCAGATGGAGGAGGGCAATGCGCTGTTATCGGGTCAGGATGAAAAGAGTGATCTCCGCCTCTGGCAATGGGTCTCACCACGCAGCCATCGGCTGCAACCCGAGGCGCACGGCTGGATTGACTACTGTCCATTGTCTAAACCGGAGCACTGCCAGTCGCAGGCAGGATCAGCAGGGCTTTAGCCTGGCAGAAACGCTGGTAGCGATGCTGCTGCTGGCGATGACCATCAGCACGCTGTTGCAATACCATCGGGCGCTGGCCCTGGGATTTAGTCAGCAGTGGCAGCAGCGCCAGGCGTGGCAGGTTGCCGGACAAGCGTTGCTGGGGCGCGGGGTGGCGGGCTGGCAGATTGAGCGTCAGCAGCAAAGTGTGGGTATAGGATGCGTGCTGGAGCGCGTCACGGTGACGAGCCCACAACAGCGCAGTGCCAGTCTGGCCCAGCTCAATTGTCACTAAGGTGACCTCGGTGATAGGCATCGTTAACGATACAGGGTAGAGTGACCAGGCTGCGCTGTTTTCCCTCTCAAGGAGATTTATGTTCCGGGTTTACCACTCCAATCAGCTCGATCTGTTGAAAAATCTGGCAGGCATTCTGATTGAAAACCAGCCGCTGAACGATGCACTCGCGGCCGAACAGGTGCTGGTGCAAAGCCCCGGCATGGCGCAGTGGCTGCAGATGGAACTGGCAAACAGTTTTGGTATCGCGGCGAATATCGACTTTCCGCTGCCTGCGACCTTTATCTGGAACATGTTTGTCAAAGTGTTGCCCGGCATTCCTGAGGAGAGCGCTTTTACCAAAGCCAGCATGAGCTGGAAACTGATGCATCGCTTGCCCACCTTGCTGGAGCAGGATGCGTTCCAGCCATTACGTCACTACCTCAATGATGACGATGACAAGCGCAAGCTGTATCAGCTCAGCGCTCGCGTTGCAGATCTGTTTGACCAATATCTGGTGTATCGATCTGACTGGCTCAACAGCTGGGAGCGCGGAGAACTCATTGATGGCCTGAGTGATGCCCAGCAGTGGCAGGCACCGCTGTGGCGCGATTTGGTGGCGTTCACCGAGCAGTTAGGTCAGCCGATGTGGCATCGTGCCAATCTGTATGCGCGTTTTATCCAGGCGCTGGAGCAGGCCGAAACGCCACCGGCGGGATTGCCGCAGCGCGTGTTTATTTGTGGTATCTCCGCGCTGCCGCCGGTGTATTTGCAGGCGCTGGAAGCGCTTGGCCGCCATATTGATATTCATCTGCTGTTTACCAACCCCTGCCGCCACTACTGGGGCGATATTCAGGATTACGCTTTCCTCGCGAAATTGCAGAGCCGCAAACGTCGCCGCATGCAGTCTGACGAGGCGCAGTCGCTGTTCCGCGATCCCGAAGCTGCCCCAACGCTGTTCAATGAACTCGGCGAGCAGCAACTTACCAATCCATTATTGGCCTCGTGGGGCAAACTGGGGCGCGATAATCTGTTTCTGCTCAGTCAGATGGAATCCGCCGCTAACGATATTGATGCCTTTGTTGAGATGCCGCAGGACAGCCTGCTACACAGTCTGCAAGCCGATCTGCTTAACCTTGATGACCACGCCGTGATCGGTTTGCATGCCGATGAACTGGGTAACAGCCACAAAAAACGGGTGCTCGACCCTGATGATCGCACCATCACGCTACAGGTATGTCATAGCGCTCAGCGTGAAGTGGAAGTGTTACAGGATCATCTGCTGGCGCTGATGGAGGCCGATCCCGATCTCAAAGCGCGCGACATCATCGTGATGGTGGCGGATATCGATAGCTACGCGCCCTTCATTCAGGCGGCGTTTGCCAGTGCGCCTGCGGATCGTTATCTGCCGTTTGCCATCTCGGATCGCCGCGCCAGCCAGGCACATCCGGCGATTCTGGCCCTATTAAGCTTGCTGGCGCTGCCAGACAGCCGCTTTGCTTCCGAAGAAGTGCTGGCACTGCTCGAAGTGCCTGCGCTGGCGCAGCGCTTCTCGGTGGATGAAAGCGGTTTGCGCCTGCTGCGCCGTTGGGTGATGGAATCCGGTATTCGATGGGGGCTGGATGATGCCAGCGTCGAAGCATTGGCACTGCCTGCCACCGGTCAACATACCTGGCGCTTCGGCCTGCAGCGCATGCTACTGGGTTACGCGCTGGAAAGCCGCAACGGTGACTGGCAGGGCATTCTGCCTTACGACGAATCCAGCGGATTGATTGCCGAACTGGCCGGGCATCTGGCCGAATTGCTCTCTCGCTTAGAGTCGTGGCGCACCCGACTGACTGGCGAGCGTACGCTACCGGAGTGGTTGCCGCTGTGCCGCGAGCTGATCGACAGCTTCTTCAACGGCGATGCCGAAAGCGACGCAGCATTACTGCTGGTTGAAACCCAGTGGAAACAGATTATTGAGCAGGGCACGCAGGCTGATTATCAGCAACCGATTCCCGTCACCTTACTGCGTGATGAGTTGCGCTCGCGCCTCGATCAGCAGCGTATCAGTCAGCGCTTCCTGGCCGGGCCGATAAACTTCTGTACCCTGATGCCAATGCGTTCGATTCCGTTCAAAGTCGTCTGCTTGCTGGGGATGAACGATGGCGTCTATCCACGCACGCTGGCGCCGCTCGGTTTTGACCTGATGCAGCAGCAGGCACGCAAAGGCGATCGCAGCCGCCGTGATGATGACCGCTACCTGTTCCTTGAAGCCCTGATTTCGGCACAGCATCAGCTCTACATCAGCTATATCGGTCGTGCGATCCAGGACAACACTGAGCGTTATCCCTCCGTGCTGGTGACGGAGTTGGTGGATTATCTTGGTCAGAGTTTTTGTCTGCCAGGCGATGAAGCGTGCGAACCCGACGTCAGCGAGCAGCGTGTTCGTGAACATTTACAGAAGCTCCACAGCCGCATGCCCTTTGCAGCGGAGAACTTCCGCCCTGACGCTTACGGCCAGAGCTTCGCCGCAGAATGGTTGCCCGCTGCCACCGGCAATGGCGTGGCACAGCCAGACTTTGTGCAAAGGTTGCCGCCACTGCCGCTGGAAACGCTCTCGCTTGAGCAATTGCTGCGCTTCTGGCGTCATCCGGTACGGGCCTGGTTCCAGCAGCGGCTGGGCGTGGCTTTCTGGATGGAAGAGAGCGAATTGCCGGACAGCGAGCCGTTTGCGCCAGATAGTCTGGAGCGTTATCAAATCAATGCGCAGCTACTGAATACCCTGGTCAACGGTGAGGATCCCGCGCAGCTTTATGCGCGTCATCGCGCTGCGGGCAATCTGCCTTATGGTGCTTTTGGGGAACTTTTCTGGCAGAGCCAGACCGAAGAGATGCAGGAAGTGGCTGCGGAAGTGAGCGGACAGCGTCAGCCCGCAGAGAGTTGGGAAATCAATCTGCCGCTTAACGGAGTGCAGTTGACCGGCTGGTTAACCCAGGTGCAAGCTGATGGGTTATTACGCTGGCGTCCGGGCGTGCTGAACATGAACGATGGCCTGCTATTGTGGCTGGAGCATCTGGTGTACTGCGCGTTGGGCGGCACAGGTGAAAGCCGCATGTACGGGCGCAAACAAAGCCGCTGGCGTTTTAAAGCCATCGACGCTGAGTCTGCGCTGTCACTGTTGAACGAATACGTGACGGCTTATCAGGCGGGGATGACGGAACCGTTGATGTTGCTGAACAAATCGGGTGGCGCGTGGCTGGATGCCAGTTTTGATCGAAAATCCGGCCAGTTGCTGGACGATGACGCCACGCAGAAAAAGGCATTGAACAAATTGCTGCAAGCCTGGCAGGGTGGTTTTCAGGTGGAGGGCGAAGGCAGCGATCCTTATCTGCAGCGCCTGAGCCGTACGCTGGATGATGAGGCGGTGCAGGTAATTGTTGCCGCCGCTCGCCAGTGGTATTTACCGGTGCGCCTTGCGCATCAAGATGATGAATAGCAATTGGGTAACGCCGCTTTTGCGGGTGTTCCCAAAATAATAAAAAGTTGTCTATTGCGCCGCTGGGCACACAGCCAGCGGTAAAGGGTAAAGAAAGGGGTTTAAATGCGGATTTACGCACGCTGGATGGGAGCGCTGCTGCTGAGCATGCTGGCGCTGAATGCCTTTGCCGATAGCGATCGCGGCTGGCAGCCCATCAATGAAACGATTCGAAAAAGCGATCACGATCCGCGCAGTTATCAGGCCATCACGCTGACTAACGGTATGACGGTGTTGCTGGTGTCTGACAAAGAAGCGCCTAAATCACTGGCCGCACTGACGTTGCCTATCGGCTCGCTGGACGATCCCAATCAGCAGCTAGGGCTGGCGCACTATACCGAACATATGGTGTTGATGGGCTCAAAACGCTATCCGCAACCGGATAATCTGGCCGAATTCCTGAAAAAGCACGGCGGCAGTCACAATGCCAGTACCGCTTCTTATCGCACCGCGTTCTATCTGGAAGTGGAAAACGATGCACTGCAACCGGCGGTGGATCGTCTGGCCGATGCCATTGCAGAGCCTTTGCTCGATCCGGTCAACGCCGATCGTGAGCGTCATGCAGTTAATGCAGAGCTCACTATGGCGCGTACGCGCGACGGCCTGCGTATGGCGCAGGTCGGGGCGGAAACCCTGAATCCAGCGCATCCAGCTTCCCGCTACTCAGGCGGTAACCTTGATACGCTGCGCGATAAGCCCGACAGCAATTTGCATCAGGCGCTGACCGAGTTTTATCACAGCCACTACTCCGCCAATCTGATGAAAGCGGTGATATACAGCAACAAATCGCTGCCAGAGATGGCCGACATTGCGGTCCAGACTTTTGGACGAGTGGCTAACCATCAGGCCATCGTACCGAAAATCGAAGTGCCGGTGGTGACCGATGCGCAGAAAGGCATCATCATCCACTACGTGCCTGCCCAACCGCGTAAACAGCTTAAAGTTGAATTCCGCATCGCCAACAACAGCGACCAGTTCCGCAGCAAAACCGATACGTTGATCAGTTACATCCTGGGCAACCGCAGTAAAAACACCCTTAACGACTGGCTGCAAAAGCAGGGGCTGGCCGACGGTGTGAATGCCGGTGCCGATCCGATGACGGACCGCAACAGCGGCGTGTTTGCCATCACGGTCTCCCTGACCGACAAAGGCCTGGCACAGCGTGATGAAGTGGTGGCGGCGATCTTTAGCTACCTCGATATGCTGCGTAATAAAGGCATCGATAAGGGCTATTTCGATGAAGTGTCGCATGTGCTGGCGCTGGATTTCCGCTATCCGTCGATCACCCGCGACATGGATTACATCGAATGGTTAGTGGATACCATGCTGCGCGTGCCAGTGGATCATACGCTGGATGCACCTTATCTCGCGGATAACTTTGATCCTGCGGCGATCAAATCTCGTCTGGATGAGATGACACCGCAAAATGCCCGCATCTGGTATATCAGCCCGAATGAGCCGCACAACAAAGAAGCCTATTTTGTCAATGCGCCTTACCAGGTCGATAAAATCAGTGATGCACAGTTCAGTGACTGGCAGCAGCGTGGTACGCAGATTCAGCTGTCGATGCCGACGCTGAATCCGTATATCCCTTCTGATTTCTCCATTATGCCTGGTGATGGCAAAACGTATACGCATCCGGTGGCGCTGACCGACGGTGACAGCATGCGCATCTACTGGATGCCAAGCCAGTTCTACGCCAGTGAACCAAAGGCAGCCATTACTCTGGCACTGCGCAACAAAGCGGCAATAAGCGACGCGCGTCAGCAGGTGTTATTTGGCCTGAATGATTATCTCTCAAGCGTGGCGCTGGATGAGTTGAACTCGCAGGCGTCAGTGGGGGGGATCAGTTTTTCTACCGGTGAAGATGACGGCATTGTGTTCAGCGCCAGTGGTTTTACCCAGCGTCTGCCGGAGTTACTGAAAAAACTGGTTGAGGGCTATGCCAGCTTCCAGCCGGACGCACAGCAACTGGAACAGGCAAAATCCTGGTATCTGGATCGACTGGAAGCCGCCGAGAAGGGCAAAGCCTTCGAGCAGGCGATTCAACCGATGCAGATGCTGTCACAGCTGCCGTATACCCAGCGTGAGACGCGCCGCAAGCTAGTGAAAGATCTGACGCTGAAAGACGTGACGGATTACCGTGATGCCTTACTGCGCAACGCTACGCCGGAAATGATGGTGGTGGGCAACCTCTCCGCCGATCGCGTTAAACAGCTGGGAACCGATCTGCAACAGCAGTTGCACAGCGATGGTCACAGTTACTGGCACAGCGATGACGTGGTGATCGATAAAGCCATGAAGGCCAACCTGCAAACCGCAGGAAGCAGCACGGATTCTGCACTGGCAGCACTCTACGTGCCTCTGGGTTACGACGAGTATCAAAGCATGGCCAACAGCACCATGTTGAGCCAGATTGTCCAACCCTGGTTCTATAACCAACTGCGCACCCAGGAACAGTTGGGCTATGCGGTGTTCTCGTATCAGATGCCGATTGGTCGCCAGTGGGGGATTGGCTTCCTGCTGCAAAGCAACAGCAAGCAGCCAGCCTATCTGATGCAGCGCTTTGAGGCGTTCTATCCGCAGGCTGAGCAACGCCTGCGCGACATGAAACCGGAAGATTTTGCCCAGTATCAGCAGGCGCTGATCAACGACTTAAAACAGCGCCCGCAAACGCTTGATGAAGAAGCGAATCGCTACAGCCGTGACTTCAACCGGCAGAATTTTGCTTTCGATACCCGTGAAAAAGCCATCGAGCAGATTCAAAAGCTCACGCCGCAGGGCGTGGCCGATTTCTTCCATAAAGCGGTGCTGGAACAGCAGGGCATGGCGATGATTTCGCAGATTGGCGGTAGCCACGATGGCGCCACCAAAGATGATTATGCACCTCTGCCGGGCTTCACGACCTGGGATCAGGTGGAGAAGCTACAGCAATCCCTGCCGGTTAAGAGTGACGCGCAATGAGTCTGATTCAGCCGCCAGAACCGCTCAATCCGCTGACGCTGCCGTTGCGTGGCGAGCGGCTGATTGAGGCGTCTGCTGGAACCGGCAAAACCTTCACCATTGGGCTGCTTTATCTGCGGCTTTTGTTGGGGCTGGGCGGGCAACATGCCTATGCCCGGCCACTGTCGGTCGAAGAAATTCTGGTCGTGACCTTTACCGAGGCGGCCACCGCAGAGCTGCGCGGACGTATCCGTGCCAACATCCATGAGCTGCGGCTGGCCTGCATTCGCGGTACCAGCCGCAATCCGATGCTGATGCAGTTGCTACTGGAGATGCCGCAGCCAGCAGAAGCGGCATCGCTACTGCTGGCTGCAGAGCGGCAGATGGATGAAGCGGCTATCTTTACCATCCACGGCTTTTGTCAGCGCATGCTCAATCTCAATGCCTTTGAATCCGGCATGCTGTTTGAACAGCAGTTGATTGAAGATGAACAACTGCTGCTGCGTCAGGCCACTGCCGATTTCTGGCGTCGCCACTGTTATCCCCTCTCGCTGGATATCGCCCGCGTGATTGTCAGTGAGTGGAGTGGTCCGGAGCAATTGCTGGCGACGTTGCGGCCGTGGCTGCAAGGCGAATCACCTAACCTGCGTTTAGCGCCCGCTGACGACGAAACGCTGACGATGCGCCACAACGAAAACCTGGCGCGCATTAACGCGATGAAAGCCGAGTGGCGCGCGGTGGGTGAAGAGGTGCTGACGCTGGTGGGGCAGTCCGACGTGGACAAACGCAGCTACAGCAGTAAAAATCTGCCGGTGTGGGTGAATAAAGTCAGTTTCTGGGCACAGAGTGAAACCCTGGATTATCAGGTGCCCGCAGAGCTGGCGCGCTTTGGTCAACGGGTGCTGGAGGAGAAAACCAAAAAAGGCCATCCTCCGCACCATGCCCTGTTTGTGGCCATCGACCTGTTTCTGACTCAGCCCATTTCACTACGCGATTTGCTGATTGCGCGCGCGCTGGTGGATATCCGCGCCGCCGTACGGAAAGAGAAACGCCAGCAGGCGCTGCTGGGTTTTGATGATCTCCTGAGCCGACTGGATGATGCCCTGCAGCAGCCTGCAGGAGAAATGCTGGCGCAGGCGATTCGTCAGCGTTACCCGGTGGCGTTAATTGATGAGTTCCAGGATACCGATCCGCAGCAATACCGCATTTTCCGCACGCTGTACGGTAATCAACCCGAGCATGCGTTGCTGTTGATTGGCGATCCAAAACAGGCCATTTACGCCTTTCGTGGCGCAGACATCTTTACCTATATCCGCGCGCGCAATGAAGTGAGCGCGCATTACACCCTTGACACCAACTGGCGCTCTTCGCCAGCAATGGTGGAGAGCGTCAATCAGCTGTTCAATCGGCTCGAAGCGCCTTTTGTCTTTGATGCTATCCCTTTCTTGCCGGTGCACTTCGCTGAGCCAAATCAGACGCTTTCTCTCACACTGGATAACCAGGATCAGGCGGCACTGCGTTTCTGGCTGCTGCCGGGCGACGGGTGCAGCGTAGGCGATTATCAGCAGGCGTTAGCGCGACAGTGTGCCGCGGATATCAGCCACTGGTTACAGGCGGGTCAGCAACAGCGTGCGCTGCTGGGTAAAGCGGCCGCGCAACGCCCGGTGCAGGCATCGGATATCACGGTGCTGGTGCGCAGCCGCAACGAAGCCAATCTGATCCGTGAAGCACTTAACCAGCTTGGCATTCCCTCGGTCTATTTATCGAACCGCGACAGCGTCTACACCACGCCCGAAGCGCGCGAGTTGCTGTGGTTACTGCAGGCGGTGCTGGCTCCCGAGCAGGAGCGCATGCTGCGCACGGCGCTCGCTACCTCGCTGTTTACCTTTGATGCGGCACAGCTGGATGCGTTGGATCAGGATGCGCGCGGCTGGGATGAGCTGGTAGAGACTTTTGCCCGCTGGCAACTGCTGTGGCAGCAGCGCGGCGTACTGCCGATGCTGCGCCAGCTGATACAGGAACGCCAGCTTGCGGAAAACCTGCTCGCCTCAGAAAATGGCGAACGCCGCCTGACCGATTTGCTGCATCTGGGCGAACTGATGCAGGAGGCGGCGGCGCAGCTCGACAGCCCGCACGCGCTGGTGCGTTATCTGGCGCAGCAGATAGCCAGCCCGGACAGTCAGTCGTCCAGCCAGCAATTGCGTCTGGAAAGCGATCGCCATTTGGTGCAGATCGTCACTATCCATAAATCTAAAGGACTGCAATATCCGCTTGTGTGGCTGCCGTTCGCCGCCGGATTCCGCGAGGCGGATACCGCGCTGTATCACGATCGCGACAACTTTGAAGCGGTGCTGGATCTGCAGGCCGATGACGCAAGCCTGGCGATGGCCGAGCAGGAGCGTTTGGCCGAAGACCTGCGCTTGCTGTACGTGGCACTTACCCGTTCGGTGTATCACTGTAGCGTAGGTGTGGCACCGCTGTTTCGCGGCACGCGCAAAAAAGAAGGCGAGAGCGATCTGCATAAAAGCGCACTGGGCCATCTTTTGCAGCGTGGTGAAGCGGCGACAGCGGCACAGCTGGAAACTTTACTCAATCAGCACAATGTCGCGGGTACCGAGGTGATGCACGTGCAGGAACAGGTAGCCGAACGCTGGCACGCGCCTGATCCCGCTCATGACACATTGGCTGCCCGCACCGTTAGCCGCACGCTGGTGGAACCCTGGCGCGTCACCAGCTACTCAGGCATGCAGCAACACGGTAGCCAGCGACTACTTGATGTGATGCCACGCTTCGATCTGGAAGCCGCAGGCGAAGAACAGCAGGAAGAGCTCGCTGAAGCTCTACTGACACCGCACCATTTCCCGCGCGGCGCCGCGCCGGGGACTTTCCTGCATGAACTGTTCGAATCTCTCGATTTCCCACATCCCCCCACGGCCGCATTGCTGGAGCAACATCTGCAGCAGAATGGGTATCCATTGTACTGGCAACCGATACTGACGGATTGGATTGCGCGCGTGGTGAGTACGCCGCTCAACGATCAGGGGATACAGCTCGGTCAAGTACAGACCAGCGATCGACTCGTGGAGATGGGCTTCTACTTGCCGATTGACGGTTTGCTGACCGCGAATGATCTGGATGCGCTGATCCGTCAGGATGCTTTATCGTCCGATGCGCCGCCGCTCGATTTTCGTGAGGTACAGGGTATGTTGAAAGGCTTCATTGACCTGGTGTTCCGCTGGCAAGGCAAATATTACCTGCTGGATTACAAATCTAACTGGCTGGGCGACAGCCACGAAGCTTATACGCCAGCAGCGATGAGACAGGCGATGATCGACCACCGCTATGATTTGCAATATCAGCTCTACACGCTGGCGCTACATCGCTATCTTCAACATCGCGTGGCAGATTATGACTACGAGCAGCACTTTGGCGGCGTGTTTTATCTGTTCCTGCGTGGCATGGATGGCACTTCACCGGCCAACGGCGTATTCCACACACGGCCAACTCTGGATTTTGTTTCACAACTGGATAGCCTGTTTCGCGGGCAGGGAGCCTCGGCATGAGTGGCATTACAGCGCTACTTCAACAGGCGGTTGAGCTGCGTTTGCTGCGCTCACTGGATGTTCAGTTCGCCCTGTTGCTGGCGGATGACACGCAGCCAGCACGCCTCATGGCGGCTGCCTGTCTCAGCGCGGAAGCGGGTGAGGGGCACGTCTGCTTACCGCTGTCACAGCTGAGCCGTGAAGGGTTATTCAATGGCCGCCATCCTGAACTGGCGCAGGCCATCTGGCTGGCGGCGGGCGAGCCGCAGGACTGGACGCAAATTCTGGCTGGCTGGCCTGCTTTGAGCAACAGCAACAACGGGCAGGCAGCACCGATTGTACTGACCGAAGGCCGTCTTTATCTGCATCGTCTCTGGCACCATGAAGGGCAGGTGGCGCGTTTCTTTCAGGCGCAGTCTGCTCCGCAGGCATTTCCTGATGGAGAGGTGCGTGCTGTACTGGATAACCTGTTTGGTACTGAACCCGATGACTGGCAAAAAATCGCGGCGGCGGTGGCGCTAACGCAGAAAACAGCAGTCATTTCCGGCGGCCCAGGCACCGGGAAAACCACCACCGTGGCAAAACTGCTGGCGGCATTGATTCGCCTGAGCCAGGGTGCACTGCGCATTCAACTGGCAGCCCCGACCGGCAAAGCGGCGGCGCGTTTAACCGAATCACTCGGTAAAGCGCTGCAAAAACTGCCGGTCAGCGACACCGAGCGCCAACGCTTCCCAGCGGAAGCTACCACGCTGCACCGTTTGCTCGGTGCCCAGCCCGAAACCCAGCGCTTGCGCTATCACGCCGGTAACCTGCTGCATCTGGATGTGCTGGTGGTGGATGAAGCCTCAATGGTTGATTTGGGCATGATGGCCAATCTCATCGCCGCACTGCCACCCCAGGCGCGCGTGATTTTTCTTGGTGACCGCGATCAGCTGGCGTCAGTAGAAGCCGGTGCGGTACTGGGCGATATTTGCCGCTGTGCGGAAGCGGGATACAGCGTCGCGCGTGCAGCCCAGCTGAGTGCGTTAACCGGTTGCCAGGTTGAAGGCCACGATGATGACAGCGCGCCAGCCGTGCGCGACGCCATCTGCCTACTACGCAAGAGCTATCGCTTTGATGCTAACTCGGGCATCGGCAAGCTGGCGGCTGCGGTCAATGCCGGTGAGCCAAAGGCGGTTGAGGCCGCATTTAACGCGGGCTTCAGCGATATATCACGCCAGCCACTCAATGATGGCGAGGCCTATCAGGCAATGCTGAATGCTATCGCGGAAGGCTACCGTCCATTCCTGCGGCTGGTGAGCCAGCGAGCACAGCCCGCAGAGATTCTGCACGCATTTGGGCGTTATCAGCTGCTGTGCGCACTGCGCGAAGGGCCGTTTGGCGTGCAGGGATTAAATCAGCGTATTGAGCAAAAACTGATGCAGATGCAGCTGATTCGTCGTCCGCAGGGGGGCAGCCGCTGGTATCAGGGCCGTCCGGTGATGGTGACTCGCAATGACAGCGCGCTTGGGCTGTTTAACGGCGATATTGGCATTACGCTGTTTGATGATGAAGGGCTGCTGAAAGTTTTCTTCCCGTTGCCGGATGGCAGCATCAAAGCCGTACAGCCAAGCCGGTTACCGGCGCATGATACGGCCTGGTCGATGACGGTGCATAAATCGCAGGGATCGGAGTTCGACCATACCGGGCTGGTGATGCCGGCACAGTTTTTACCGGTACTCACCCGCGAACTGATTTACACCGCCATTACGCGTGCGCGCAAACAGTTAACCCTTTACAGCGATGAAGGCGTATTTCGTCGTGCGGTGCAATTACGCACTCAGCGTCGCAGCGGATTGTTGGACCGGTTAAGCGGAGAGTCATTCTGAGCGAGAGTTGAGGTCGGTAAAGAAACCGACCGCAGGCAATGCAGATGTTTTATTGGATGCGCGTGGATGCGCATCCTGACAACGTTATCAGTTTAAGACGTTGGGCAATTCCAGACCGTTTAGCGAAACCTACCCTACGCTGCCTTTAACTGCCTTTAACTGCCTTTAACTGCCTTTAACTGCCTTTAACTGCCTTTAACCGCGCTAGCTGGCATTCCCCGCCGTTAGCGCAAATCCGCCATCAGCACTTTGGACCGGCGCTGATAGTTATACATCTGCTTCTTACTCTCCGGCAGTGATTCAATATCCACCGGCGTAAAGCCGCGTTCCTGGAACCAGTGAATACTGCGGGTGGTCAGCACAAACAGCTTCTTCAACCCCATCTGGCGTGCCTGTAGCGCCACACGCTCCAGCAACAGCTCACCGCGTGAAGAACTGCGGTAATCGGGATGCACCGCCACGCAGGCCATTTCACCAATCTGCTCATCCGGGAACGGATAGAGTGCGGCACAAGCGATGGTCAGATTATCGCGCTGAATAATGGTGAATTTGTCGATCTCCATTTCCAACTGCTCGCGTGAGCGACGCACCAGAATGCCTTGCTGCTCCAGCGGGCGAATCAATTCGAGGATGCCGCCGATATCGTTGATGGTGGCGCGACGAATCTGCTCAGCGGACTCCATCACAATCTGCGTACCAATACCGTCACGCGAGAACAGTTCCTGAATCAATGCGCCATCTTCCTGATAGCTGATCAGGTGGCTACGACGCACGCCGCTGCGGCAGGCTTTCACCGCGCCGCGCAGGAAACGCACGGTGCCCGACAGGAAATCGCCGTCGTTTTCCATCTCATCTATACGCGTCTGCGCTTCGTTGGGGAACAGTTCGGAAATAATCGTGCCTTCGCGGTTGGTGACGCCCTGTTCGGAGCAGAAGCCAATCATTTTCTCGGCTTTTAGCTTGATAGCCAACTGCGTAGCCACTTCTTCTGATGTCAGGTTAAAGCTTTCACCGGTCACCGACACCGCGACTGGGCCGAGCAGCACAATGGCATCATTATCCAGCTGACGATGGATGGCTTCTTCATCGATACGACGAATACGGCCGCTGTGGCAGTAGTCCACGCCATCATCGACGCCCAGCGGCTGGGCAATAATAAAGTTACCGCTTACCACGTTGATGTGCGCGCCCTGCAGCGGGGTGTTATTCAGGCTCATCGACAGGCGTGCGGTGATATCCAGCTGCAAACGTCCTGCAGCCTGCTTCACCAGTTCCAGTGATTGGGCATCGGTTACGCGCGTGTGTTTGTGGTAAATCGGTTCCAGCTGTTGCTGGGCCATGCTGGCATCAATTTGCGGTCTGGCACCATAGACAACCACCAGGCGAATGCCGAGACTATGCAACAAGCCAATGTCGTTAACGATGTTGGAAAAGTTCTCATGCTCGATGGCTTCGCCGCCAAGCATAATGACAAAGGTCTTGTCACGGTGGGCATTTATATAGGGAACGGTATGGCGAAAACCCTGAACCAGTTCAGTACTACGTTCCTTCACGGCAAACCCTCTGTGAATGTTTATTCGTAATTTGTGTATTTTTATGCTCTTTTGCCAGCTAATGCAAGCGCCGGGCCTGACGTTACTTTACGATTTTCCTGATGCAACCCTCGCTAACAGCCTGCATTATCTGGTTTTTCTGGCAAAACAACCCATGGCTTGTTAAGCAAAGTTTTCGCCTTTCACTCGTCGATTGACGATATTTTAGACATTACACAGCAGTTGGAGCGGCATGTCCGAAGCTTTTACACGACGACGATTAATACAGGGTGCGGGCGCGCTCATGCTATTAAGCGTAACGCGAACCGGGCTGGCGGCCAGCCAGCATATTGTGGCGGTGCGCATCTGGCCTTCGTCAACCTACTCCCGCGTGACGCTGGAGTCGAACGTCCCCCTCAAGTACAAACAGTTCACGTTGAGCAATCCCGATCGTCTGGTGATCGACATCGATAACCTGCATATCAATCCGGTCCTGAGAGGGGTGGATAAGCAGGTGCGCGTTGACGATCCCTATATCAAACATGCGCGAGTTGGCCAGTTTGATGCCAACACGGTGCGGGTGGTGCTGGAGCTGAAACGCAACGTTGCGCCGAAGATCTTCACGCTGGCACCGGTTGCGGGCATCAAACATCGTTTAGTGGTCGATCTCTATCCGAGCCAGCCCTCGCCGGAAGAGGATCCGCTACTGGCGTTACTGAACGATTACAACCAGGGCGATCTTGAGCGTGATCAACCGGCGCAAGCACCTTTGCCGGGCAAAGCGGGGCGCGATCGTCCGATCATCATCATGATCGATCCCGGTCACGGTGGCGAAGATCCCGGTGCGCATGGCAAATACAAAACGCGCGAAAAGGACATTGTGTTGAAGATTGGTCGCTATCTGAAGGCGCTGATCGACAAAGAGCGCAACATGAAGGCGTATATGACGCGCAACGAGGATGTGTTTATCCCGCTGCGCGTGCGGGTAGCGAAAGCACGTAAACAGCGCGCCGATCTGTTTGTCTCGATTCACGCCGATGCTTTTACCAGCCGTGCGGCGCGCGGTTCGTCGGTGTTCGCGCTCTCGACCAGCGGCGCAACGTCCACCGCCGCACGTTTCCTGGCACAAACCCAGAACGAATCGGATCTGATTGGTGGGGTGAGCATGAGCGGTGACCGCTATCTGGATCACACCATGTTCGACATGGTGCAGCGGCAGACTATCAGCGACAGCCTGAAGTTCGGCAAAGAGGTGTTATCGCGCATGGGACATATTAATCACCTGCATAAACGCACGGTGGATCAGGCGGGGTTTGCGGTGCTCAAAGCCCCGGATATTCCGTCGATTCTGGTGGAGACCGCGTTTATCAGTAATGTGGAGGAGGAGCGTAAGCTGCGCACGCCGCGTTATCAGCATCAGGTGGCTGAGGCGATTCTGCATGGGATTAAGGCGTATTTCGATAAAGGTGCGGTGCTGGCGCGTCGCTGAGAGGAGGGCGGCCACTGCGCCGCTTTTTTTACCGGAAGCCAAAAACAAAAAAACACCCGTTAAGGTGCTTATCTGTAATTGGTTGCGGGGGCCGGATTCGAACCGACGACCTTCGGGTTATGAGCCCGACGAGCTACCAGGCTGCTCCACCCCGCGTCCGTCTGCCGCGTTAAGCGACTTTTCACATTGTATTCTTCTTAAGACAATTGGTTGCGGGGGCCGGATTCGAACCGACGACCTTCGGGTTATGAGCCCGACGAGCTACCAGGCTGCTCCACCCC
>NZ_JBWXON010000039.1:0-3419 GCF_056678875.1 Pantoea folii | reverse complement strand
ACCCAAGGGCGGTAAAAAAGAAGCCGCAACGTTATCCGTTGCGGCCTCCATTAAGATCTTAACTGACAAGCATTACGACATCGCCGGCGTTTATTCGAGCTTAATTACTTCTTCTCAACCAGGAATTTCACTACGTTGGCATAATCGGCAACGAAATTGTCCATAGAACTGGTGTCCAGGCCGCCGTTATTCACCATGTATTTGCCGTTAACGAAGATGGCTGGCACGCCCTGCAGGTTAAGATCGGCTGCCGCTTTCTGCTGCTGTGCGACCAACGCTTTTACCGCAAAGCTATTCCAGGCTGCATCATAATCTTCTGATGAAATACCAGCCGCCTGGATGAAGGTGGCTTTCAGGCTCGCCGCATCGGTAATGGTTTGGGTTTTCTGAATACCATCAAAGATCGGTGCAGTGACCTTGCTTTCCACGCCCAGCGCCATCGCGACCGCCCAGGCCTGAGTCACAACAGGACCGAAGTCTCCACCGAGAAAATCAACGTGATATTTCGTCACTTTAGTGTCTGCTGGCAGGTTCTTTTTCACGGCATCACTCACGTGATAGACGCGTTCGAACTGGTAGCAGTGCGGGCAGAAGAAGGAGAAGAACTCCAGTACCTGAGGCTCACCAGCAACCGGCTTTGGCAGCGTGACGAATTGTTTGCCGTCATTGAACTGTGCCGCTGAGGCGCCAAATGCCAGCATTAAACCTACCAGCGCAAACATAATCTTTTTCATCGTGAAAAAATCTCCTGAGTACTTCATTAAAATTGCGGGCTAAGCTGCAACGGGGGTTGATGTAACAGCCTCTCCTGCTCGATAAATAGTGCAATCTGTCGGCGCCAGAAATCCTCATCGGTCATCCAGGGAAAGGCGCGCGGAAAAGCCGGGTCCTGCCAGCGGCGTACCACCCAGGCCAAATAATAAACCATGCGCATAGCGCGTAAAGGCTCAATCAGTGACAATTCATGTAAATCGAAGTCACTGAATTCATTATAAGCTTCCAGCAGAATATCCCACTGGATCAGCTGCTCCTGACGATCGCCGTTCACCAGCATCCACAGATCCTGCACTGCAGGTCCGTTGCGCGCATCGTCAAGATCGACAAACATTGGGCCATCTCGCCACAGGATATTACCTGGATGGCAGTCACCATGCAGCCTGAGCGGCTGCCATTTATCATGCCAGCGCTGCTGCAGGGTGCCGATAAGTTTATCAACGGCGTTCAGCAGCGCATCCTTCAGGGCAGCCGGTACCAGCGTGCTTTGCTCCAGCTCCTGGCGAGGTTGTAAGACATACTCTTCCAGGCCGAAGGTTGGACGCTGTTGAAACAAGCTCTGCCGACCTGTTTGATGGATGCGACCAAGAAAGCGGCCCACCCACTCCATCTGTTCTTCATTATCGGTTTCATACTGTCGCCCACCCAGGCTTGGGAAAACGGCAAACATAAAACCGGCATGGTGATTCAGCGTACTGCCCTGCAGTGCCAGTGGTGCTGCAACAGGCACTTCATCGGCCAGCAGATCATGCGTGAACTGGTGCTCTTCCAGGATTTGTTGCGCACTCCAGCGTTGTGGCCGATAGAACTTAGCCACATAGCGACGTTTGTCGTCATCACTAAACTGATAGACACGGTTTTCGTAGCTATTGAGGGCGGTTAAGCCGGATTCGACACGCAGACCCGCATCCCAAAGTGCATCCAGGATGACATCGGGGTCCAGCGTCTGGAAATTAAAGGCGGCTTCGCTCATCATTTTGCCTGTGTGTTACCGTTGCAAGGAATGCGCAAGGATAACACTACTCATCATCCTTAATCACACCGCGTGCACGTAATAGCGCGGTTTTGAAGTCCACTTCATAATCCTTTTTCAGTCCGGGAATTTCCGCATCGCAGCCAGCGTCACGCATTTTGAGATGGTAAATCAATATGTCATCGGTTAATTCACTTAATGGGCCACTGAAGCCTGATTCCTGCGCCAGTTTCTGTAAAAATGCCAGCAGGTTAAGGTCAGACTCCTTTTGCCAGGCCGGTTGCAGGAGTTCGAACAATTCATTAAGTCGGTGATATTTCATCATTGATTCCTCTATGCAGTGGTAGGCTGCCGTTATGCAAGTATCGTCCAGTATGATCAAGGAGACGAAAATGACCGCATTTACCGGCGTGATCCTCGCAGGTGGGCAAGGCAGTCGTATGGGCGGCCTGGATAAAGGGCTGCTGGAATTGCAGGGCAAACCGCTTTATCAGCACGTTTTGCAGCGTTTGATGCCACAGGTCAATATTGTGTTGATAAGCGCCAACCGTAACATTGATCGTTATCAGGCTAGCGGTTGTCAGGTCGTCACTGATTCGATGCCAGATTACCCCGGTCCGTTGGCAGGCATGTTAAGTGGCTTGCAGCACAGTAAGACCGAGTGGGTCGCCTTTTGTGCCTGTGATACGCCCTGGTTACCGGAGGACTTCGTTGCACGATTATGGCAGCAGCGCGGCGCGGCGCCTGCGGTGTGGGTACGATCAACGCAGCGTGATCATCCTGCATTGGCACTGGTCAATCGATCACTGGCCGACGATCTGGAAGCCTGGCTGCTTCGTGGTGAGCGGCGTTTAATGCAGTTTCTGCGTGAACATGGTGGGCATGCCGTGACGTTCGCAGATTCTGAGGCAGCTTTCCGCAACATTAATACGCCCGACGATTTAGTTGATGGGGAAAAGCAGTGATGAGCGTGCCTTTACTGGCGATCGTTGCGTGGAGTGGCACCGGAAAAACCACTTTGCTTCAACAGGTGATACCGCTGCTTAAGGCTCGCGGTATTCGTTCTGGGTTAATCAAACATACCCATCATCAAATGGACATTGATACGCCGGGAAAAGATAGCTATCTGCTGCGAAAAGCAGGTGCCGATCAGGTGATTGTTGCCAGTACTCAGCGCTGGGCATTGATGTGTGAAACCCCTGATCAGACGTTGAATCTGGCGGAACTGGTCGCGCGGATGGACAGTTCCGCGCTGGATCTGGTGCTGGTTGAGGGCTTTAAAGATGAGCCAGTACCCAAAATCGCGCTGTGGCGGCGTGGTGTCAAAGGGGAATTTGCTGATTTACTGGATGAATACGTGGTTGCGCTGGCCAGCGATGAGAACTTAACGATTGACCGCCCACTTCTCGATATTAATCAGCCGGTTAAGGTTGCTGATTTTATTGAAAAATGGCTGAGAAAAGGTCAGTAACCCGGGGGTTTTATGATCGTCTGGCTAAACTTAAGGCGTCAGTTTCAGACGTAAAACAACCCCGATTTCGCCGATCTGCAGACGTAAAAAAACCCTGAACTTTCGTTCAGGGTTTCTTCACTTGTTTAATGCCTGGCAGTTCCCTACTCTCGCATGGGGAGGCCCCACACTACCATCGGCGCTACGGCGTTTCACTTCTGA
>NZ_JBWXON010000038.1:0-3650 GCF_056678875.1 Pantoea folii | reverse complement strand
TGGTGGGCGATGACGGGCTCGAACCGCCGACCCCCTCCGTGTAAAGGAGATGCTCTACCAACTGAGCTAATCGCCCATATCTTACTCTTCAAACTCTTGTACACTGCGAGCCACTTTTAGAGTGGTGGGTGATGACGGGCTCGAACCGCCGACCCCCTCCGTGTAAAGGAGATGCTCTACCAACTGAGCTAATCACCCCCGCTGTGTGGAGTCGCATTATAGGGATCCAGCGAAGTGAGTCAACGCTTTTTAAAACATAAATGTGCGTTCGCTTTAAATTTAGGCAGCATGCCGCGCTTTTAGCCAATGTGCTGGTTTTATTAGCAGAAAAACGCACTTCAATCTGTGATGCCGCCGCGAGAGTCATTGAGGAAAGCGTCCCACCTGCTAGAATATGCGCACTGTTTTTTCGCGTTAACCCGTTTTTTTGTCATCCAGATAAAGAAACCTGCGCATCTAAGGCAATGCTGAATGAAAATCAAAACTCGCTTCGCACCCAGCCCAACGGGCTACCTGCATGTGGGCGGTGCCCGTACTGCTCTTTATTCCTGGCTTTATGCTCGCCATAACAAGGGCGAATTCGTTCTGCGTATCGAAGATACCGATCTGGAACGTTCAACGCCGGAAGCCATTGAAGCCATCATGGATGGCATGAACTGGCTAAACCTGCAGTGGGATGAAGGCCCGTACTATCAGACGAAGCGCTTTGATCGTTACAACGCGGTCATCGATGAGATGGTAGCAGCAGGTACCGCTTATAAATGCTATTGCTCTAAAGAGCGTTTAGAAGCGCTGCGTGAAGAGCAGATGGCGAAAGGCGAGAAGCCACGCTATGACGGCCGCTGCCGTGACAGCCATGAACATCATGCGGCGGATGAGCCTTGCGTGGTGCGTTTCCGTAATCCGCAAGAAGGTTCGGTCATTTTTGACGACCAGATCCGTGGTCCAATTGAGTTCAGCAATCAGGAGCTGGATGATCTGATCATCCGCCGCACCGATGGTTCACCAACCTACAACTTCTGTGTGGTGGTGGATGACTGGGATATGGGCATCACTCACGTGATCCGTGGTGAAGACCACATCAACAACACGCCACGCCAGATCAACATCCTTAAAGCGATTGGTGCAGAGGTGCCAACCTACGCGCACGTCTCAATGATACTGGGTGATGACAGTAAGAAGCTGTCGAAACGCCATGGCGCAGTCGGTGTGATGCAGTACCGTGATGACGGCTATCTGCCGGAAGCGCTGCTCAACTATCTGGTGCGTTTGGGCTGGTCACATGGCGACCAGGAAATTTTCAGCGTTGCTGAGATGGCCGAGCTGTTTACTCTGGATGCCGTGAGTAAGTCTGCCAGTGCGTTTAACACCGAAAAACTGCAGTGGCTGAACCATCACTACATTAATACGCTGCCGCCAGAATACGTGGCAACGCAGCTGCAGTGGCACATCGAGCAACAGAATATCGATACCCGCACCGGTCCGGAACTGGCGAAGCTGGTGACGCTGCTGGGTGAGCGTTGCAAAACGCTGGTCGAGATCGCGGCTTCCTGCCGTTACTTCTATGAAGAGTTTGAAGCCTTTGATGCTGACGCGGCGAAGAAACATCTGCGTCCTGTTGCACGCCAGCCACTGGAAGTGGTGCGTGATAAACTGGCTGCGCTGAGCGACAGCGAGTGGAATGCCGAGAATGTGCACAACGCGATTCAGGGTGCTGCTGATGCGCTGGAATTGGGTATGGGCAAAGTGGGCATGCCACTGCGCGTGGCGGTCACCGGTGCAGGCCAGTCTCCGGCACTGGATGTGACGGTTGAAGCGATTGGTCGCAGCCGCAGCGTGGCCCGTATCGAAAAAGCGCTGGCCTTCATTGCTGAGCGTGAAGCCCAGGCTTAATTGAGGTAGCGGCAGCCTGTAACGTTGCCGCTTCACTTATCGCGGGCATTAAAAAAGCCGGGAGCATGAGCGCCCGGCTTTTTTTAATCTTCTTTAATCCCTAACCGTTCCAGCACACCACTTATCCCCTCGCGCAGCAACAATGCAGCCAGTTGATCTTGCTCAGCGGTCGTCATTTGCTGGACAGAATTAATTAATAACGCAGGTAACGTATTTTGTTGAGCACCGTAATTGGCCGCCGGCTCGGTCGCGTGGCGGGTAGACTGAACAAAGCTTTTTACACGCTCATCAATATGAATCAATCGCGCCTTACCACCCTGTACACCGGGCTTGGGCGTGGTTGTCCAGTTTTCGCGTTTGATCCATTTATTCACCGTTTGCCGACTGTAGCCCGTTTCCAGCGCGAGCTCCTCGGGGGTGAGCCATTCCTTTTTCACGATGCTGTCCCTGTTAAATACATTAGCTGTACATATTACAACAAAACGTAACGGGGAAAAGTAATCAGGCAGGAAAATGCCTCTTGTCTGATGACAAAAGGCATAAATCGGATATTAAGCTTCGCTGGTTTCAGCTTGTGCAGGACGGAAAGCAAGGAAATAGGTGAGACCAACAAATATTGCACCGCCCACGCCGTTGCCAAGGAAGACGGCAATGACGTTTGGCGCAAAGTCTGCCCAGCTCATTTGTCCGGCAAAAATCGCGGCGGGCACAATAAACATGTTCGCCACCACGTGCTGGAAGCCAATGGCCACGAAGGCCATCACCGGGAACCACATGCCAAAGATTTTGCCGACCATATCTTTACTGGCGAAGGCTAACCACACCGCCAGACACACCAGCCAGTTGCATCCAATGCCGGAAATGAAGGCGTGCAGGAAATCCGCATTCACTTTGGCATGCGCAATTGCCACCGTCTTTTTCAGATAATCGCCTTCGGTCATACCGAGCATATGACCAAAGAACCAGGCGACCGCGATGCTGCCAATAAAGTTGGCAATGGTGACCCAGAACCAGTTGCGCAGCACGCTCACACCACTGATGCGGCGAGCGAACCACGCGATCGGTAAGGTCATCATGTTGCCGGTCAACAGTTCGCCACCGGCCAGAACGGTTAGAATCAGGCCAACCGGGAACACCGCCGCGCCGAGGAAGCCGCCAAAGGAGCCCCATTCAGCAGGCAGTTGGTTGATAACATGCAGATCCAACAGAAAACCAGTGGCAATAAAAGCACCGGCCATAAAACCAAGGATCAATAAGGTGGAAACAGGCAAACGGCTTTTAGCCACGCCCGCTTGAATCGCCAGTTGGGCGATCTCTTTTGGTGTATGCAGCGACATATTTCACTTTTCTTTTATTGAACAAGGGGAAAATGCTGGCCGATCAACGAGTGATATACCCTGGAAGGTTGACCGGTTAATTAGCGCGCTAAGTTTTACACTTACCCGTAACGAACACAAGATTATTCCTAACATCTTTAACCCTGATTTAACCTCGGTTGCAGGGTGTTAAATGCGAAAATACGTTAACGGAATGCACAGTTGCGTTGAAAAAAAAGCCATTACGGTAGGGCGTTGCCGCCTTTTTCAGCGATTGAACACAGAACGAGAATTTGGCGTTGACACTCAGGGAGCGGTTTCATATGATGCCGTCCGTCGAGTTAAATCGGCTGTTTTTCGGTGCTGGGGGTATAGCTCAGCTGGGAGAGCGCTTGCATGGCATGCAAGAGGTCAGCGGTTCGATCCCGCTTATCTCCACCA
>NZ_JBWXON010000037.1:0-8666 GCF_056678875.1 Pantoea folii | reverse complement strand
TCGAAGTCGAAGTCGAAGTCGAAGTCGAAGTCGAAGTCGAAGTCGAAGTCGAAGTCGAAGTCGAAGTCGAAGTCGAACAGTAGACTGCCACTGCCAATCCGGGCAGCGAAGGGAAGTGGCCGCGAGTTCAATAAAAAGCCGCATCATCGTGATGCGGCTTTTACCTTATCAGGCGTTCAACGCTTTGGTGATCTTCTCGTACAGATCGCCCGACAGCTTATCCAGCCCTTTCAGGGTTTCCAGCGCCTTGCGCATTAACGCCTGGCGATCGGCATCGTACCGTTTCAGACGAATCAGAGGTTCGATCATGCGCGCCGCCACCTGCGGATTACGCGTATTGAGATCGGTCAACATCTCCACCAGGAACTTATAACCACTGCCGTCTTTGGCGTGGAACGCCGCAGGATTGCCGGCAGCAAAAGCCCCAATCAGCGAGCGGATGCGGTTCGGGTTACCCATGGTAAAGGAACGGTGGTTCAGCAGTTCACGCACCTTGCTCAACACGTTGTCCGCCGGGCTGGTGGCCTGCAGCACAAACCATTTGTCCATCACCAGACCATCCTGATGCCAGCGCTCGTCGTAGGCGGCCAGCAAGGCTTCACGGCACGGCAACTGCGCTGACACCGCTGCCGAGAGCGCGGCCAGCGCATCCGTCATGTTGTTGGCTTGATAATACTGCGCCTGTACCAGTTTATCTGCTTGCTCCACATCGGCGAACGCCAAATAGCTCAGGCAGACATTTTTCAGTGCACGCTTGCCAATCTCTGCATGCTCCACCTTGTATTCCTGGCTCTGGTTAGCCAGATACACGGCATACAATTCATCGCTCAGTTCGGTTGCCAGCGCGTGCACCAGCGCCGCACGCACCGCAGAAATCGCCAGCGGATCGATCACGTCAAACAGCTCGGCGATTTCATTCTCGCCAGGCAGTGACAAAATCAACGCGGTTAACGCCGGATCGCCCTGCTCTTCCAGCAACACCGCGCGGAAGGCATCCGCCACGTGCAACTGCAGCGACAGCGGTTGTCCCTGCTGATGGCGCGCGACATTCAGACGAATATAAGTCGCCAGCAAACTTTGCGCCGCATCCCAGCGCGAGAAATCATTGCGGGCGTAGCGCATCAGGAACGTCAGTTGCGCATCGCTCCATTTATAATCGAGCTTCACGGGCGCCGAGAATTCACGCAGCAGCGAAGGCACTGGCTGGAAGTGCACGTTATCGAAAATAAAGGTCTGGAACTCCTCGGTGACATTCAGCACATGATGCACCGGATGGCCGTTATGCTGCAGCGGAATCACCTTGCCTTCGTTATCGTACAATTCGATATCCAGCGGGATATGCAGCGGCAGCTTCTCTTTCTGTTCGGCCGTCGGTGGCGTGTGCTGCGTGACATGAAGCGTGTACTGTTCCAGCTCAGGATTGTAGTCGTCACGTACCGTCAACACTGGCGTACCCGCCTGGCTGTACCAGCGGCGGAACTGTGACAGATCAACGTTAGAGGCATCTTCCATCGCCTGCACAAAATCGTCGCAGGTGGCTGCGCTGCCATCGTGACGTTCAAAGTAGAGCTGCATGCCTTTCTGGAAATTGGCTTCGCCGAGCAGGGTATGCATCATGCGAATCACTTCAGAGCCTTTTTCGTACACCGTCAGGGTATAGAAGTTGTTCATCTCGATCACCTGATCCGGGCGGATCGGGTGCGCCATTGGGCTGGCATCTTCGGCAAACTGTGCACCGCGCATCACGCGTACGTTGTCGATGCGGTTAACCGCACGCGAGCCCAGGTCAGAGCTAAACTCCTGGTCACGGAATACGGTTAGGCCCTCTTTCAGGCTGAGCTGGAACCAGTCACGGCAGGTGACGCGGTTACCGGTCCAGTTATGAAAGTATTCGTGACCAATCACCGCCTCAATACCGAGATAATCTTTATCAGTGGCGGTCTCGGCTTTCGCCAGCACATATTTGGAGTTGAAGACGTTGAGGCCTTTGTTCTCCATCGCGCCCATGTTGAAGAAATCCACCGCAACGATCATAAAGATGTCGAGATCGTATTCGAGGTTAAAGCGCTCTTCATCCCACTTCATACTGGCTTTCAAAGAGGTCATTGCCCAGTCGGCACGATCGAGATTGCCACGATCGACGAAGATCTCCAGGGCCACATCACGGCCGGAACGCGTGGTAAAGCTGTCGCGCAGCACGTCGAAATCGCCCGCCACCAGCGCAAACAGATAGCACGGTTTCGGGAACGGATCCTGCCACTTCACCCAATGACGACCATCTTCATGGCAACCGCTCTCTAACTTATTGCCGTTGGAGAGCAGGAAGGGAAATTTTGCCGCATCGGCAATAATCGTGGTGGTAAAGCGCGCCAACACGTCCGGGCGATCCAGATACCAGGTGATATGGCGGAAGCCTTCAGCTTCACACTGCGTACAGAGCGCATCTCCCGATTTGTACAACCCTTCCAGCGCGGTGTTGGTATCCGGATGGATGTCATTAATTATGGTCAGGGTAAAGTTGTCGGGCAGCTGGCTGATGACCAGCGCACCCTCTTCTTCACGATAATGTGACCAGGGATGACCATCCACCGCCAGCGACACCAGCGTGAGGTCTTCGCCATCCAGACGCAGTTCGGCATCCGCAGCACCGAGACGCTTCACCTGGCTCACCGCCGTCACGCGCGTGCTGGCGGCATCGAGGTCAAAAGTCAGGTCGATATCGGTGATGGTGTAATCCGGCGCACGGTAGTCGTGGCGATATTTGATTTGCGGCTGTTGCGTCATAAGTCCTTCTCGCATCGTTAATATGTTGACCCGTCAAAGTCTAAGCGGGTTGTGCCTTCGTTGCCACGCACAATGCGTGCCTTCGTGCAAAAGGCTACAATTCATTAACAATGGCACAAATGACCCTCGACCTGCCACCCGCAATTATGGTGTGATCGCGGTCATTACTGTTTTATACTCCTGCGTCTTTATGACTTTGTTGACACCGGGCTCTGCTCCGCGGAAGAGGATGCTGAAACGCACCATGACTGGACATGCTTCCCCGATTTTGACCACGCTGCTTGATACCGATGCGTATAAGCTTCATATGCAGCAGGCCGTTTATCATCGTTACTACGATGTCCCGGTAACGGCAGAATTTCGTTGTCGCGGCGATGAATTGCTCGGCCAGTATGCCGATGAGATTCGCGCGCAACTCGATACGCTGCCCTCCCTTGCCCTGAGCGACAACGAATATCACTATCTCAGTGGCTTACCTTTCTTTGAATCCGATTACCTCAACTGGCTGCGCCAATTCCGCTTTGATCCCTCTCAGGTCAGGGTGCGCAATGAGAATGGCCGTCTGTCTATTCAGATCAGCGGGCCATGGCGCGAAGTTATTCTTTGGGAAGTACCGCTGCTGGCGCTGATCAGTGAAGTGGTGCATCGCCATCGCACACCGGAGATCGGTGTGAAACAAGCGGTCACTCAGTTACAGCAGAAGCTGGTCGATTTCCGTCAGCAGGTGGGCGATCTCGATATGTCTCGCTTCCAGCTGATGGATTTTGGTACCCGTCGCCGCTACTCCAAAGCGGTTCAGGAAGCGATCGTCAGTACGTTAAAAGCGGAGTTCCCGTGGTTAGTGGGCACCAGCAATTACGATCTCGCCCGGCGCTTACAGCTCAATCCGGTGGGCACTCAGGCCCATGAGTGGTTCCAGGCACATCAACAGATCAGCCCGGTGCTGGCGAATAGCCAACGCGCGGCGCTGCAATCCTGGCTGGATGAGTATGATGACCAACTCGGTATCGCGTTGACAGACTGCATCACCATGGATGCCTTCCTGCGTGATTTCGGCCCTGGCTTTGCCCATCGCTATCAGGGTTTGCGCCATGACTCGGGAGATCCCGTGGAGTGGGGTGAAAAAGCCATTGCACACTATCAGCGTCTGGATATCGATCCGAAGAGTAAAACGCTGGTGTTCTCAGATAACCTCAATCTGGATAAAGCGCTGGCGTTATATCGTCACTTTGGTCAACGCGCCAACGTGGTATTTGGCATTGGTACGCGCCTGACCTGCGATATTACTGGCGTCACACCACTGAACATCGTGATTAAACTGGTGAGCTGCAATGGCAAACCGGTGGCGAAACTCTCTGACAGCCCAGGCAAAACTATCTGCCAGGACAAAGCCTTCGTGCGCGCCCTGCGTAAAGCATTCGACCTCCCGCTGGTGAAAAGAGCCAGCTAATCATGGATGCAGGGTGCCCGCACCCTGCTCTTTCACAACAAATCTCCCTTTTTCCCCTGCAAAATTGCTTGTTTCCTGATGGCTCGCAAGTAACATAGCAAAACCCCGAAATGGGGCTTTTATCCACTTCTATATATAGAGAGATATTTATGAGCGTAGTGCCTGTAGCGGATGTACTGCACGGCCGTGTCGCGGTTGACAGTGAAGTCACCGTACGTGGTTGGGTGCGTACCCGAAGAGATTCCAAAGCCGGTCTTTCCTTTATCGCCGTTTATGACGGTTCCTGCTTTAATCCCGTTCAGGCCGTCGTCAATAATTCTCTGAATAATTATCAGGATGAAGTGCTGCGTCTGACCACGGGCTGTTCAGTGATTGTCACTGGTAAAGTGGTGGAATCACCGGGTGAAGGCCAGGCCTTTGAACTGCAGGCGACCAACGTAGAAGTCACCGGCTGGGTAGACGATCCGGATACCTATCCAATGGCGGCAAAGCGCCACAGTATCGAATACCTGCGTGAAGTCGCACACTTGCGTCCGCGCACCAATCTGGTCGGTGCCGTGGCGCGTACACGTCATACTCTGGCGCAGGCGCTGCATCGCTTCTTCCACGAAAATGGTTATTTCTGGGTTTCTACCCCGCTGATCACCGCATCGGATACGGAAGGTGCGGGCGAGATGTTCCGCGTCTCTACGCTGGACATGGAAAACCTGCCGCGCGATCCACAGGGCAAAGTTGACTACGACAAAGATTTCTTTGGTAAAGAAGCCTTCCTGACCGTTTCTGGCCAGCTGAATGCCGAGACTTATGCCTGTGCATTGTCAAAAGTCTATACCTTTGGCCCGACCTTCCGCGCAGAAAACTCCAACACCAGCCGTCACTTAGCGGAATTCTGGATGCTGGAGCCGGAAGTCGCTTTCGCTAACCTTGACGACGCTGCTGCACTGGCTGAGGCCATGCTGAAGTATGTGTTCAAGGCGGTGCTTGAAGAGCGTGCTGACGATATGGCGTTCTTCGCTGAACGCGTAGACAAAGATGCGATTGCTCGCTTAGAACGTTTTGTCACAACCGATTTCGCCCAGGTAGACTACACCGATGCGGTCGACATTCTGCTGAAAAGCGGCCAGACATTCGAAAACCCAGTGTCCTGGGGCGTGGATCTCTCCTCCGAACATGAACGTTACCTGGCCGAGAAGCACTTCAAAGCGCCGGTGGTGGTGAAGAACTATCCGAAAGACATCAAAGCGTTCTATATGCGTATGAACGAAGATGGTAAGACTGTGGCAGCAATGGATGTTCTGGCGCCGGGTATTGGTGAAATCATCGGTGGTTCACAGCGTGAAGAGCGTCTGGATGTATTGGATGCACGTCTGGCAGAAATGGGTCTGAACAAAGAGGATTACTGGTGGTATCGTGACCTGCGCCGTTACGGCACCGTGCCACATGCTGGCTTCGGATTAGGTTTCGAACGATTAATCGCCTATGTCACCGGCGTACAAAATGTAAGGGATGTTATCCCCTTCCCTCGTACTCCACGTAACGCTAATTTCTAAAATTCGCGATTAAATATAAGTAATTCATATATATAACGAGGTCGGTACTGCCGGCCTTTTTTTATTTTTGTAAATTTAGAGTTCTCTCACAAAGTTCCCGATATTTTACAAATTGTAATACATAATTGCTTTTTGATACGTAATTGCGAGATTTGAATCATTTTCGGGCTAGAAATAGCAACCCTGTGATGGAAAGATGCGTGCAGACACAGGAGACATCAAACTTCTTTCAAGGTTCCCGTAAAGGTTTCTTGACGGCAGTGGCAGATGTCCAAATAACTCCAATGAGGGTAATAAAAAATGATGAAGCGCAACATTCTTGCAGTGGTTATCCCTGCTCTGTTAGCTGCAGGCGCAGCAAACGCAGCAGAAATCTATAACAAAGACGGCAACAAACTGGATCTGTACGGTAAAGCTGTTGGTCTGCACTACTTCTCTGACAACGCTGGCGATGACGGCGATCAGACTTATGTTCGCTTTGGCTTCAAGGGTGAAACCCAGATTAACGACCAGCTGACCGGTTATGGCCAGTGGGAATACAACATTCAGGCGAACAACTCTGAAGGTTCTGACGCACAAACCGGCAACAAAACTCGTCTGGGCTTTGCTGGTCTGAAATTCGGTGATGCAGGTTCATTCGACTACGGTCGTAACTACGGCGTAGTGTATGACGCAATCGGCTGGACCGACGTCCTGCCAGAGTTCGGTGGCGATACCGGTTACTCTGATAACTTCCTGGTTGGCCGTTCTACTGGTCTGGCCACCTACCGTAACACCAACTTCTTCGGTCTGGTTGATGGACTGAACTTTGCTCTGCAGTACCAGGGCAAAAACGACCGTACCGATATTCGTCGTGCTAATGGCGACGGCTGGGGCACCTCTGTTTCTTACACCTCACCAATCGGTGTAGGCGTTGTTGGTGCTTATGGTTCAAGCGACCGTACTAATGCTCAAAACACTGCTACTTATGGTCGTGGTGATAAAGCGCAGCAGTGGGCTACTGGCCTGAAATATGATGCGAACAACGTCTATTTGGCTGCAATGTACAACGAGACCCGTAACTCAACTTACATCGAAAACAGCAACATCACTGGCGCAACCGGTTTTGCTAACAAAACTCAGGGCTTCGAAGTTGTAGCTCAGTACCAGTTCGACTTCGGTCTGCGTCCATCCATCGCTTATGTCCAGTCTAAGGGCAAAGACATCGAAGGTATCGGCGATGCTGACCTGGTTAAATACATCGATGTAGGCGCAACCTACTACTTCAACAAAAACATGGCTACCTACGTCGATTACAAAATCAACCAGTTGGATGACAACAACCCACTGGGTCTGGCTACCGACGACGTAGTTGCAGTAGGTCTGGTATACCAGTTCTAATCTCTCGATTAGATATGTGTATCGCCTAAAACGGAGCCTTCGGGCTCCGTTTTGCGTTTCAGTGATCGCCCTCTCAATTAGCGCCACTACTTTATACATGTGGCTTATTTCTTTTTTATGTCAGCGGTTGGCAAGCGTATCATCTGACGCTACCCTGATAGCTCATTTTGCTAAAGTTCACCCAAACGGAACTGACTCATGTTTGAATCGATCTCTGCCGCACCCGCCGATCCTATTCTGGGACTGGCTGACCTGTTTCGCGCCGACGACCGCCCGAATAAAATCAACCTTGGCATTGGTGTCTACAAAGATGAAACCGGTAAAACACCGGTACTCACCAGTGTTAAAAAAGCTGAGCAGTATCTGCTGGAAAATGAAACCACCAAAAATTATCTGAGCATTGATGGTCTGGCCGACTTTGCTCGCTGCACTCAGGAATTGCTGTTCGGCAAAGAGAGCGCGCTGATTTCAGCGGGCCGCGCGTGCACAGCACAAACCCCAGGCGGCACCGGTGCATTGCGCGTCGCTGCGGATTTCCTCGCGACGCAGACTAATGTGAAGCGCGTGTGGGTGAGCAACCCTAGCTGGCCGAACCACAAAAACGTATTCAACGCGGCGGGTCTGGAAGTTTGTGATTACCAGTATTACGACGCGGCCAACCATAGCCTCGATTTCGCAGGCATGGTCGCTTCGTTGCAGGAAGCCAAAGCCGGCGACGTGGTTCTTTTCCACGGCTGCTGCCACAACCCGACTGGCGTCGATCCTTCCGCGGACCAATGGCAACAGCTGGCGAAGCTATCGCAGGAAAAAGGCTGGCTGCCACTGTTCGACTTCGCTTACCAGGGCTTTGCACGTGGCCTGGATGAGGATGCAGAAGGTCTGCGTATTTTCGCCGCGTCTCATCAGGAGCTGATTGTTGCCAGCTCTTACTCCAAGAACTTTGGCCTGTACAACGAGCGTGTCGGTGCACTGACGCTGGTTGCCGCCAACAGCGATGTCGCGAAAACCGCCTTTAGCCAGGTGAAATACAGCATCCGTGCTAACTACTCTAACCCACCGTCACACGGTGCCGCTGTGGTCGCCACCATCCTCGGTAACGACGCGTTGCGTACCATCTGGGTGCAGGAGCTGACAGACATGCGTCAGCGCATCCAGCGCATGCGTCAGCTGTTCGTGAATACCCTGGCAGAGAAAGGCGCGAAACAGGACTTCAGCTTTATCATTAAGCAGAATGGCATGTTTTCGTTTAGCGGCCTGACCAAAGATCAGGTTGTGCGCCTGCGTGACGAGTTCGGCGTGTATGCCGTTAACTCTGGTCGTGTGAACGTGGCTGGGATGACGCCAGACAATATGTCTGCGCTCTGTGAAGCGATTGTCGCTGTACTTTAAATAAGTCAGCAGAACGATAAATGGGCCTTAATGGCCTAATGCCGATCAGTTAAGGATCAGTTGAACGATCCAGTGGCTGTGTAAGAATCCGGAAACGCTTCGTTTCCGGATTT
>NZ_JBWXON010000036.1:0-18972 GCF_056678875.1 Pantoea folii | reverse complement strand
GAACTCAGAAGTGAAACGCCGTAGCGCCGATGGTAGTGTGGGGTCTCCCCATGCGAGAGTAGGGAACTGCCAGGCATCAAACACAGAAGCCCTGAACGAAAGTTCAGGGCTTTTTTGTATGTTAAAAACTACGCGCGTAGGCTTAAAACTACGCAAACAGGCTTAACACTCGGAAAACACGACGAAAGAGTGGATGCGTCGTAATACGACGAGCATAAAAAAGCCTCTGCCAGATGGCGCAGAGGCTTAAGTCACTCATTTGATATTAATGGATGACCTGAGAAAGGAAGGCGCGTGTACGTTCTGATTTCGGATTCGCGAAGAACTCCTGCGGCGGCGCTTCCTCAACAATCTCTCCGCGATCCATAAAGATCACCCGGTCCGCCACAGTACGCGCAAAGCCCATCTCGTGCGTCACGCATAACATCGTCATACCATCTTCTGCCAGACCAATCATTGTATCGAGAACCTCTTTTACCATTTCTGGATCGAGTGCTGAGGTCGGTTCATCGAACAGCATGATTTTCGGTTTCATACACAGTGAACGCGCGATCGCCACACGTTGTTGCTGCCCTCCTGACAACTGTCCTGGAAACTTATGGGCATGTTCCGCGATACGCACGCGTTGCAGATAATGCATCGCTAACTCTTCCGCTTCTTTCTTCGGCATCTTACGCACCCAAATCGGTGCCAACGTGCAGTTTTGCAACACGGTAAGATGCGGGAACAAATTAAAATGTTGGAATACCATGCCGACTTCGGTACGAACACGCTCAATATTGCGCACATCATCGTTAAGATGGATGCCATCTACTACGATACGACCTTGTTGATGCTCTTCTAAATGATTGATGCAACGAATAGTCGTTGATTTCCCGGATCCGGAAGGCCCACAAAGAACAATGCGTTCGCGGGGTTTCACCAGCAAGTTAATATCTTTGAGAACATGGAACTGACCATACCATTTATTCACGTTTTCGAGCGTAATCATCATGGCGTCAGCCGCATTAGTCATAATTTGTGTCATGTAAAACCTCAGTGCGATTTGCGCCCGGTGTGGAAGCGCTTCTCCAGATGCTGGCTATAGCGCGACATGCTAAAACAGAAAATCCAGTAGACCATGGCAGCAAACACATAGCCTTCGGTCGACATGCCCAACCAGGTGGGGTCAACGGTGGCTTGCTGCACGCTACTGAAGAGATCGAAGAGGCCGATGATGATCACCAGGCTGGTATCTTTAAACAGTGCGATGATGGTATTCACTAAACCGGGGATGGTCAGCTTAAGTGCCTGTGGCAGAATAACCAGCATCTGCGTTTTCCAGTAGCCGAGTGCCAGTGATTCCGCCGCTTCAGTCTGCCCTTTTGGCAGTGCTTGTAAGCCGCCACGCACCACTTCTGCAACATAAGCGGACTGGAACAGAATCACACCGACCAGCGCACGTACCAGCTTGTCGATAGTCGTGCCCTCTGCCATAAACAGCGGCAGCATTACCGATGACATAAACAGCACGGTAATCAGTGGCACACCACGCCAGAACTCAATGAAAATCACTGACAGGGTGCGAACCACCGGCATTTTTGAACGGCGAGCCAGCGCCAGCAGAATCCCCAACGGCAGCGCACCGGCGATGCCAATTGAAGCAATGATAAGCGTCAGCGTCAGACCGCCCCACTGGCGGGTTTCCACGCGATCCAGCCCCAGATAGCCGCCATACATCAGCAGCCAGACTACTATTGGGTAGATCACCGCCCAGCAGGCAATGTAGCGACCACGACGTGGCATCGACTTAATGAACATGGGAACGATCGACAGTAGGCCAATCACCAACGCCAGATTAATGCGCCAGCGCAGTTCATGTGGATAAAGTCCATACATAAACTGGCCAAAACGTGCGTGGATAAATACCCAGCATGCACCTGCTTTGGTGCAGTCTGCACGTGTTTCGCCAATCCAGTTGGCCTGGAAAATAAGCCAATCCAGCGCCGGTGGAATCACACTCCAGATAATCCAAAAGCTGAACAACGTGAGCAGGGTATTCAGCCAGCTTGAGAACAAATTTTTGCGCGCCCACAGCCAGGCTTTCCCTAACGGATTGCTGGGTGCAGGCGATGTATCGTGTGTGGTTACAGACATAATGATCCCGTTCTCTTATCGCTCAACTAGCGCAATTTTGCGGTTGTAAAGGTTCATCAGCAGTGAAATAAGCAGGCTGATGATCAGATAGACCGCCATGGTAATCGCAATAGTTTCAATGGCCTGGCCAGTTTGGTTCAGCACCGTGCCGGCAAACAATGACACCATATCTGGATAGCCAATGGCCGCGGCCAGTGATGAGTTCTTCACGATGTTGAGATACTGACTGGTTAACGGTGGAATGATCACGCGCATTGCCTGCGGGATGATGACCTGACGCATCGTGACAGGATTTGGCAGACCCAGCGAGCGGGCTGCTTCATTCTGACCGTACGGCACGGACTGAATCCCAGAGCGAATCACTTCGGCAATGAACGATGAGGTATACACAGAAAGCGCCACCGTTAGCGCCGCCAGCTCCGGGATCATCACAAAGCCGCCGCGGAAGTTGAATCCGCGCAGTTCTGGTACATCCCAATGCGTTGCAGCACCAAACAATGTGTGTGCAATCAGGGGTAACAGCACAATCAAACCTGCAGCGGCGGGCCACGTGCGGCGTAACTGGCCGGTTTTCAATTGATGCTTACGGTTGAAGCGGAAAAGTGCAACGCTGCCGAGGATGGCCAGTGCCAGCGCAATCAGGAATGGCCAGGTGCCAGGTGCATACTCTGGCCACGGAATATACAAACCGCGGTTACTGACAAACGCCAGATCAAACGCATTGAGTGCCTGACGTGGCCCTGGCAGGTTACGCAACACCGCAAAGTACCAGAAGAAGATCTGCAGCAGCGGTGGGATATTACGAAACGTCTCGATGTAGATGGTCGAGAGTTTACGCAGCAGCCAGTTTTCAGACAGACGCGCGAGCCCCACGGCGAAGCCCAGGATGGAGGCAAATACAATGCAGAGTGCGGAAACCAGCAGGGTATTGGTCAACCCCACCATAAACACGCGCGCGTAAGTATCGCCTTCGGTGTAATCGATCAGGTGTTGGACGATGCCGAAACCGGCATTGCGCTCAAGAAATCCGAAACCGGAAGTGATGCCGCGGTTGGCCAGGTTGATTACTGTGTTGTGGACCAGATATCCCACCACAGCAAGCACGGCCACAATCGCGATGATCTGGTAAAGCCAGGCGCGAACCGTAGGATTACCAAACGAAAAATCCCTCTTTACGGTTGGGCGTTGTGACATGTTGAAACCTCAGTGAAGAAAACGCTTGGGCACCGCAGGGTGCGGTGCCCGACTGGCAGAACAGACTTAGCGTACTGGTGGAGCGTACTGGATGCCGCCCTGGTTCCAGAGTGCATTCTGGCCACGCGCGATTTTCAGTGCACTGTCTTTACCCACGTTGCGATCGAACACTTCCTGATAGTTACCGACCTGTTTGATGATGTTGTAAGCCCATTTATTATCAAGTTTCAGGTCTTTACCGAAGTCACCTTCTGCACCCAACAGGTGAGCCATATCCGGGGTGGTGGGTTTGGCCGCCATCTGATCAACATTCTTAGAGCTCACGCCCATCTCTTCTGCGTTCAGCATAGCGTAAAGAGACCATTTAACGATGGTGAACCAGTCGTCATCACCACGACGTACCACAGGACCCAGCGGCTCTTTAGAGATCACTTCTGGCAGCACGATAAAATCATCTGGTTTGCCGAGTTTCACACGCAGTGCATACAGCTGAGACTGGTCGGAAGAGAGGGTATCGCAGCGGCCACTGTCGAGTGCTTTCGCTGACTCATCAGAACGGTCGAAGGTCACTGGCGTGTACTGCATTTTGTTGGCTTTGAAGTAGTCAGCCACGTTCAGCTCGGTATCGGTACCGGCCTGAATACATACGGTGGCACCATCCAGCTCTTTGGCGCTTTTCAGGCCCGCTTTCTTATGGGTCAGGAAGCCGATGCCGTCATAGTAGTTCACACCAGCGAACAAGAAGCCCATGCCACCATCGCGCGAAGAGGTCCAGGTGGTATTACGAGACAAGATATCCACTTCACCAGACTGAAGCGCAGTGAAACGCTCTTTAGCCGTCAGCGGGGTGTATTTCACCTTGCTTGCATCACCAAATACCGCAGCCGCAGCAGCGCGGCAAACATCCACGTCGATTCCGGTAAATTTGCCGCTGGCATCAGCGTAGGAGAAACCTGGCAGGCCATCGCTGATACCGCACTGTACGAAACCTTTCTTTTTAATGGCATCCAGCGTGGTGCCTGCGTGCGCTTGTTGAGTAACGGCGAACAGCGAGGCTGCAGCGACCAGGGTGGAAAGCATCATCTTTTTCATAAAGCATCCTGTGTGGCGAGATCGTGTGTTGTTATGTTTGCACGCACTTTAATGTGCGCTTTTTTCTGTCTGTGGCGGTTAGCCATCCACGACTCTGCAAAGGTAATGCCAGGTTTGCAGAATCCTGAATTCACTGGAAAGATCTTTTAATAAAAGGACGCATCCAGAAATTTTGGCTACTATCGCGCACCAAAAGGCTGCATGACGAGACGACGCGATCACAAATAGTGCAAATAGTTTCACTATGTGGAAGCAGTGTGAGCCATCACTCAGGATAAAATGTATGCGTTTGCAGGGTTACGGTAGAAACAGTGCAGGATCACTGGGAAAGCGGCATGGCGGGCGTTATGACGCACAAAGCAGGCGCTAAAAAGGGGCAAAAGACGTGCGGTAAGAGAGACGAAATATCACGGATGCAATTGCAACTATCGTTACCATATCCGCGACAATTGTTTCATCCGTTGCTAACGCAGGGAAACTATTGGTGAGGCACAAACAAAAACGCCAACCCGAGGGTTGGCGTTAGCGCAGCAAAGAACAATTAGTTCATGCCGTATTATCCAAACCGTTGTTTTTTATGGTTTAACCTCGTTCATTACTGACATTTCAACTCACTGTAATCACTGAATAAATCTCTATTTATCGTTTAAACTTGTTCGTTAAAGTTTAGGGAGTAACATAGCGATGTGTAGTCAGTGGTGTAGTCAGTGCTGCGTATGAACTGAGGTATTTTGATGGCTGGTGGAACAAACAAACTAAGCGACACGGCATTACGTAAGATGGTCGGGAGGGAAAGCCCGGCAGAAAATTTCTATGCTGATGGCGATGGATTGAGCGTAAAGGTTTCAAAGGTGGGAATACTCACCTGGTATTTCACCTATCGCACTGGTGGCCGCACGGCTGCGCCTCAGCGTATCAAGCTGGGTAACTATCCTGAGTTGTCACTCAAATCAGCAAGAGAGCAACGTGAGCAGTGCCGTTCCTGGCTGGCAGAAGGTAAAAACCCAAAGCACCAGTTAGGGATCAGTAAGCAGGAGACGCTCAAGCCGGTTACGGTGAAAGAGGCGCTTGAATACTGGATTACTGAATACGCTACCCACCGCCGCGCCAACGTCACAAAGCACACTGAGCAGTTAAAGCGCCATATCTACCCATATATTGGGGATTATCCTCTTTCAATGTGCGAAACCCGCCACTGGCTTGAATGCTTCAAAAGAGTGCGCAGCCGTGCGCCGGTCGCTGCTGGCTATCTTCTGCAGATGTGTAAGCAGGCGCTTAAATTCTGCCGAGTACACCGCTATGCAACCAGTAACGCGCTGGATGACCTGACGATAGACGATGTGGGCAAGAAGCAGGATAAGCGCGACAGGGAGCACACACAGGCCGAATTAGCCGATCTATGGCGTGAGTGCCACGGAAAGAGGTTCCTGCCGTATTACGCCTCCCTGTTGCGCCTGCTGGTGGTATTTGGATGCAGGACGCAGGAATTAAGGCTCTCACGCCTCTCTGAGTGGGATTTAGTGGATTGGGTATGGACGGTTCCGCGTGAGAACAGTAAAGGCGGTGAGCGCATTGTGAGGCCGGTTCCCGTTGATGTCCGGGAATACATTACAGCGCTGGTGGATCAGAACAGAGAGAGCGGCCTTTTGCTGGGCGAGATCAAGAACCCGGAAGCGGTCAGCCAGTGGGGGAGGATGCTTTACAAAAAGCTTGGGCACTCTGAACCATGGACGCTTCACGATTTGCGCCGGACGTTTGCCACCACGCTAAACAATATGGGGATCGCTCCGCACGTTGTTGAGCAGCTGCTCGGGCACACCTTGGGTGGCGTTATGGCAGTTTATAACCGCAGCCAGTACATGCCGGAAAAGCTGGACGCGCTGAATAAGTGGATGGACAGACTTAATCTGCTGTCTGAAACCCCTGAAAATGTGATTGTGATGAAGGCTGCGAAATGAATAAAACATCTATACCTGAAAGACTTTATTACCCACTGCCAGAGGCGGCAGAAAGGCTTGGTTGCTCGGTAAAAGATATTATTCATATGGGGGCAATAGGTGCGCTCCAGTTATCAATATTTATCCCTAAATGGTCAGAGCATGAAAACGGCAAGGTTAATATATTCTTTGCTGGGCTTTATGATGATTTGGAAAGATTTAGCATTGATGACTACACAGGGTTGCGGGGTGATGGTTGGAGTGTGTCCGGTGTCTACAAAGTACCTGTGAATGAGGTTATTGAGCCTGATACTGATTCATTTTCAGCTCGCTACCTGAATGGCTTTTTTGAAATAAGCTATAACTCGCTGATTGAATATGAGTTTGATTTATCTAATGAAATGATAAGGGTGTATACCCTTCACCCCTCGCAAGACCATGAAGGGTATGGACCTATAACAATTCATAGTTACTCAGGTTTTAATTTCCCAGCTAAATACTTGTGCGTTATGTCAGCAAATATTGGGAAGGTCGATCACTCTCATTCATCATTACCAATGGGAGAAATTGAAAAGCCTGAGAAAAAACACAACGAAAATAAACAATCCAAAATGATTAAGGCACTAATTGAGATTCATTATGGTTTTGGATCATCAGGAAAAGCCAGGTCGATGCTTAACACGGAGCGCAACACTGGTGAAATGCTTGCTGACTTTGACAGGGCAGGCATCAGATCACCGGTGTCAGGAAAGGTTCTGGCAGAGTGGCTCAAAGATACAGAGCTGGAATATGTGGATATATCCACAGTAAAAACGGAAACCTCCAAGAAGTAAAAGCCCTCCTCAGTACGCTCCTTACGAACAGCAAAACACCGTAAGGAGCAGTAATGAACAACCAATTATTCGAACGCACTATTCGTGAACCTGAGTGCCGTCAACTCACTGGACTCTGCCGCACCACTCGTTACCTGATGGAAAAAAAAGGAAAGTTCCCCGCTCGCCGTAAGATTGGCGCGCGTGCTGTGGGCTGGCTGTTATCTGAGATAAACGCCTGGCAACTTGCGCAGGGCAAAGCTGATGTCGGTAAAGCGGGGTGAGGTATGCCGGATAAAACAAAGGCGACCTTGCAGGGTCGCCAGTGTCACAAACTTAATAAAACAGCGCCAGAACAGATTAACACGTTAATCGAAAGTTTCAACCGGAGCAATTTTGCGCCCCTTGATTTTGTTCAGTTTTTTGAGTCCCTGCTGAGCTTTTCTCTACAGGCCTGCTTAACCCAAGAACTGAAATTACCCGATCCGGCCACGCTGTTAATCTCGGCAAGAAGGTCATCTTCAAAGCGGATGTTCTTTTTGGTGCTGTTGGAACGCTCAAATTTGAGTTTGGTATTTTTATCTTGCATTGGTACGTACCGCTGTATTAGGATTAACCGCAATGGTACGTACCACATCGGTTTTACGCAACCATTAAATGCAGCGAAGCCCGGAAGTGCGTCAACACTAACCGGGCCTCTTACCAAACCGTTATATGAGGTAACGATTATGGCTGAAAAACAGCATACCCAAACTCACCCTAAATTTACATGGCGTTTTCTGGCGATTGATCGTGCAGATATGGCGGCTAAGCCGTGCCGTCTGTCAGTAGAAGCCGAAACAGAGCAGGACGCCCGCCGAGTATTGGCTCCGCATTTCATCCTTTCACTTGCTGCACGTCTGCCTCTAGCGGAGGTGCGTCATGCATAACATTCAGGCTAATCAGCGCTGGAAGAACAGCCGCGGCGAACTGGTCACTGTGATAGCTGCGGCATTCAATCGTGTTGCCTTTGTTCGTGATGGCTTCACATGCCCGTGCACCTGGGCGGAAATCCGTTTCACCAAAGAATTTATTCAGGTGCAGGAGGTGAATCATGGCTAAAGCAAATATCACCTCAGTTGAAACCACTCGTTTCAATACTGGAATGATGGGGCTTCATCAGGTATGCGCTTTATTGATCGCCCTTGAGCATGGCAGCCCTGAAATGGAAGGTGATGACGTCACAGCCGCTATCGCCGGGATCAATCACATTGTTCGTGGTATCAGCATGGACATGGATCACGCAATGCTGGAGGGTTCGAAAAATGTCTGACATCTATCACGCGCTGATTAGACACAGCCTCTCTGATTGCCCTACAGAATCACTTCAGGAATACAGCGATAACTGCGCCAGCGCTGCAATGGCTATTAACTCTGCACTGACGGTGATTGGCAACATGACATTCGAAGCCAGCCAGAGCGAAGACTACCCGGACGCAGATGCGAAGCGCGATTTATTCATGATCGGTTCTGTACTGAGAAACCTGCCACGCATTGCCCAGGCATTAAAACAAAACAGCGATTTAGCGGATTTAGAACAGAAACGCCGTAAGGAGCAGCAATCATGATCAGCAACGTCAAATTTAATGAGTTATCAGGTCGTGTTGAATCGCTGCTTCAGCGCGTGGAAGAACTGGAATCATCAATTAAATCGCTGGTGGCCACACAGGGAGGTGAAATCCCTCCTGGTATGTCACCAGTATCCACGCTGGCGGCTGAATATGGCATTTCCACCAAGAAGGGTGAAGAACTGGCGCAAAACACTGGCGTTCTGATGGTGAAACACAAAGCTGGTGGCTATCTGGTTCAAGATGAGCGTTTCAGAGAGGCGGCACGTTTAGTGCTGAGAGCGGCTAAGCGTAAGTATGGATCGGCGTACTGGTACCACCCGCTGATTGGCAAGTTCCAGATGAGCGGAGGTATCCCGAAATGACAGCAACACTAACAACCGTTGAAACAGCATCAGATGCGCTGTTCCGCTGTGCATATCGTTGGGCTCATGGTCGCTCTGTAGAACGCGATGAAATTGAAAAGGCATTACAGGCACACAAAGACCCTTCAACTCGTTACGGAAAGCTGGTGGCTCGTCTGCGCGGTGCTCTGCAAATGTCGTATGAGGATTTCTGTGATGCAGGTTATGCGCATACCGATAACGATCGCATGCTCGCCACCCGTAGAAATCTGCTGGTGGAGGAAATTGGCGAAACCGAAATGATTACCTGGTTGCGTGATGTGTCCCGTATCAGTCGCGTATTCCCTGATTCCGGGCTGATTGCCTCACGTACTTCATTGCCGCTTTCCCGTGGCTCTGAGGGATTTAACGTCAAACAGGATTACATCATTAAGCACTTTCTGCCGGCGCAGTCACTGTGCAGCATTTATGGACCAAGCGGCTCTTACAAAAGCTTCCTCGCTGTTTCATGGGCGTGTCATATCGCAGCGGGTATGGAATGGTCAGGTCGCAAGGTCAACGCCGGAGCGGTTATGTACATCGTCGGTGAGGGTGGCGTCGGTGTACCTCGGCGTATCCGCGCGTGGGAAAGTGCGCATGGAAAAAATATCGACAATCTGTGGCTTGTTAACAGGCCCGTGTTCCCGGTGCGCCGTGAGGAAGTTGACGAGGTGATCAAGGCATCACGCCAGATTGAGGCCGAGTCAGGTGCGCCTGTAAAACTTATTGTGATCGATACGTTGGCTCGCTGCTTTGGTGGTGATGATGAGAACAACGCACGCGATATGGGCGCATTCATTGAGGGCTGTGACAACATCAAGCGTTTAACTGGCGCAAGTGTGCTGGTGGTGCACCACTCAGGCAAAGATGAGGCTAAGGGTGCGCGTGGGTCCAGTTCTTTCAGGGCAGCGCTGGACGCAGAATTTAGTGTCAAACGAGAAGGTGAGGGGAAAGCTTTAGTGCTGACCTGCACCAAGATGAAAGACGCCGAAGAACCTGCCAAGAAGGCGTATGACCTGCGCACAGTCGAACTGTTCACCGACGATGATGGTGAGGAAATCTGTTCGCTGGTGGTTCGTGATGTGGCTCGAACAGCTGTTGAAATCGACCCTGAATTAGCAAGGTTGGGAAATATCACCGAGAACCATTCAACTCTTTGGAATCTGATACGCAGCAGAACTGAGAATGGTGATTTATGCACCAGAGCTATTCTCAGGGATGACATGAAAGCAATGGGCATTGATACCAGTAAAAACTTCAGTCGATGGCTTACTAAGCTCCACACTGACGGTTTGGTATCGGTCGATGGTGAGAATGTGAAAATTTTATCCAAAAGGAAGAGTGAGGAGTAATTCGATTAATGGTGAGGAGTGCTGCGGTAATAATCAGCCTCTCCTCACTTTCACTGTGTATATGCGACTAAAGTGAGGAGTAACCCCGAAACCCCTATCATTACTGGATTTTGCGTGGTTTGGTGTTAATCAGGTGAGGAGCAGGTGAGCAAAGCAATTAGTGAGTAGCATGTGAGGAGCTAAGGCTCCTTTTTTATATCTCAATCATTTCACTTATCGCAATGACATTGCTCATCATTGCGATAGGTGAAACAATTGCGACTGTTGATTAAGGAGTGAGCACCGATGAATCCTAACTTCAAAACTATCCTGCTCACCACAGAGCAGGTGAAGCGACTGGAACAGATACAGGCATCAGAGCGCCAGCGCTCAAGCATGAGCAGCGCCCCATCTGTTCACGCTATTGCACGCCATCTGATTGACCAGGCTTTAGGCAGCAAAGAGGTGAAAGCTGATGGCACTAACTGATCGAGACACATCAATCCTGAAGGCCGTGAGCGAGGCTGTGAAGGAAACAATCACCGAGATTAATGCAAAGCATGCGTTAGAGCTTAAGGAGCGCGACACGCGCATTGAGAAGCTGGAGAGCGATGTTTCAGGGCTGATTAGCCTGCTGGGTGAGCAATGAGGGTGGGGGGGAGTGGTCAAGCTTTTAAGCGGTCTTGCTTCGAAACCTCGCCCCCTCTCACGCGCAGAAAATATCCCCTTTTGAGGGGGTGTTAACAACCACCCTATAAACAATTTAATAATTAAATATCAATTGTTTATCTGATTTATCTGTTAACAAGGGTATTAACTATCTCAGTTAACCTGTTAACAGGGAAAGTTAACCTTTACGGAGAAGATTATGAAAGGTCTGGAATTTGTTAGAGCCGCACGTGTGCTGGCTCGCTGCAATGGTCGTCTGAATGAGGCGAAAGGTTTTTCTGAGAAGGATCAGAAGCTGGAGCAGTATTTTTCAAAAGCACTGGTTGCCGGAGCAACTACGACCGACAGTCCATTGATCACAACAGATGTTATTGCCAGAGAATTTGCAGAGTACGCATTCTCTCAATCAATACCCGGTCGCCTAATGGCAAAGGCAATACAATTCCCGTTTAAAACTAAAGTCGGCTCTGTCAGTGGTATCGGCGCTGGCTGGTTAAAAGAGGGGGCCGCCGTTCCTGTTCGCAAAGGGGCTGTGAATAATTCTGACACTTTGAAGCCTTTCAAAATGGCCTCTCTGGTCGTCTTATCTGATGAACTGTTGCGCCTCACTAATCCCGGCACTGACTCAACTATCCGTAACATGATGGTTAGCGCGAGCGTCAGAGAAATTGACAGTAAATTCCTATCGGAAGATGCCGAGGTATCTGAAGTATCGCCTGCTGGTGCTCTGATTAATGCGCCAAGCGTAGCAGGCTACGCTGATTTGATCGCGACACACGTAAGCAATGGCAACTCGCTGCAGGGTTCTGCACTGGTGGTGCCTAATACCTATGTGCTGAGCCTAACCGAAAATCAGCTTCGTCAGTTTGAACTTCTGGGGATATCTGTTCTGCCAAGTCAGTACGCCACAGGCGTGTCGCTGATTGACCCTGCAAACATGATGATCAACGTTGAAGGGGCAGGGATGATTACCTCGACTGAGGGTACTGTAGAGATGTCTGACGCTCCTGAGAATAACTCTGCTGAGCCTGTCCAGGCTGAGAAGGTGAGCCTGTATCAGACTAACTCAGCTGCAATCATGACCACGATTTACTGTGGCTGGGAGAACGTTGGAAAACCGGTTACACGCCTTTCAGCAGGTTCATAAATTTTGAGAGCGGATAACTCCTCCGCAAAAAGGGCGTAACCGCCAGCCAGAGGCGGTAGTACTGGCAAATTTGAATATTCATAGAACTTCCTGACCTGCCGGAAAAGGTCGTTAAACCCCGGCATTAACTTCTACTAAATTTGAGGTAATGATTATGAAAGGTCCATTACAATTGGCACCGAATGAAGTCATGACAGAAATCCGTTTATATGGCGTTCTTGGGCAAACCTTCGGTAAAACACATCGCCGAATGGTTAGTTCAGCGAGAGAAGCAATTCGCGCACTTTGCATGACAATTCCCGGCTTTGAAAAGTTTCTTAATAACAGCCGTAAGCGCGGACTCACTTACTCTGTTTTTATTGGCAGTAAGAATGTGAATAAGGATGATTTCGAATACCCTCATACTGGCAAAGAGATAAGGATTTCCCCAGTCATTGTTGGCAGCAAAAGAGCAGGTGCTCTGCAAACAATTTTGGGCGCGGTATTGGTAGTTGTTGGAGTAGTTGTTGGTGTTTTATCATCCGGTACGCTATCTACGGTGGGGTATGGAATGGCCAAGGTAGGCGCAGCCATGATGCTTGGCGGTGTAGTCCAAATGCTTTCACCACAACCGGCAGGGCTAGCCAGCAAGCAGGACGCAGATAACCGGGCTTCATACGCATTCGGCAGTCCGACGAACACAGCATCGCAGGGATACCCCGTTCCACTTCTGTACGGTCAGCGCCGTATTGGCGGTGCAATCATCTCCGCTGGTATCTACGTAGAGGATCAGCAGTGATTAACGACCCAAGAGCATGGCCTGAAGGTGAGACTTTCATTAGAACGGTTGAAATCCCGGTGCAGGGTGATTTAGTTGATGTCGAAGTCACTTTCACGGTGCCGCCGTTCGAAACGCTGGTGGCAATGAATGAGAATAATGACCCGGAAAAGGCTTACCCGCTGTTCCGGCAATTCATAGCCGATTGGGATTTGCAGGAAAAACTGACGGATCATGTGCTGATGTGCTTTCTTCTGCAGGATATCCGCGTTTCAGAGGTGATGTTTGCAGCCTGGGCAGATCACTTGAAAGAGCACATCGCAGCCCGACAGATGAATGTGATGCAGGCCCCAGCAACAATTAACTGAGGTATTTATGCACCAGAAAGAGATTGCTGAAGCGCTGGCGGTAGCCATGAAGCGAGACGGGCATGAGCTGGACGGTGCTGATCGACTGGTTATCCGCACCACGATATCTGGCAGTATGGCGGCACAGCGCAGGCGTGATAATTATACGCGTTCGGCAACAGCATCATTTAGCTGGAAGAAAAGAACACCGCCACGAAATTAATTTTTCGATATAAATTGCCACGTCTGAACCAAGAAAACCGCCATACCTCCGGCAAGATTAACAGCCAACAGAGCATGCCTGTCAGATGGCTTAACGGGTTTTTTACCTATGCCGTGGGCATCGCCAAGCCGATTTCTTAAAGTACCAAGCCCATTAACTACCGAAGAACACCCTTTGAGTATCTGTTTGAAAATCTGTTGGCTATGCTGATCCGGCGCGAGATTTAGCTCTTTTGCTGTCAGCTTATAAAGTTCACTCATATCTGAATTGCGGTCGTACTCGATCCGTAAATCATCCAATATGTGCTTGCACACTGTTTCAATAAGGGAGCGCGCCGCTGTTATGGCGCCTTCTGGATCGGTATTTCTTCTGTCAAGCGCCTTAGTCCAGGCCTCGTTAACCCCTTGCTCATCATAACTTCTAAGGCCATCAGTAATATGAAAATCAGAGGGTGCTACTCCAACGCCTTCAAAATGATCGAATAACGAGCAAAATTCATGAGAAATAAAATTATCTCTTTCCCTGTAAGTGGAGAATTTTGGCTGAATGTATCCCCAGAACTGCTTAAGAGTTCTGCATTCTCGGACAAAGGCTGGCAGAAGAGGTTTGAAGGTGGTGCTTTGGACGAAGTAGGAGCGCAAGGCAATGTATTCGGTACTGTCATCACGGTAACCGCCACGAGCTATTTCAAGTAGCAGGTTCTCAAGGTGTCTTGCCTTTTCCTCGTCAGACTCAAACTCACTCAAGAAATCTCGCATGTTCACTCCATTCACGCAGTTAATCCTGAAAATTTAATCGCATAAAAACCCGTTGTTCAACAACGTTCATTTTCGTAGGCGAATTCGTGTAGTCAGTGGTGTAGTCAGTCCATTAAAAAAGGCGCTGTGATTTCTCACTAGCGCCTTCTTTATCAATAGCTTAAAAGAGCCTATCAGTTCATGCCGTATTTTTTCAGCTTCTTACGCAGGGTACCACGGTTGATACCCATCATCAGAGCTGCACGGGTCTGGTTGCCACGGGTGTACTGCATCACCATGTCCAACAGAGGCTGCTCAACTTCAGCCAATACCAGCTCATACAGATCACTTACATCCTGACCATTCAGTTGAGCAAAATAGTTCTTCAGTGCCTGTTTTACCGAATCACGAAGTGGCTTTTGCGTCACCTGATCCTGTGAGTTAACGGTAGAAACGGTCAGTACATCAGAATTTACGCGTTGTTCGAACATAGTTCTTTCAGCTCTTTATTTCGTTTACGCAAGATTTTCGAAGTATGCCTCCAACGCCTCCAGCTGTTCGCTGGCATCCTCTATGGCGTTGAATGTGCGCCGAAACTGGTCATCAGGAGCACTTTCCTGCAAATACCAGGAAACGTGTTTACGAGCAATACGGTATCCCTTGCGCTGACCATAAAAGTCGTGCAGTTCCCGTATATGTCCAATCAGCATTTGCTTCACTTCAGCCAGCGGCTTCGGTGCCAGCAGCTCCCCTGTGTCCAGATAATGCTGGATTTCCCGGAAGATCCACGGTCTTCCCTGAGCAGCGCGTCCAACCATAAGAGCATCGGCTCCGGTATAGTCGAGCACCGCTCTGGCTTTGTGCGGGTCAGTAATGTCACCATTCGCGATAATCGGAATGGAAACGCTCTGCTTAACTGTCCGAATGCTGTCGTATTCAGCGTGCCCCTCAAACAAACAGGCGCGCGTGCGGCCATGAATGGTGAGAGCCTGAATGCCACAGCGTTCAGCCAATTGGGCAATCTCTACACAATTACGATTTTCTTTGTCCCAGCCGGTGCGAATCTTCAGCGTAACCGGTACATCAACTGCATTCACTACCGCACGGAGGATGGACTCCACCAGTGACGGATGCTGCAGCAGTGCTGAGCCAGCCATCTTACGATTCACTTTCTTAGCCGGGCAGCCCATGTTGATATCAATGACCTGCGCGCCAGACGCCACATTAATGCGCGCGGCAGCAGCCATCTCATCAGGATCGCAACCGGCAATTTGCACGGCACGGATTCCAGGCTCGTCACTATGCACCATACGCAAACGGGATTTATCACTGGCCCAAACTTCTGGGTTTGATGACAGCATCTCGGAGACAGTCATACCCGCGCCGTTCTCGTAACACAAGGTGCGAAATGGCTTGTCGGTAACGCCAGCCATAGGTGCAGCGATGAGTCGATTACGTAGCTGATGGTGTCCAATGCGCATGAAAAAGAAGTGACCCTAACTGTTCGCAAGGCGGCGTATATTACGCATTTTTTAACGAAGATGAAAGGCCAAACTTTGAACAATTCACCGTTAAACTGCGAGGAATTCGGCCTTAACAGCAATGCTACAACTAATAATCTATATAATTCAGTGCATTAAAAAATTATGCTGAAATTGTGAGCAAAAGTTTTTCTTAAAACATGCCCAAAATCACGACATAAAAACCGCCACATCCGGTAATTAGCCAGAGAAATGACGGCGATATGATTATTAAATGTACTAATTTGATTGCTTTCAGGTAGCAGATTTGCGGCTGATATGCAGAGGGTGAGTTGCTTTCACTGACTGATGGCCAAACAGCAAACCGGCCAGCGAAGCCAGCCGGTGATCAAACTCAGCGGCGCACGCCGGTAATACGGCACCACTCCTCTTTTTCAGCCACCGGATCAAGTACGAAGCGCTCAACGTAGGCTTCACACACCCCTTCAGCCTGGCTGGCTAATACGCCCGACAATCCCAGATGTCCGCCCGCTTTCGGTAATACGCTAATCAGCGGCGCCAGCTCGCGTAGCGGGCCTGCGAGGATATTGGCGACAACCACATCCGCTTGCAGGTTTTCCGGCTGTTGATGCGGTAGATAGAGCGACAGACGATCAGAAACGCCATTGCGCTCCGCATTGTCACGGCTGGCCTGAATAGCCTGCGGATCAATATCAATCCCGATAGCCTGCGACGCGCCCAGTTTAAGGGCGGCTATAGCGAGAATGCCGGATCCACAGCCAAAATCGATCACAGTTTTGCCTTGCAGATCAAGTCCATCAAGCCAGGTGAGACAGAGCGAAGTGGTCGGGTGGGTGCCGGTACCAAACGCCAGGCCCGGATCCAGCATCACGTTGACGGCATTCGGATCCGGCACGTCCCGCCAGCTCGGGCAGATCCACAAACGTTCACCAAAACGCATCGGGTGGAAGTTATCCATCCATTCACGTTCCCAGTCTTTATCCTCGATCTGCTCGATCTTGTGATGGAAATACGATCCCAGCAGTGGATGTTGACTCAGTTCGGCCACCACATCGTCCATCTCGGTTTCGGCGTCGAACAGACCAATCACATCTGTATCGCCCCATAAGCGTGTTTCACCCGGTAGCGGTTCGTAAACCGGGTTGTCATGGGTATCCTGAAACGTCACCGAGACGGCGCCCACGTCCATCAGCGCATCGCTCAGCGGCTCGGCATTTTCGCCGGTACTGTTAATTTTGATTTGAATCCAAGGCATAGCGTTTCTCTTTATTTCACCGCAGCGTGACGCGCTTCAGGCGTGCTGCCAAACAAATTACCCACTACGAAGGCCAGCAGGCTTAAGGTCAATGAGGGAACGATAGGGTGAAAGCCCCATAGTTCAATTTTCAGGCTGGCAAGTAAGGTATAGCAAGCCGCGCCGACAACCATGCCGCTGATAGCACCTGTCGAATTAGCGCGCTTCCAATACAGTCCCAATACCAGCGGCCAGAGGAAAACGGCTTCCAGTCCGCCAAAGGCCAGCAGATTGAGCCAGATAATCATATCCGGTGGATTCCACGCCGCCAGTAACAGCAATATGCCCAGCACGAAAGTGATAGTGCCGGATAGCATACGCAGGCGCGATTCATTCTCGCTGTGCTGTGGCGCAATACGCAAATAGAGATCCTTGATCAGCGTAGCGGAGGATTGCAGCAGCTGCGCGTTAATCGTTGACATGATTGCTGCCATCGGTGCAGCGAGAAACACGCCGGCTGCCATTGGCGGCAACACGGTGATCATCAGCGTCGGGATCACGCGATCCGGAACAGTGAGATCCGGCAGAATGGCACGACCTAACGCCCCCGCCAGATGCATGCCGAGCATTAGAATCACCACGACGATGGTGCCCAGAATGATGCCGCGATGCATGGCTTTACTGTCTTTATAGGAGATACAGCGCACCGCAGTATGCGGCAAACCAATCACGCCAAAGCAGACCAGCACGGCGAAAGAACTCAGGAATGTCGGATTAATGACGTTGCCAACACCTTCCGGCGACACGAGTTGGGGATCGATGGTGCGCAGTTTCGTCACGGCCGTTTCGAGTCCACCCGCCTGATGGATAATGGCAAACAGCAGCAGGAAGGTGCCGACCAGCATTACCAGGCCTTGCATTGCATCGTTGAGTACGCTGGCACGGAAGCCGCCAAACGCGGTATACAGCGCGATGGTGCCACCAAAAATTAATAAGCCGGTGTCGTAAGGAATACCCGCAGCGGTTTCCAGCAAGCGTGCACCACCAATAAACTGTACGGTCATTGCGCCAACAAAAGCCACTAATAAGCTAATACTGGAGAGCCAAATCAGCAGTGTGCTGCCGTAGCGGCCATATAGCATGTCATTCAGCGTCACAGCGTTATAGCGGCGCGCGAGAATGGCGAATTTCTTTCCTAATACACCGAGCGAGAGCCACACCGCCGGCACCTGAATCATCGCCAGCAATACCCAGCCAAGACCATATTTATAGGCAGCACCCGGCCCGCCAATAAACGAACTGGCACTGATGTAGGTGGAGGTAATCGTCATGGCCAGCACAAAACCACCCATCGAACGGCTGCCGAGGAAGTATTCGGTGAGGAAATTGCCCTGACGCTGTTTGCGCATCGCAAACACCGATAAACCGGCGATCAAGACCAGATAGGCTAATAGCGGCAGAATGATTTCACTGTCCATCTTGATCCTCAAGCGACATGTCGCGATACAACAGGCGAACCATCACCCAGCAAAGGACGATAAATAGCAGCGGGGCGAAAATGCAGGAGAGCTCAAACCAGTGCGGTAATCCGGTGATGCCGCTCTCATTGCCGCCTAGCCAGGCACTTAGGCCCCAGACGGCGAGGTACGCCAGCGTCAGATAAAATGCCCAGCGCGCCTCTTTGTTCGCTTGTAAAAAACGCCAATCCATCATGCAACCTCAACGGTAACAAAAATGAAAAAGGCCGGATTAACCGGCCTTTGTTTGCTCTGCGCTGCGATTACTTCTCGTGCAGGCCGAGTTTTTTCTCCAGATAGTGGATGTTGGTGCCACCCTGCTGGAAATGTTCGTCGGACATGATTTT
>NZ_JBWXON010000035.1:0-19358 GCF_056678875.1 Pantoea folii | reverse complement strand
CCCATGCGAGAGTAGGGAACTGCCAGGCATTAAATAAGTGAAGAAACCCTGAACGAAAGTTCAGGGTTTTTTTACGTGCGCAGATCGGCGAAATCAATACTAACAGCCACGAAGATCGCCAAAATACCGCTAAATGCGCTGCGAAAAAAGATTGAAGTGCTCCGTTAAATCCCCCATTTTTCCTCTCAAACACTGTCATTACACCTCATCTATATGCAAAAAACGCATAGAACACCGCGTTGGTCGCGGAAAGATGTAGCATAAATAGGCGGATCAGACCTCCAAATCCCGCTTTAAACTGAAACATTTTCATAATCCGCATGAAGACTCGACATTCAGCGGATGTCAGGCTAATCTCGGGCATCTGGATGTCTAAACGTTTATACGGTTATCAGTAAGAGGTCAGTTAGCTATGCCAATCAGAATCCCCGACGAATTACCGGCAGTGAATTTTTTGCGTAATGAGAACGTGTTTGTCATGGCCTCATCGCGCGCCAGTGTTCAGGAGATTCGCCCGCTAAAAGTACTGATCCTCAACCTGATGCCAAAAAAGATCGAAACGGAAAATCAGTTCTTACGCTTACTCTCCAACTCACCACTGCAGATCGACATACAGCTACTGCGCATCGACAGCCGTGAGTCACGCAATACGCCGAGCGAGCATCTCAATAACTTCTACTGCAACTTCGAAGATATTGAGCACGATAATTTCGATGGTCTGATCGTTACGGGTGCCCCGCTGGGATTGGTGGATTTCAATGACGTGGCATACTGGCCGCAGATTCAGCGTGTGCTGCACTGGGCGAAAGAACACGTCACATCCACGCTGTTTGTCTGTTGGGCGGTACAAGCCGCGCTGAACATTCTGTACGGCATTCCAAAGCAAACGCGTCAGAACAAACTTTCAGGCGTGTATGAACATCAAATCCTGCATCCGCATGCTTTGTTAACCCGTGGATTTGACGACAATTTCCTCGCGCCGCATTCGCGTTATGCTGATTTCCCGAGCCAGTTAATTCGCGACTATACCGATCTCGAGTTGTTTGCCGAATCTGACGCCACCGGGGCTTACCTGATGGCGAGCAAAGACAAGCGCCTGGCGTTTGTAACTGGCCATCCTGAATACGATGCGCTGACGTTATCCGGTGAATACCATCGTGATTATGATGCCGGGCTGCATCCGGAAGTACCATTTAACTACTTCCCACAAGACAATCCTGAACTGCCACCGCGTGCTACCTGGCGCAGCCACGGTAATCTGTTGTTCTCAAACTGGCTAAACTATTACGTTTACCAGATTACACCGTTCGATCTGCGTCATATGAACCCCACACTCGACTAAAGCAAAGCTCGCTTTTCTCGTTAAATGCGCCGTGACAGCCTCGTGCTGTCGCGGCATTTTTTTTGCCTTGCGCAAATTTGTGGAATCCATTGCCTTTAATTTGAGAGTTTAAATTACATATTTATCAGTACAATAAGTTAATTTAAAAGTAAAAATGGAAATAGTTTTTGAAAACAAGATAAAAATCATTATGCTCTGATCTTGCCGGTTAAAAATCACCCTACACCCGGATCCCCGTAAGTGGGGACGGATCATAACAGGAGCAGCCCGCATGACAGATTCGGTTATCCACAATACGCTGACCTTCACTCAGCCCTTTACCTACGCGGAAAAGCAGCTGCTCACCCCGCAAGCCATCGACTTCCTGCACACACTGGTCGCGCGTTTTGCACCGGAACGTGAGCGCCTGTTAAAAGCACGTCAACAGCGCCAGCAGCGTTACGATCAGGGTGCCTTACCTGACTTTGATTCGGAAACCACTTCCATTCGCGAACGTGACTGGCAGGTTCGCCCGATTCCCCAATTGCTGCGCGATCGTCGCGTCGAGATCACCGGCCCGCCGGATCGCAAAATGGTGATCAACGCGCTGAATGCGAACGTCAACGTCTTCATGGCCGATTTCGAGGATTCGCTGGCACCCACCTGGCAGAAATTGATGGATGGCCAGCTGACACTGCGGGATGCGGTCAACGGCACGCTGAACTTCACCAGTGAAGCGGGCAAGATCTACCAGCTGAAATCCGATCCTGCTCTGCTGATGTGTCGTGTACGTGGGCTGCATCTGAATGAAAAACACGTTGAGTGGCGCGATCGGGCCATTCCCGGCGGGCTGTTTGATTTTGCGCTTTACCTGTTCCACAACGTTGATGCGCTGCTTGAGAAGGGTCATGGTCCCTGGTTTTATCTGCCAAAAACCGAGCATGCATCTGAAGTGGCGTGGTGGCGTGAGATCTTCCGCTTTAGCGAGGATCGCTTTGATCTGCCTCGCGGCACCATCAAAGCCACGGTATTGATCGAAACGCTGCCGGCAGTATTCCAGATGGACGAGATCTTATGGGAGCTGCGCGATCATGTGGTGGGCCTGAACTGTGGTCGCTGGGATTACATCTTCAGCTACATCAAAACCCTGGCACAGCACGGCGATCGCATTCTGCCGGACCGCCAGCAAATCAGTATGGATCAGCCCTTCCTCGATGCCTATTCACGGTTGCTGATCAAAACATGCCACCGCCGCGGCGCACTGGCGATGGGCGGCATGTCCGCGCTGATTCCGAGCAAAGATGCCGAGCGTAATGCGTGGGTGATGCAGAAAGTACAAGAAGACAAAGCGCGTGAAGCCGGTAACGGCCATGACGGCACCTGGGTCGCGCATCCGGGGCTGGCCGATATCGCCATGGCTGAATTCGACCGTCAGCTCGGCAATCAGCCTAATCAGCTGCAGGTCAGCCGCGATCAGGATGCACCCATCACCGCCGAACGTCTGCTGCGGCCATGTCGGGGTCTGCGCACTGAAGCGGGTATGCGCGCCAACATTCGCGTGGCGTTGCAGTACCTTGAGGCGTGGATTGGGGGTAACGGCTGCGTGCCGATTGATGGGTTGATGGAGGATGCCGCCACGGCAGAAATTGCCCGCACCTCCATCTGGCAGTGGATTCATCACAAGCAGATCCTCAGCGATGGCCAACTGGTGACCGCCGAACTGTTTGAGCGGCTACTCGATGAAGAGATGCTGGCCCTGCAACAAACGCTGGGCGAGGAGCGCTTCCGTAACGGACGCTTTGCCGATGCCGCCGCGCTGATGGCGCAAATCACCACGGATAACGAACTGGTTTCTTTCCTTACTCTGCCGGGCTACCGCCTGCTGCCATGAACCTGGAGATAACGCTATGAATCGTCACCAACAGATCAAACAACTGGAATCGAGCTGGAACGACGCGCGCTGGCAGGGCATTACCCGCCCCTACAGCGCGGAAGATGTTATCAACCTGCGTGGCTCAGTGAATCCGGCCTGCACGCTGGCAGAGCGCGGGGCGAATAAACTGTGGTCGCTGCTCAACGGTGAGTCCACCAAAGGGTATATCAACAGCCTCGGCGCCTTAACCGGCGGGCAGGCAATACAGCAAGCCAAAGCCGGAATAGAGGCGATCTATCTCTCCGGCTGGCAGGTTGCTGCGGATGCGAATATGGCCGGGCAGATGTATCCCGATCAGTCGCTCTATCCGGCGAACTCGGTGCCGAATGTGGTCGAGCGTATCAATCAGAGCTTCCAGCGCGCCGACCAGATTCAGTGGGCGAATGGTCTGTCGCCAGAAGATGAAGGCTTTATTGACTACTTCCTGCCGATTGTGGCGGATGCAGAAGCGGGGTTTGGTGGCGTGCTCAATGCCTTCGAGCTGATGAAATCGATGATTCAGGCAGGTGCCGGTGCGGTGCACTTTGAAGATCAGCTGGCCTCGGTGAAGAAGTGTGGCCATATGGGTGGCAAAGTGTTAGTGCCCACTCAGGAAGCGATTCAGAAATTGGTGGCTGCGCGGCTGGCAGCCGATGTCATGGGCGTGCCGACGATATTGCTGGCACGCACCGATGCGGATGCCGCTGATTTGATTACCTCCGACTGTGACGAGCGCGATGCGCCGTTTATCACCGGGCAACGTACCGCGGAAGGGTTCTTCCGTACTCGCGCCGGTATTGAGCAGGCGATCAGCCGTGGCTTGTCGTATGCGCCGTACGCAGATGTATTGTGGTGCGAAACCTCGACGCCGGATCTCGAACTGGCGCAACGTTTTGCCGACGCGATTCACGCGCAGTATCCGGGCAAGTTGCTGGCCTACAACTGCTCGCCGTCATTCAACTGGAAGAAGAATCTCGACGATCGCACCATCGCCCGTTTCCAGCAGGCGTTAAGCGACATGGGCTATCGCTTCCAGTTCATTACGCTGGCCGGCATTCACAGCATGTGGTTCAACATGTTCGATCTGGCACACGCTTACGCACAGGGTGAAGGGATGCGTCATTACGTTGAGAAAGTGCAGCAGCCGGAATTTGCCGCGCGCGAAAAAGGCTATACCTTCTCCTCCCATCAGCAGGAAGTGGGCACCGGCTATTTTGACCGCATCACCAACGTGATTCAGGGCGGCCAATCTTCCGTGACCGCACTGACCGGTTCGACAGAAGCCGCGCAGTTCTGATCAGTCTGCATGCGTACCCTACGAAAATTGCACGACCCATTCGTAGGGTCGCCATTGATGCCGACTAAAACCGCATCGCGGACTTTCATCACGCCTGGCCCATGGATGGGCTCCCTTTGCCGGAGCGTTGCCGATGACACCGAGAGAATCTCTGATCGCCCACACCATTCTGCAAGGTTTCGACGCGCAGTATGGCCGCTTTCTGGATATCACCGCAGGCGCCCAGCAGCGCTTCGAGCAGGCCGACTGGCATGCCGTGCAGCAGGCAATGAAAGCGCGTATCCATCTTTACGATCACCATGTTGGATTGGTGGCCAACCAACTGCGCATCCTGAATGATGTGTCAAACTGGGATGAAGCGTTCTGGCTGCGGGTGAAAAGCCACTATGAGACGCTGCTACCCGGTTATCCGCGCCATGAAATTGCCGAAAGCTTCTTTAATTCCGTCTATTGTCGCTTGCAGGGGCACAGCCATCTCGATCCCAATCGGCTGTTTATCTTCCCGTCGCAGCCCTATGTCGCCGCGCCGATGGCACAACGTCCATTGTCGCGGCTGTACCGTCTACAAAGCAGCTGGCATGAAGTATTAAGGCAGGTTCTGAACGATATTCCTTTGCGCTTGCCCTGGCAGGATATCACCCGCGATATCGGCTGGATCGTCCGCCACTTGCATGAACAGTTCAGCCCCGCTCAACTGGCCACCGCCACGCTGGATGTCGCCGGTGAACTGTTCTACCGCAATAAAACCGCATGGATCGTGGCGCGATTGCAGTTGAGTGATGGCATGGTGCCTTGCTTGCTGCCCATCCAGCGTGATGAGGCGGGACGCTTGTGGATCGACACCTGCTTAACCGACAGCGACGACGCCAGCATCGTGTTTGGCTTCGCCCGTGCCTACTTTATGGTATATGCACCCGTGCCTGCGGCGTTGGTTGCCTGGCTGCAACCGATTCTGCCGGGAAAAACCCTTGCCGAACGCTACATGGCCATCGGCTGCCAGAAACACGGCAAAACCGAATGCTACCGCGAATACCTGCATTATCTGGCACACAGTGATGAAGAGTTCACTATCGCGCCCGGCATCCGCGGCATGGTGATGCTGGTGTTTACACTGCCTGGATTTGATCGCGTATTTAAGGTGATTAAAGATCGCTTCGCGCCGCAGAAAGAGGTCACCGATGCGCAGGTGCGGGATTGCTATCGCATGGTCAAAGAGCACGACCGCGTAGGACGCATGGCCGATACACAAGAGTTTGAGTACTTCGCGATACCGCGCGCACGTATTCCGGCAGCGCTGATGGAGGAATTTCAACGCGACATTCCGGAGAAAATGGAACTGCGTGACGACGTGCTGATCATTCGACATCTGTGGCTGGAGCGCCGTATGGAGCCACTCAATTTGTGGCTGGCGCAGGCCACACCAGAACAGCGTCAGCACGCGATTGGCGAATATGGCGATGCGATTCGCCAGTTGGCGGCAGCGAACATTTTCCCCGGCGACATGCTATTCAAAAACTTCGGCATGACGCGTCACGGTCGCGTGGTGTTTTACGACTACGATGAAATTCGGCCTATGACCGAACTGAAGTTCCGCGATGTGCCGCCAGCACGTTACGAAGAGGATGAGCTGCAAGCCGAGCCGTGGTACAGCGTGGGGCCGGATGATGTGTTCCCCGAAACCTTCCGCTATGCGCTGTGCAGCGAGCCGGGCACCGGTAAGTTATTGCTCGCGCTGCACCCGCAGCTGTTTGATCCGGGCTGGTGGCGCGCGCTGCAAACGCGCATCCGGGAAGGGCATATCGAAGAAGTGATCGCCTGGCGCGCCGGACAGCGTTTCAGCGCGCGCTATGCATCAGTGGCCGCTTAGCGGCCAGAATAGGTCTGCGTGACCAGCCTGGCGGCACGGATCACCAGCGCGCCCAGTTCGGTGACGCGGTCGTCGGTCATGCGTGCTATCGGGCCGGAAATCGAGATGGCGGCAAAAGGCTCGCCGTGCTCATCATAGATGGGTGCCGCCACGCAGCGCAGGCCCAGCGCGTGCTCTTCATCATCGTGCGAAAAGCCCATCTTACGGATCAGCGCCAGATTCTCTTTCAGGCTGTGCGGAGACATCAAAGTTTTCGGCGTGTAGTGGTGCAATCCTTTCTGATGCAACAGCGCGGTCACCTGCTCATCGCTGAGATGGGCGAGAAATGCTTTGCCTGCGCCAGACGCGTGCATCGGTAGCTTACCGCCAATCGGTGCCGACATACGCATCAGCTGCGTACACTGCACCTGGTCGATAATCACTGCCTGATAGTCGCTGAGATCCAGCACCGCCAGATTCACTGTCTCTCCGGCATCTTCCATCAGTTTACGCAGGATGGGATGCACAATCGCCAGCAGATTGCGGCTCTGAAGAAAACTGCTGCCGACCACAAAGGCATGTGAGCCGATGGTCCAGAAGCCCAGATCACCAACCTGATGCACAAATCCCTGCTGCTGCATGGTGGTCAGCAAGCGATGCGTGGTGGAATTCGGTAAACCGGCCTGTTGAGCCAGCTCGGTCAGCGCGACGCTGCCGTGAGATTCGGCGATCAGTTCGAGTAAACGCAAACCGCGCGTCAGAGATTGAACTTGCCCACCTGCCGGGGCGCTGGTGGCTGTTGCGGCACGCGGTTTTTTTCCACGTTTCGCCGGTACTGGGGTTGCCATAACGTCTCCACAATCGCATCAATGCTGGAAACCATTTTCGTTTTTGGGCGTATGAATGCAAACGCTGCTTTACTGGTCGGATCTGTAATGCTTTCAGGCTGAAAATGTCTCATCTGTCGTGACTTTTGCTCACCGGAAAGTTATGCCAGTATGTTTGGCTGGCATATTAGCCAACGCAATGACGTGGACGGGGCGAGAGTGAGCAATAAAACAGAAATGCTGCATCAGCAACTGGCACAGCGGATTATGATTTTGGACGGTGGCATGGGCACCATGATTCAGAGTTATAAACTCAGCGAAGCCGATTTTCGTGGCAGCCGTTTTGCCGACTGGCCCTCCGATTTGAAAGGCAATAACGACCTGTTAGTGCTCACCAAACCGGACGTTATTCGCGAAATTCATGATGCTTATCTTGCCGCTGGCGCAGATATTCTGGAAACCAACACCTTCAACTCCACCACCATTGCGATGGCAGATTACGCGATGGAAGATCTGTCAGCGGAGATTAACTTTGAAGCGGCAAAACTGGCGCGCGCCAGTGCGGATGCATGGACGGTAAAAACACCTGACCGACCGCGCTATGTTGCGGGCGTGCTCGGCCCCACCAACCGCACCTGCTCCATCTCGCCGGATGTGAATGATCCTGCCTTCCGAAACGTCACCTTCAATCAGCTGGTGGAAGCCTACCGCGAATCAACGCATGCGCTGATTGAGGGTGGTTCAGACCTGATCATGATTGAGACGGTGTTCGATACCCTGAATGCCAAGGCGGCGATTTACGCCGTGCAGGTCGAGATGGAAGCGATGGGCGTGAAGCTGCCGGTGATGATCTCCGGTACCATTACCGATGCCTCGGGTCGCACACTCTCCGGCCAGACCACAGAAGGTTTCTACAACTCACTGCGCCACGCCGAGCCGCTGTCGTTTGGCCTGAACTGTGCGCTCGGTCCAGACGAGCTACGCCAGTACGTGCAGGAGCTATCCCGCATTGCGGATGGCTATGTCACTGCTCACCCTAACGCCGGTTTGCCGAATGCGTTTGGTGAATACGATTTAGATGCGGCAACCATGGCTGAACAGATCGGCGAATGGGCGCGAGCCGGTTTCCTGAATATCATCGGCGGCTGCTGCGGTACCACGCCGGAACATATCGCGGCGATGGCGGCGGCGGTTGAGGGCGTTGCCCCCCGCCAGCTGCCTGAAATCCCTGTTGCCTGCCGTCTGTCCGGTCTGGAACCCCTGAATATTCACGCTGATTCGCTGTTTGTGAACGTCGGTGAACGCACCAACGTCACGGGTTCGGCCAAATTTAAGCGTCTGATTAAAGAAGAGAAGTACAACGAAGCGTTGGATGTGGCCCGTCAGCAGGTGGAAAGCGGCGCGCAAATCATCGATATCAACATGGACGAAGGCATGCTGGATGCGGAAGCTGCGATGGTGCGCTTCCTCAACCTGATTGCTGGTGAACCCGATATCGCGCGCGTTCCGATTATGATCGACTCCTCGAAGTGGGAGGTGATCGAGAAAGGGTTGCAGTGCATTCAGGGCAAAGGCATCGTTAACTCAATTTCGATGAAAGAGGGCGTTGAGCCGTTTATCGAACACGCGCGTAAAGTGCGACGCTACGGTGCCGCCATGGTGGTGATGGCGTTTGATGAAGTCGGCCAGGCGGATACCCGCGCACGTAAAATCGAAATCTGTCGTCGCGCCTACAAGATCCTGACGGAAGAGGTCGGTTTCCCGCCAGAAGACATCATTTTCGACCCAAATATCTTCGCAGTCGCCACCGGTATTGAAGAGCATAACAACTATGCGATGGACTTTATCGGCGCCTGTGAAGACATCAAGCGCGAGCTGCCGCATGCGATGATCTCCGGCGGCGTGTCTAACGTGTCGTTCTCGTTCCGTGGTAACGATCCAGTGCGCGAGGCGATTCACGCGGTGTTCCTCTATTACGCGATTCGCAATGGGATGGATATGGGCATCGTCAACGCCGGTCAGCTGGCGATCTATGACGACTTGCCCGCAGAACTGCGCGATGCGGTGGAAGATGTGGTGCTGAACCGTCGTGACGATGGCACCGAGCGGTTACTGGAGCTGGCGGAGAAATATCGCGGTAGCAAGAGCGACGGTGAGCAGGAGAAGCAGCAGGCCGAATGGCGTAGCTGGGATGTGGTTAAACGTCTGGAATACTCGCTGGTAAAAGGCATCACTGAATTTATTGAGCTGGACACCGAGGAGGCGCGTCAGGCTGCCGTACGGCCCATTGAAGTGATTGAAGGGCCGCTGATGTCCGGCATGAACGTGGTCGGCGATTTGTTCGGCGAGGGTAAAATGTTCCTGCCGCAGGTAGTGAAATCGGCGCGCGTGATGAAGCAAGCGGTGGCCTATCTCGAACCTTATATTGAAGCCAGCAAAGAAGCCGGGCGCAGTAACGGTAAAATCGTGCTGGCGACGGTGAAGGGCGATGTGCATGACATCGGTAAAAACATTGTCGGCGTGGTGCTGCAGTGTAATAACTACGAAATTATCGATCTTGGCGTGATGGTGCCAAGTGACAAAATCCTGAAAACCGCCATTGCTGAAAATGCCGATATCATTGGGCTTTCCGGGCTGATTACGCCTTCGCTGGATGAGATGGTCAACGTGGCGAAAGAGATGGAGCGCCAGGGCTTCACCATCCCGTTACTGATTGGCGGTGCGACCACGTCGAAAGCGCATACGGCAGTGAAGATCGAGCAGAACTACAGTGGTCCAACGGTGTATGTGCAAAACGCCTCACGCACCGTGGGTGTTGTCTCTTCACTGCTCTCAGAAAGCCTCAAAGAGGAGTTTGTGGCCCGCACGCGCAAAGAGTACGACACGGTGCGCATTCAGCACGCACGTAAGAAGCCACGCACGCCGCCGGTCAGCCTGCAAACCGCACGCGACAACGATTACGCCATCGACTGGGAAAGCTATACGCCGCCGGTCGCGCATCGCCTTGGGGTCAGCGCGGTTGAAGCCAGTATCGACACCCTCCGTAATTACATCGACTGGACGCCGTTCTTTATGACCTGGTCGCTGGCGGGGAAATACCCGCGCATTCTCGAAGATGAAGTGGTGGGTGAAGAGGCTAAACGCCTGTTTGCCGATGCCAACGCCATGTTGGACAGGCTCAGTGAAACCGGCACCCTCAATCCGCGTGGCGTAGTTGGGATTTTCCCGGCAAACCGCGTCGGAGACGATATTGAAGTCTACCGTGATGAAAACCGCGATCAGGTGATAGGTGTGAGCCATCACTTACGTCAGCAGACCGAGAAAACCGACTTCGCCAACTACTGCTTAGCTGACTTTGTCGCACCGAAATCCAGCGGTAAAGCCGATTATCTCGGCGCGTTTGCTGTCACCGGTGGACTGGAAGAGGATGCGCTGGCCGAAGCGTATGAGCAGCAGCATGATGATTACAACAAGATCATGGTCAAGGCGCTGGCAGATCGTCTGGCAGAAGCTTTTGCCGAATATCTGCATGAGCGGGTACGTAAGGTGATTTGGGGCTTTGCCGCTCATGAGAACCTGAGTAACGAAGAGTTGATTCGCGAAAATTATCAGGGCATTCGTCCTGCTCCGGGCTATCCGGCCTGTCCGGAACACACGGAGAAAGCGCAAATCTGGCAGTTGCTGGATGTGGAGACGCACACTGGCATGAAGCTCACGGAGTCCTTTGCTATGTGGCCGGGTGCGGCAGTATCCGGCTGGTATTTCAGCCATCCGGACAGCAAATACTTCGCTGTGGCGCAGATTCAGCGCGATCAGGTGGAAGATTACGCGGCGCGTAAAGGAATGAGTGTCAGCGAGGTTGAGCGCTGGCTGGCACCGAATCTGGGTTATGACGCGGATTGATGGGCTGATGGCGTAAAGGGATACGCAGAGCATTCAGTCGGGGCCCAACCAGGCAAGGCCCCGAAACCTCCAGGTATGCGCCTGGAGGTCAACGCCGTTTCAACCTTCCACACTTGTCGTTAATTAAACCGCGCATCACGATCTGAGGTCATGTCATACAGCTGATATTTACGCCCCAGCATCTGTCCGCCATCACGCGTTAGCGGCACCCAATTCACCTGCGCACGGCCACGGGTTGGCGTCACGGTAAACAGATCCATTGGAATCGAGATATAGAAGCCTTTGGTGAAGTCGCCTTCGCCATAGGCTTCGGCGGACACGTTGGTTTTGGTGGCGTAGAAGCCGACCATCACACCGCTGTCGAAGCGCTTCGACACATCGACTGTCACACCTTTATCTTTCGCCAGATATTCACCGACGCTGGCTTTCACCAGCACGTCCTGCATGAACCATGGGCGCCAGTACGCGGTGAAGTGTCCGGTTGGCGCTTTGTAGTCGGTGAACTGCATCATGTTGTCCCAGTCACGTTGTTTCACGTAGTTGGCATCAACACCAAAAGCCCAGTTGCTGTCTATCGGACGATACAACACTTCACCACCCACGCCGCCGTACATGGTTTCGAGATAACCGCCGTACACCTGGCCATAGAAGCCATTGCCGAGATACCCCATGTAGTTGGCTTGCAGGTCATTAACGTAGACATTGTTCTCGACGTAGTCGCGAATATGGGTACGCACGCGCGGCAGGGTGGAGTCAGCCGGTGCGCCGTTGTAGTTAAATTTGTCGTAGTTATTGGCGAGGTTACCAAACAGGCTGCCGCTAACCAGCAGGTGATCGGTCAGTGCGTAATCAACGCTGCCCATCACGCCCAGTTGGTACATGTAGAAGCTCTCAGGCCCACCAACCGACTGATTGAGCACCGGTGCCAGATTGTAGTGAAGGCGATCTTTGCGGATAAAGAAGCCTTGTTCAGTCTCGCCAGGATCGACCGGATTCTCACGCGTCTGCTGCAGCGGCTGCTCATGACCCAGCGGGTAACCGCTCAGCGCATTGTGCAGACTGGCGACATCAGTGCGGGTGGTCACCTGCGGCATATTGAGACGCGACTCGGTGACATCTATGGTATCAATGCCGGCCGGCAGGTTGTTCATGATGATGCGATTGGCACGATCGACGCCTTCGCGCGTATCGCGGTATTTCGTCTGTTCGCCAGAGACATACAGCGTACTGCCTTTGGTCTGGATGCGCGGACCGCTTAATCCGGCGTTGTACTTCAGATCGGTCAGCTGGTTGGCTACCACCGTCGGTTGCAACAGATCGCCCTGCGGCTGCGGGTTATAAGCCGGTTTGGCACTATCAATGTGCGACTGGCGCAAATCGTTGAAGTTAGTGCGCACGGTCACGCCAAACATAAAGGTGTTGCCACGCTCATAGCTGGCGTTAATATCGGCCCAATCGGTCAGGCGATAAATCGCTCCCACGTTGACCTTGCTGCGCTGTTCCAGACGTCCGGCAAAGTCATCCTGATAGTCATTGCCTTCATATTCCAGCTTCAGACGTAGCGGCTGCCAGGGGGTTTGATACTCCACGCCGCCAAACAGTGCTGCCGGGCCGTGGAACATCTGGGAACCATTGATAGAACCCGCCGAGCCACCGCCGGTACGGCTACAGAAGCTATCGCTGTAGGAGCAGAACGGGTTTTTGATACTGCCGCTGTTACCGAGGTAGCCCCAGCCGATGCCCATGGTGAAATCAAACGGTCCCCAGGCTTTGGTTGCCACCAGATATTCACTGTCAAACAGGCCGGTACCGCCCAAATCACGCGATCCGACTGCCACTTCAGGCAGCCAGTAGCTCTCCTGCCACAGACGCAGCTTCACATCGAAGGCTTTGTCTTTATAACTTTGGTCGCCACTGAAGCCTTCAACTGCGCTATAGCGGCGCGTACGCACGTCAGTGTAACGCACGGTGGTTTCCAGCCATGGGAACAGCTGCAGCGAAGCAGAGTAGTAGCGATATTGATCGTTATCGCGGAAGTTCAGGCTGAATTCGCCCTCTTTCGCCATGCGTGCCGTGGGGGTCTGCATCAAACCCACGCCGCCGAAATCCGATTGTGATGGCCCGATGGGTTCCGGCCAGGTTTCCGCGTGCACCTGGCATGCCGCAGAGACAGAAGCAGCCAACAGGCTGAGAAGTAATTGTTTTTTCATCAGTCTGGAATCCGGTGTGTCAGAACAGAAAGCATGCGCGCATTTAAATCAGCTTTTCCCCACGGCAGGCTCCACGAGGTAAAGCCCAGCCAGATGATGCTGCCGGGTGCCACTTCCACGTGACGTTGATTCCAGTAGGCGACTGGCACCTGCTGCATCTGGCCCGAAGGCGAGATCACCGTGGCGAAACTGCGCTCGGCTCCTGACAGGCGATCGTGGGTATCAAGGTAATCACGCACGGTGCGACCGGGTTGCCAGCTTGCTTTGCCGGGATGTTCCAGCGCGCCGAGAATCAGCACCTGATCAGGCTGAGGCAGCGTGTAGAGGTCGTAGCTGCCCTGTAGCGTGCGATTGGCTTCTGGACGCAGGCGCACCCAATCAGGATCGAGTTCAGTGAACTGGCGTCCGGTGACCTGTATCGTGCTGAGCTGGTGGATCACTGCGCCAATGGTCGCTGCCAGCGCATCGCCGCTTTCGGCCTGCCAGGTGCGTAAATCAGCCAGCAACTGTTGCTGTTGTTGCTGTGCCACCGCCGTTGCACCACGTTCAGCGATCACCGTACCGGGCCACCAGGTGTGCAGTGCCGGGTTGGTGACCAGCTGCGCCAGATTCTGCGCATGATCGATCTGCAGGCTGTTTTGGTTGTGCAGGTTATGCACCGTTACCTGACTATCAGCCAGCGCATAACCGGCCGTCAGCAGCGCGATGGCCGTTAACAGAGGGGAGATTATTTTCATGATTTCGCCGGCTTCAGAATAGTGGTTTCAACTGGGAAGGCATCTGCGGCGAGCATTTGATTTGCCTGCAAAACGCTGCCATCACGGTTATCGATCCAGAAGGTGTTTTGCCATTCTGCGCCGACATCATCCATTCGCACGGTCTCGGTCCAGATACGGCAAGGCACGCGCTCACCGGCGATGTTCAGCACGGTGTCATCGCCGCGCTGAAAGGTGGAAGTGGCGGTGGCAGCGCGTACTTTCTCTTTCTCGCGCCACTGCACCACGCGGGTCCAGCTGGCGTTGTTTTGCAGATGCAGCGCATCGGCGAGCGGGTCTTGCGCCAGATTACTCACGTCATCGAGGTTGCTGGCCAGCCCCAGTGTTTTGACGAGCCTGCCATGCTGCATCACCAGCATCGCCTTATCCTGAGTGATCCATTTTTGTTGGCCGTTTTCGTCATACCCAAGCACCACAAAGATACGCGGTCCTTCATTGATGCGCGCATACAGGCTGGCGTAAGGGAGACTGGCAACCTGCTCATCGGTGACGGTGACATCATCCGGACCTTTCACGGCCAGCATCACGGTTTGTTCCAGGCCTTTTTGTGTTTGTGTGCAGGCCTGCAGCAGCAGGCAGAAAAGTAGCAAGGAGAGTCGGTGCACTGTGTATATCCCTGTCAAAAATAAAACCAGGCAAAAAATAACCACACGGCTGTGTGGTTATGTTTAAAGGTGCTACATCAACGCGTGGTGCTCGTTGTGGTGGTCGTTGTTGTGCCGGTATTTGCGCCGTCACCACCGCCAGCAGCAGCGATGCCGAGACCGACTAACGCGCCCAGTGCGCCGATACCCACAGCGGTAGTGGCACCGGTCGAGATTGCTCCCGCCTGCGCACCTGCTGCTGCACCAGCTTCTTCCGGTGCGGCAATCGCAGCGGAAGAAACGGCAACGTAAAGTAAGGCTGCACCGGCAACCATCAGTTTTTTCATAACAACGTTTCCTGCATTTTTAGAAACAAATGAATGAAGGATGTACCCTAATTTCGGGCGCGTTCAGTATAGGGCAACAAATTACCAGAGTTCATCGCCAGTAAAAGAGGGTGAAAAACAGGGGTTATTCTGGTGATAAATACGGCGAATTGGCGATAGCTGCTTTTTTTAAATGAAGATTTTTCAGGTGGCGGGATATTTGAGTGGTTGTGGCTGACACAGCAGCATTTTTCACTTTTGCATTAAAAAATGGTACGGAATAGGATTAATCGGATTTTCCTGAGTGTGCTTTAATTTTAATGATAGATTAATCAAATAGATGCTTATTTTGGGTGGGCGAATTAGATCCATTTTTTGATGAGTGCCATGCTATTCATTTTAAACAAACTCCGATTTTCCTTAGCGCATTTTAAGAATTATCTAACCGTAACGGGATCGCTAAATAACAAAATTGCGAGGTTTATTGCATGTTTGACAAAAATAAGGCGGCAATTAAGCCGCCTTATTCGTATCGGCAGGAAAATTAACGCCAGGATTTATAGCGGTTAATTAAGCCATTAGTGGAACTGTCGTGACTGCTGATCTGCGATTCATTTTCCAGCTCTGGCAGAATACGGTTTGCCAGCTGTTTACCCAATTCAACACCCCATTGGTCAAAGGTGAAGATGTTGAGAATCGCGCCCTGAGTGAAGATCTTGTGTTCGTACAGCGCAATCAGTGCACCCAGGCTGAACGGGGTGATTTCACGTAGCAGGATGGAGTTGGTTGGGCGGTTACCCTCGAACACCTTGAACGGCACGATGTGGGCAACAGACTCAACGGATTTACCGGCATCGGTAAACTCTTTCTCGACCACCTCACGTGATTTACCAAACGCCAGCGCTTCGGTCTGCGCGAAGAAGTTCGACAGCAGTTTAGGATGGTGATCGGTCAGTGCGTTGTGGGTCTGCGCCGGCGCGATAAAGTCGCAAGGGATCAGTTTAGTGCCCTGATGAATCAGCTGATAAAACGCATGCTGGCCGTTGGTGCCTGGCTCGCCCCAAATAATTGGGCCGGTCTGGTAATCCACCGGGTTACCTTCGCGATCCACGTATTTACCGTTGGACTCCATGTTGCCCTGCTGGAAGTACGCCGCAAAACGGTGCATGTACTGGTCGTAAGGCAGGATGGCTTCGGTTTCGGCACCAAAGAAGTTGTTGTACCAGATACCGATCAGTGCCAGCAGCACCGGCAGGTTTTGCTCGGCTGGCGTGTTGGCGAAGTGGTTGTCCATCGCATGTGCGCCGCTCAGCAGCTGTTCGAAGTTCTCGAAGCCCACTGACAGGATGATCGACAAGCCAATCGCTGACCACAGTGAATAGCGACCGCCGACCCAGTCCCAGAACTCAAACATATTGTCGGTATCGATACCGAACTCGCCCACCGCTTTACCGTTGGTCGACAGCGCAGCAAAGTGTTTGGCGACATGCTGCTGGTCGCCCGCGGTTTTCAGGAACCAGTCGCGCGCGCTGTGGGCGTTGGTCATGGTTTCCTGGGTGGTGAAGGTTTTAGACGCCACGAGGAACAGGGTGGTTTCCGGGCTGAGATCTTTCAGCGTTTCGGCAATGTGTGTGCCATCAACGTTAGAAACAAAGTGCATGTTCAGGTGATTTTTATACGGGCGCAGCGCCTCAGTCACCATGAATGGACCGAGATCCGAACCGCCGATACCGATGTTCACCACGTCGGTGATCGCTTTGCCGGTATAACCTTTCCACTCACCGCTGATGATGCGCTCAGAGAAGCCTTTCATCTTCGCCAGCACCGCATTCACTTCTGGCATCACATCTTTGCCATCCACGATGATTGGCGTGTTGCTGCGATTACGCAAAGCAACGTGCAGCACGGCACGCTCTTCGGTGCGGTTGATCTTCTCACCAGAGAACATGGATTTGATGGCGCCCGCCAGATCGGTCTCTTTCGCCAGCGCCTGTAACTTATCAAGGGTTTCCTGGGTGATGCGGTTTTTTGAGAAATCCACCAGCATCTGATCGTCGAAAGTGGCAGAGAATTTCGCAAAACGGTCGGCATCATCTTTAAACAGGTCGGCGATCTGCACCGATTTCATCTGGTCAAAATGCTGCTGCAGCGCTTTCCAGGCTGCGGTTTGTTTCGGATTGATATTTTTCATGGCAACACTCTTGTTGAAATAAGAACCGTCATTCCAGCCGGGCGCGTCCTGCTGGCCCAGCGTGCTAAGCATTTCTTGTGGCTGATACGCTACCGCGAACGGGTTTCAGTATGACCACAGTTGCAAACGAAGGGAAAAAATTTGTGACCGTGGCCGCAAGGTTTCAGGTTAATCCGGCGGCGATTGTCGATGTTCTGGCAAAAAAATTCCCTGTGCCGCATCAGCAAAAAGCCGCGTTTTTGCGCGCCGTTGACTACTTTAGGCGGGTGCGAGCGCCAGCGTTTGTTCTGCGATGCGCTGGCGTAATTCTAAAAAAGAATTTTCAACGTGTTGCGAGGCTGGACAGCGGAAGAATTAATCAGTATTTTGTGCCCGCGACTTGCACCTTTGGGTGCAAGCCAGAAGAGGCGCGTCGCCCAGGCAGTGTGTTTGAGGATCCGTATCCAACGACAACACATCATGGGGTGCGACGCCGAGATGGAACAACACGCGGAGTGTTGTCCTGTCGGCTGCAGGGGCTGAATCCTCTGGGTTGTCACCAGAAGCGTCCGCAGTCGGACGTTTCGCAAGGTGAAGTGCTTTTGGTGACTCATCTCCTGATCTTGTCTGTCCAATTCTGCTCTTCTCTTGTGCCAAGGCTGAAATCACCGCTTCCGTTTAACCACGGGAGAAAGCTAATCTGACACGAGGTTCGTAACATGTCTCAAAACCTGATCGTGGCAAAATTTGGCGGCACCAGCGTTGCCGATTTTGATGCCATGAACCGCAGTGCGGATGTTGTGCTCTCCGATGCCAATACCCGTTTAGTGGTGCTCTCTGCGTCTGCTGGCGTGACTAATCTGCTGGTTTCTCTGGCTGAAGGCCGGGAACTGGAGCAGCGCGCACACCTGCTGGACGAAATTCGCAACATTCAATACGCCATCATTGATCGCCTGCAATCCCCTGAAGTGATTCGCCAGGAGATTGATCGCATGCTGGAAAACATCCTGATGCTGGCGGAAGCGACTGCGCTGGCGACCTCACATGCGCTGACCGATGAGTTGGTAAGCCACGGTGAGCTGATGTCGACCCTGCTGTTCGTGGAAGTGCTGCGTGAGCGTCAGGTCAATGCCGAATGGTTTGATGTGCGTAAAGTGATGCGCACCAGCGACCGTTTTGGTCGTGCTGAGCCTGATGTTGCCACGCTGAAAGAGCTGTCCACCGCGCAACTGGCTCCACGTGTTGCAGAAGCACTGGTCGTTACTCAGGGCTTTATTGGTAGCGAAGGCAAAGGGCGCACCACCACGCTGGGACGTGGCGGCAGCGACTATACCGCAGCACTGTTGGGAGAAGCTCTGCAGGCGTCGCGTGTGGATATCTGGACCGACGTGGCCGGCATCTACACCACCGACCCGCGTGTGGTGCCCACCGCGAAACGCATCGAAGAAATTACCTTCGAAGAAGCGGCTGAAATGGCAATCTTCGGCGCGAAAGTGCTGCATCCGGCGACCTTGCTGCCAGCTGTGCGCAGTGACATTCCGGTGTTCGTGGGTTCGAGCAAAGATCCGGCTGCCGGTGGCACGCGCGTGTGCAATGAAACCCAGAATCCACCGCTGTTCCGTGCGCTGGCACTGCGTCGTAAGCAAACCCTGATGACGCTGCACAGCCTGAACATGCTGCACGCGCACGGCTTCCTGGCTGAAGTGTTCGCGATTCTGGCTCGCCATAACATCTCCGTCGATCTGGTCACCACGTCAGAAGTGAGCGTGGCGCTGACGCTGGATACCACCGGTTCTTCGACCACCGGTGAGAGCCTGTTGACGCAAGCACTGCTGACCGAACTCTCTTCACTGTGCCGCGTGGAGGTGGAAGAGAACCTGGCGCTGGTGGCGATTATCGGCAACAACCTGTCGAAAGCCTGCGGTGTCGGTAAAGAGGTGTTTGGTGCCCTTGAGCCGTTTAATCTGCGCATGATCTGTTACGGAGCCAGCAGCTATAACCTGTGCTTCCTGGTACCAACGCCAGACGCAGAAGAAGTGGTGCGCGCACTGCATAAGAACTTGTTTGGCAGTTAATCCAGAATGCTGAAAACGAGCCGGACATTGTCCGTAATGCCAGTCAGTTAAGCCTGACTGGCATTTTTTCTTCTGGCTGTCGGATATTTATAGGGTCTCTCTTTCACCACC
>NZ_JBWXON010000034.1:0-20048 GCF_056678875.1 Pantoea folii | reverse complement strand
CATCCATAGCTCAGCTGGATAGAGTACTCGGCTACGAACCGAGCGGTCGGAGGTTCGAATCCTCCTGGATGCACCATCTCCTGTTCGAAACAATCAACGCCCGCTTTCTGAATTTACTTCCCATTTTTCTTCATCACGCAAAAATCACTTATATAACCGCCATTTATCCCCGGTATCGCTACCTGACCTTTTTCCGAAAACAAAAATAGCTAATGCTTTCAAAGCATTTGCTGTTAAGCACACCTGGCGACAACCTAAGCGCATTACGCTAAAGTAATGGCTCATTTTGTGGTGCTCGATGGAGTGACAATGTACGACCAATATGACGCCCTGATTTTCGATATGGACGGCACAATCCTGGATACTGAGCCGACACATCGAAAAGCCTGGCAGCAGGTGCTGAGCCGTTACGGTTTCACCATGGATGAGAAAAAAATGGTGAGTTTTAATGGCGCGCCCACCTGGCAGCTGGCGCAGTACATTCTTGAGCAGAACAACGCTGAGCATGACCCTCATTTGCTGGCCGCAGAGAAAACCGAAGCGCTCAAGGCGATGTTGCTGGATGATGTACGCCCTTTACCGTTAATGGACATGGTAAAAGCGTATCATGGTCGTCGTCCCATGGCGGTGGGTACTGGCAGTGAACACAGCCTGGCAAAGGCCCTGCTTGAAGCCTTGGGTGTCTATCATCTGTTTGATGCCGTTGTCGGCGCGGATGATGTGCAGCGCCATAAACCCCAACCCGATACCTTTTTACGCTGCGCCGAGTTAATGGGCGTGGCACCTGAACGCTGTGTGGTATTTGAAGATGCTGACTTTGGTGTTCAGGCGGCGCGAGCCGCGGGCATGGATGTGGTTGATGTCCGTTTACTGTGAATGAAATTCTGACCTATGGATCGTTATTCGGCAGTAGCTTTCTGAGTGCCACCTTGCTTCCAGGAAGTTCAGAGGCTGTGCTGATTGCTTTGCTGATCGCCCAAAAGGGTTCGATCTATGGATTGTTATTGGCCGCATCAGTGGGAAACACGCTGGGTGGCCTGACCAACATTATTCTCGGTCGCCTCATGCCGCCAAAAGGGCAGGGGCGATGGCATGACACAGCAATGACGTGGTTACATCGATTGGGTCCTGCAGCGCTGCTTTTAAGCTGGCTGCCGGTAGTGGGCGACCTGCTTTGCGTGCTTGCAGGCTGGTTGCGCTTTGCCTGGCTGCCCTCGGTGCTGTTCCTCGCCATCGGTAAAACGCTGCGTTATATCGTTATCGCGACCGCCACATTACAAACAATGCAATGGTGGCATTGATTCGCACAGATTCGAGGCTACGGTTAACATTATGCTGAACAAAAATAAATTATTCGCACAGCGGGAGGTTAATGTGATCCCGGACGTATCAAAAGCGCTTTCCTGGTTGGAAGCGCATCCCGACGCGTTAAAGGGTATCGGCCGTGGCATTGAACGCGAGACGTTGCGCGTCAATCCGAATGGTCACCTGGCAACGACCGGACATCCTGAATCCCTGGGTTCGGCGCTGAAGCACAGTTGGATTACCACCGATTTTGCCGAAACGCTGCTGGAGTTCATTACACCTGTCGATCAAAGCATTGATCGGTCACTGGCCTTCCTGCGTGATATACATCGCCACACTGCGCGAGAGTTAGGTCAGGAACGCATGTGGCCATTCAGTATGCCGGGTTATGTTGAAGATGTTGATAGCATTGAGCTGGCGCAATATGGCAGCTCTAATATCGGCAAGATGAAAACCCTCTATCGGCAGGGACTGAAAAATCGCTACAGCGCACTGATGCAGATTATCTCAGGTGTGCATTATAACTTCTCGCTGCCACTGTCGTTCTGGCAGGAGTGGGCGGATGTAAAAGATGCGGAAAGCGGCAAAGAGACCATTTCTGCTGGATATCTGCGTCTGATCCGCAACTATTATCGTTTTGGTTGGGTGATCCCTTATCTGTTCGGTGCATCTCCAGCGATCTGTTCATCGTTCCTGCAGGGACGTGAAAGCAAATTACCCTTTGAAACGGACGGCAAGGGGACGTTGTGGCTGCCGTATGCCACCTCGCTACGCCTCAGTGATTTGGGCTACACCAACAAGTCGCAGAGCGGTTTGGGCATCACCTTCAACTCGCTCGACGGTTACGTTGCTGCGCTGAAAGCGGCGATCAAAACGCCGTCCGCAGAGTATGAAGCGATGGGAACCAAAGATGCAGACGGCAACTGGTTGCAGCTGAACACCAACGTGTTGCAGATTGAGAACGAATTGTATGCACCGATTCGTCCAAAACGTGTGACACGTTCGGGCGAAGCACCTTCTGATGCGCTGTTGCGCGGCGGGATCGAGTACATCGAAGTGCGTTCTCTGGATATTAACCCATTCTCCGCCATTGGCGTGGACGCCAATCAGGCGCGTTTCCTTGACCTGTTCCTGATCTGGTGTACCCTGGCGGATGCCCCTGAGATGAGTTCCGACGAACTGCTGTGCAGCCGTAAAAACTGGAACCGCGTGGTCATGGAAGGACGTAAGCCAGGCCAGGTGATTGGCGTGGGCTGTAGCGATACCGAACATCCGTTGGTTGAAGTAGGTAAAGCCCTGTTTGCCGATCTGCGTCGTGTTGCCGAGGTGCTCGATAGCAATTATGGCAGCACGCAATATCAACAGGTGTGCGATCAACTGGTGGCATCGTTTGATGATCCTGAGCTAACCTATTCAGCGCGTATTCTGCATGCCATCAAAGAATATGGCTTAACCGGCGCAGGTGTGGCACTGGCTGAACAGTATCGCCATCTGCTGTGTGAAGAGCCGTTAGAGATTTTGACCGAAGATGACTTCAGTCGTCAGGCGTTGGAATCGGTACAGGCGCAGGAAAAGCTGGAACAGAGTGATACGCTGGATTTCGAAAGTTATCTGGCAGGTCGCGAAGGCTAAAAAAGAAAATGGCCACATCATTGTGGCCAAAATTAACATCTCTGTTGTCAGGGATGATGATAACAAATGCGCGTCTTTCATATATTCAGACGTTGGGCGAACGGAAAAGTTTCATCGTTTTAAAAAAAATCTCAAAACAGGAGGTGACGTATGCCACTACTGGATAGTTTTACTGTTGATCACACCATCATGGGCGCACCCGCTGTGCGCGTTGCAAAAACCATGAATACTCCGCATGGCGATACCATCACCGTTTTTGACCTGCGTTTCTGCCGTCCGAATATCGATATTCTGACTGAGCGCGGCATTCATACGCTGGAGCACCTGTTCGCTGGCTTTATGCGTAATCACCTCAATGGTGATGGCGTGGAAATCGTTGATATCTCGCCAATGGGCTGCCGCACCGGCTTCTACATGAGCTTGATTGGTGAACCAGACGAGCAGCGCGTAGCGAAAGCGTGGAAAGGGGCGATGGAAGATGTTCTGAAAGTGAAAGAACAGAGCCAGATCCCGGAACTGAATGAATACCAGTGTGGTAGCTACAAGCTACACTCACTCGACGAAGCGCAGCAGATTGCGCGTAACGTGTTGGCGCATGAGATTGGCGTGAACCGTAACGAAGATCTGAAACTGCCGGCTGAGAAGCTGAAAGAGCTGCACATCTAGTGTCTGTCTGAGCAGAAATGAAAACGCCGCGATGTTCGCGGCGTTTTTTTTGGCTTCAGGAACCGATGGAGGATTTCAGCGGATGGTGCGGGGTAATGCGCACCTGCTTCACCATGTTGTCTTGCACGTCGAGGATATCCACATCGTACTTCCCGATTTTCACGCGTGTATCGACCAGCGGAATCTCTTCCAGCGCTTCCAGCAGCATGCCATTGATGGTGCGTGCTTCGTCTTCGGGTAACGTCCAGTTAAAGGCTTTATTGATTTCACGCACGTTGGCGCTGCCTTCAATCAGCACTGAGCCATCATTCTGCGGCATCACTTCTTCCGCCAGCGAAGGAGACATGGACGTCGTAAAGTCGCCAACAATCTCTTCCAGAATGTCTTCAATGGTCACCAGCCCTTTGATGTCACCATATTCATCGACCACTAAGCCGACTTTCTTCTTATTACGCTGGAATTTCACCAGCTGGACATTCAGCGGTGTACCTTCCGGCACATAGTAAATTTCATCAGCGGCGCGCAGCAGGCGATCTTTGTTGAACTCTTTCTTCTCGGTCATCATGCGCCAGGCTTCACGCACGCGCAGCATGCCAACCGAATCATCCAGCGAATCGCGGAACAGCACGATCCGGCCATGCGGGGAATTACTCAGTTGGCGAACAATCGATTTCCAGTCGTCGTTGACGTTAATGCCGACAATTTCATTGCGTGGCACCATGATGTCATCAACGCTGACCTTTTCCAGGTCCAGCACCGACAGCAGCATGTCCTGATTACGACGTGACATCAGTGAGCGGGACTCATAGACAATGGTACGCAACTCTTCCTTACTTAGGGCTGAACTAATTGAGCCTTCCGTTTTGATACCAACCATGCGCATCAGAATGCGGGTAATGGTGTTGAGCAGCCAGACCAAGGGCAGCATCACATACTGCAGCGGCGCCAGCAGCACGCTGCTGGGATAGGCGACTTTTTCGGGGTAAAGCGCTGCAATGGTTTTCGGCAGCACTTCAGCAAACACCAGCACCACAAAAGTCAGGATCCCGGTGGCAATTGCCACACCCGCATCGCCGTAAAGACGCATACCGACAATGGTACCCAATGCGGAGGCCAGGATATTCACGAGGTTGTTGCCTATCAGCACCAGGCTGATTAAGCGATCAGGACGGCGTAAAAGTTTTTCGACACGACGAGCCGCGCGATTACCGCTTTTGGCTTTGTGGCGCAATTTATAACGATTGAGCGTCATCATGCCGGTCTCTGAACCGGAGAAGTACGCAGAGACCAGCACCATGATGACCAGCGTAACGATCAGCGTGGTGGTTGAAACATGTTCCAACGCAAAAATTCCTTTAGTGAGAAGTGAGCAGGTGCTGAAGCACGCGACTGCCGAAGTAGGCCATGGTCAGCAGCAGTGCACCACCGCAGTTAAACCAGACGACGCGACGTCCGCGCCAGCCCTCATGATAGTGTCCCCAGAGCAGAACGATATAAACAAACCAGGCAAGAATGGACAGCACCGCTTTATCGACATTCTCCGCGCTAAACAGGTTATGCATGAAGAACAGACCGGTACACAGCACCAACGTCAACAGCACTACACCAATTTGCGTGATATGAAACATCTTACGCTCAATACTCAGCAGCGGCGGCATATCCTGGGTGAAAGCCAGTTTCTTATTTTTCAACTGGTAATCAATCCATGCCAGCTGCAGCGCGTACAGTGCCGCGATAATCAGCGTAGCGTAGGCAAACAGCGACAGGCCGATATGGATCATCATGCCCGGCGTGGTTTCGAGATGGGTAATAAAGGCATTCGGCACAAAGGTGGCGAAGGCGAGGTTAATCAAGGCAAAGCCGTAGACAATCGGCAACAGTAACCAACCGCGATTGCGCGATGCAACGATGGTCATGATCGCGCAGATCAGCAAACTCACCAGCGAACCGATATTTAGCAGGCTGAGGTTTTGTCCGTTATCGACGGCAAAAATGCGTTGTTGCAGTGCAACCGCATGGGCGATCAACGCGACGCAAGCAGAAAGTACGGCAAAACGACGCCAGCCACCGTTGCGTTTCAGCAGGCTGGGGATGATCAATGCAAGACTGAGGGAGTAGGCGAACAGCGCCACGATCGCGAAAACGAACATAGATCCTTTCAGGTGTCGGTTAGATAAGGAAAAAACCAGTATAGCGCCAGCTGCATCAGGCTCCAAACGATCTGAAGGTCAATTGCAGAGATCGCTGTGGCTTCGTGCTATAATCCGCCGCATTGTGCCGCCCAGGCGGCCTCGCTACGGTCCTAAGTGAGAGAGCATGTTTGATAATTTAACCGATCGTTTGTCGCAATCCCTGCGCAACATCAGCGGCCGCGGAAGGCTGACCGAAGACAACATTAAAGACACCTTGCGTGAAGTGCGCATGGCATTGCTGGAAGCGGACGTTGCGCTGCCGGTCGTGCGTGAGTTCATCAACCGCGTGAAAGAAGCGGCGGTAGGTCAGGATGTAAACAAAAGCCTGACGCCTGGCCAGGAATTTATCAAAATTGTTCGCAACGAGCTGGTTGCGGCAATGGGTGCAGAAAATAATGCGCTCAATCTGAACGCACAGCCTCCGGCTGTGGTGTTGATGGCGGGCCTGCAGGGTGCGGGTAAAACCACGAGCGTGGCGAAGCTGGGTAAGTTCCTGCGCGAGAAGCATAAGAAGAAAGTGCTGGTGGTTTCTGCTGACGTTTATCGCCCGGCGGCGATTAAACAGCTGGAAACACTGGCGCAGCAGGTTGGCGTGGACTTCTGTCCTTCCGATCTGAGCCAAAAGCCTGTCGACATCGTTAAGAACGCCCTGAAAGAAGCGAAGCTGCAATTCTACGACGTGCTGCTGGTGGATACCGCCGGTCGTCTGCACGTTGATGAAGCGATGATGGACGAGATCAAACAGGTACACGCCGCGATCAATCCGGTGGAAACCTTGTTTGTGGTCGATGCCATGACTGGTCAGGATGCGGCAAACACGGCAAAAGCCTTCAATGAAGCGCTGCCACTGACGGGTGTGATTCTGACGAAAGTGGATGGTGATGCGCGCGGTGGTGCAGCGCTGTCTATTCGTCATATCACCGGCAAGCCGATTAAATTCATGGGTATGGGTGAGAAGACGGAAGCACTGGAAGCGTTCTATCCAGACCGTATCGCCTCACGCATCCTCGGCATGGGCGACGTACTGTCGCTGATCGAAGATATCGAGAGCAAAGTTGACCGCGAACAGGCGGAGAAGCTGGCGAAGAAACTCAAAACCGGTGATGGCTTTGATCTCAACGACTTCCTCGATCAGCTGAAGCAGATGCGCAACATGGGCGGCATGGCCAGCCTGATGGGTAAGCTGCCGGGCATGGGGCAATTGCCAGACAACGTGAAATCGCAGATGGATGACAAAGTGCTGGTGCGTATGGAGGCGATCATCAATTCGATGACCACCAAAGAGCGTCAGAAACCGGAAATCATCAAGGGCTCACGCAAGCGCCGTATTGCCACCGGTTCAGGTATGCAGGTGCAGGACGTTAACCGTTTATTGAAACAGTTCGACGACATGCAGCGCATGATGAAGAAAATGAAGAAGGGTGGCATGGCCAAAATGATGCGTGGCATGAAAGGTATGATGCCGCCCGGATTCCCCGGTCGCTAAGGCGAGCGGCACACAGCCAGAAAATTAACACGCTCAGGTTGCTTTTTTCGCCAAAATGAGTAAAATTTTCGGGCTTTTTATATTGCGCTCGGGTTCCATCCCTCGATGGAACCCGAGCGCTTTATTAACTAATGAGGATGTTATGGTTACAATTCGTTTGGCACGTCACGGCGCGAAAAAGCGTCCGTTCTATCAGGTCGTCGTTACTGACAGCCGCAATGCGCGTAATGGTCGTTTCATCGAGCGCGTAGGTTTCTTCAACCCGATCGCTTCTGGTCAGGCTGAAGGTCTGCGTCTGGATCTGGACCGTATTGAGCACTGGGTTGCCCAGGGCGCAACGCTTTCTGATCGCGTTAACGCGCTGATCAAAGAAGCAAAAAAAGCAGCTTAATCTGTCACGGTGGTTAGCATGAGCATTAAACCTGCCGCACAGCCTCTCGTTAACCCAATTGTATTGGGGAAAATGGGGGCCGCTTACGGCATTCGAGGTTGGCTCAAAGTGTTTTCCTCCACTGAAGACGCTGAAAGCATCTTCGACTACCAACCCTGGTTCATCCAGCGTGCCGGTAAATGGCAGCAGGTCGAACTGGAAGGTTGGAAGCACCACAATCAGGACCTGATCATCAAAGTCAAAGGCATTGACGATCGGGACGCTGCGGCACAGTTAACCAATTGCGAAATTACGGTTGATTCTGCTCAGCTGCCAGCGCTGGAAGAGGGTGATTACTACTGGAAAGACCTTATGGGTTGCAAAGTGGTAAACCTCGACGGTTACGAAATGGGCAAAGTCATTGATTTGATGGAAACCGGTTCGAACGACGTTCTCGTTGTTAAGGCAAACCTGAAAGATGCATTCGGTGCGCAAGAGCGGTTAATCCCGTTTCTTGATGAACAGGTTATCAAGAAAGTCGATCTCTCTACTGGCACGATTGAAGTAGATTGGGATCCTGGTTTTTGATCTCCGGACAATCCGGTAACGTAACGGCGAACGCGATGTGGATTGGTGTTATTAGCCTGTTTCCAGAGATGTTTCGCGCTATTACCGAGTACGGGGTAACTGGCCGGGCAGTAAAAAATGGCCTGCTCAACATTCAAAGCTGGAGTCCTCGTGACTTCGCGCACGACCGGCACCGTACCGTGGATGAACGTCCTTACGGCGGCGGACCGGGAATGTTGATGATGGTGCAACCCTTACGGGATGCTATCCACGCAGCGAAAGCGGCGGCGGGAGAAGGTGCCAGGGTGATTTATCTTTCACCTCAGGGTCGCAAACTGGACCAACAGGGCGTTTGCGAACTGGCGACCAACCAGAAGTTGATTCTGGTGTGTGGTCGTTACGAAGGGATTGATGAGCGCGTGATTCATACTGAGATTGATGAAGAATGGTCAATCGGTGATTACGTGCTCAGTGGTGGTGAGCTACCAGCCATGACGTTGATTGATTCAGTCGCCCGGTTTATCCCCGGCGTATTGGGCAAGCAGGCGTCAGCCGATGAGGATTCGTTCTCGGATGGTTTACTGGATTGCCCGCACTACACCCGACCTGAAGTGTTAGAAGGGATGGAGGTTCCGCCAGTCTTACTGTCGGGCAACCATGCCGATATTCGCCGCTGGCGCCTGAAACAGTCGCTAGGCCGTACCTGGCTAAGAAGACCTGAACTTCTGGAAAACCTGGCTCTGACTGAAGAGCAAGCACGGTTGCTAAATGAGTTCCAACGGGAACATCAGCAGCAACAAAACCATCAGGTGGAAGAGTAATCTTCCCTGACTATCAGTTTACCCAGGATATAGAGATTTAATTATGAGCAACATTATCAAGCAACTTGAACAAGAGCAGATGAAGCAGGACGTACCTTCATTCCGTCCGGGTGATTCCGTGGAAGTGAAAGTATGGGTCGTTGAAGGTTCTAAGAAACGTCTGCAGGCATTCGAGGGCGTGGTTATCGCTATTCGTAACCGCGGTCTGCACTCTGCATTCACTGTTCGTAAGATTTCAAACGGCGAAGGCGTTGAGCGTGTCTTCCAGACTCACTCTCCGGTAATTGACAGCATTTCTGTCAAACGTCGTGGTGCTGTACGTAAAGCCAAACTGTACTACCTGCGTGAGCGTACCGGTAAGTCAGCTCGTATCAAAGAGCGTCTGGGCGCGTAAGCGACATCCCAAAGTTAATAGCAAACAAGGGGTTGGCCTAATGGCCAGCCCCTTTTTTTATGGTCGCTTGAGTTGGTAAATCGCGCTATTCACTGGGCCGCTATCAAGAATGATTAAACCATAGCGGCAATCGATAAACTCAAAACCACTGCGCAATGCCACGGCACGGCTGGCATGATTCTCCTCAGCAGCGATAATCTCCAGTAAGGGGATCTGCGCGTGCTTGAAGCCAAAGTCCACCAATTGAGCCACTGCACGTGTTGCGACACCTTGCCTTTGTGCATCGCTGCGAACCCAATAGCCTAATGCACTAAATTCCCCAAGCCGCTGTGCGAATCTGATGCCTGCGCCGCCGAGTAACCGATCATTGCTATCGACAATAGCGAACTCTTCCGCTTCACCGTTACTCCGCTGCATATGGGTGAAATTAATCCAGTTAGTGGCTTCCTCTGCCCGATAATCGTGATGCGCCCATACCATCCATGGCAGCAGGCTGTTGAGAGACTGATTGACCGCCGCAGTAAAAGCGCCAGCATCCTCTAGAACGAAAGGGCGTAAGGTGATGACAGAGGTTGACATCCTAAGATCCTGGAAAACGATGAATAACAAAATGTTAATGGAAAAAGAGGGTGTAGGCACTTTTAAATAAAAGTGGGGTGTAAAATAAAATTTACATAAATCACTTTGTGTTAGATGGCCTCAATTTCATTAACTTCATGTATTTAAGGTGTTTTTTGTATTGTTTTTGTGGTGCTTATCAATAGTGGTAATAAAAGTGTACATTCACGGATTGCAAGATGTACATGTTGTGGTACAGTAAGCGCCATCCTCAGTGAGGATCCCAAACCGCATACACGAGTTAAAAGGATCGCCATCATGCAGAAAGACGCGCTGAACAATGTGCATATCGCCGACGAACAAATTTTAATCACCCCGCAAGAGCTGAAAGCGAAGTTCCCGCTCACTGCGGCGCAGGAAGCGCAGATTGCTGCTTCTCGCCAGACCATTGCCGATATTATTGCTGGCCGCGATCCGCGCCTGCTGGTGGTCTGTGGTCCTTGTTCAATTCACGATACCGAAGCCGCACTGGAATATGCTCGTCAGCTGCAAACTCTCTCTGCACAGTTGAAGGATCAGCTGTATATCGTTATGCGCGTTTATTTTGAAAAACCCCGTACCACCGTTGGCTGGAAGGGGCTGATCAACGATCCTTACATGAACAACTCATTTGATATGGAAGCCGGGCTGCACATTGCGCGTCAGCTGCTGGTGAACCTGGTGGAGATGGGCCTGCCGCTGGCAACTGAAGCACTGGATCCTAACAGCCCACAATACCTGGGCGATCTGTTTAGCTGGTCTGCGATCGGTGCTCGTACTACCGAGTCACAAACACACCGCGAGATGGCTTCTGGTTTATCAATGCCTGTCGGCTTCAAAAATGGCACTGATGGCAGCCTGGGCACGGCGATCAACGCCATGCGCGCCGCCGCGATGCCGCACCGTTTTGTCGGCATCAATCAGGCAGGACAGGTTTGCCTGTTACAGACTCAGGGCAACCCGGATGGCCACGTGATCCTGCGTGGTGGGAAAGCGCCTAACTATGGTCCTGAAGATGTTGCGCAGTGTGAAAAAGAGATGCTGAAAGCGGGACTGCGTCCAGCCTTAATGATAGATTGCAGCCATGGTAATTCTAATAAAGACTACCGCCGTCAGCCGGGTGTAGCCGAATCGGCTATTGCGCAGATTAAAGATGGAAATCGTTCCATTATTGGCCTGATGCTGGAAAGCAATATTCACGAAGGCAATCAGTCTTCTGAGCAGCCACGTAGCGAAATGAAATACGGTGTTTCCGTCACGGATGCCTGCATCAACTGGGAAACCACGGAAACCTTGCTGCGTGAAATCCATCAGGATCTGCAGGGAGTGCTGTCGGCACGTCTGTCACACGAGGAATAAAGAGTCATGGTGGCTGAACTGACCGCGCTACGCGATCAAATTGATGAAGTCGATAAAGCCCTGCTTGGGCTATTAGCCAAACGCCTTGAGCTGGTAGCTGAAGTAGGTGAGGTCAAAAGCCGTTATGGTTTGCCGATTTATGTGCCAGAACGTGAAGCCAGCATGTTGGCTTCACGTCGTCAGGAAGCTGAAGCGCTCGGCGTTTCGCCAGATCTGATTGAGGATGTCTTACGTCGCCTGATGCGTGAATCTTATGCGCATGAAAACGACAAAGGCTTCAAAACGCTCTGCCCAACGCTGCGCCCGGTGGTGATTGTTGGTGGGCGTGGCCAGATGGGGCGCTTGTTTGAAAAGATGCTCAATCTGTCAGGTTACCAGGTCCGTATTCTGGACAAGGGCGATTGGGATCGTTCTGAAGAGCTGCTCAAAGATGCGGGCATGGTCATCATCAGTGTGCCCATTCATCTGACCGAGCAGATCATCGCCGAATTACCAACACTGCCGGAAGACTGCATTCTGGTTGATCTTGCATCGGTGAAGAATCGTCCATTGCAGGCGATGCTGGCGGCGCATACCGGCCCTGTTCTCGGCTTACATCCCATGTTTGGCCCGGATAGCGGTAGCCTGGCGAAGCAGGTGGTGGTGTGGTGTGATGGCCGTCAGCCGGAAGCCTACCAGTGGTTCCTTGAGCAGATTCAGGTTTGGGGCGCGCGCTTACATCGCATCAGCGCGGTCGAGCATGACCAGAACATGGCCTTTATCCAGGCGCTGCGTCACTTTGCCACTTTTGCCTATGGTTTGCATTTAGCGGAAGAGAACGTCAACCTTGATCAACTGTTGGCGCTGTCCTCACCGATTTATCGCCTGGAACTGGCGATGGTTGGTCGACTGTTTGCTCAGGACCCGCAGCTTTACGCAGACATCATCATGTCTTCGGAGAGCAATCTGGCGCTGATTAAGCGTTATTACCAGCGCTTTGGTGATGCGATTAAATTGCTGGAGCAGGGCGATAAACAGGCGTTCATCAAGAGCTTTGAAGGTGTCGCGCACTGGTTTGGCGATTACGCTCAACGCTTCCTGGTAGAGAGCCGAAGCATGTTGCGTTCGGCTAACGATAGCCGGCAATAAAAGAGAAGGCATCCGCAAGGATGCCTTTTTCATTTACAGTCGCGGTTCCACCGGAACAACATTTTCACCCGGATAGCAGCCGAGTACTTTCAGAGATCGCGTCAAATCACGTAGCTCTTTCAACGCCAGCTGCATGTTCTCCGATTGCAGATTGCCCTGCACGTCGATGTAAAACATCTCCTCCCACGGATTACCGTTGATTGGGCGGTTTTCCAGTTTGCTCATGATCAGATTGTGATTACGCAGCACCAGCAGAGCCTCAACCAGCGCACCGGCTTGCTGGCCGGTTGCCATAATCAACGTGGTTTTCGCAGGCACCTGGCCAGAAACTTCAATCGGCTTACGCGCCAGCACAATGAAACGCGTATGGTTCTGTTGCTGATTGGCTAAATTCCGCTCCAGTACCTGCAAACCATACAACTCTCCGCCTGCCTCGCTGCCCAATGCAGCCACTTTTGCTGAATTCATTGCCGCGACTTTTTCCATCGCCGCTGCGGTGCTTTCGGTATATTCGATTTTCCATTGCGGGAACCGATTGATGAACTGGCTGCACTGCTGGAATGGCTGAGGATGGCTATAAACCGTTTCAATTTGCTGTAAGTCGGTATTGCCGTTGACCAGCACACAGTGTTCGATTGGGATGGTCAGCTCGCCAACGATGGAGAGCGTGGTTTGCTGCAGCAGGTCATAGACGTCGTTAATCGAGCCTGAGCTGGTATTTTCGATTGGCATCACGGCGTAATCGGCCTGGGCACTCTCCACCTGATGAATGATGTCATGGAATTTTAGGCAGCCCATCTCAACCATGGAATCAAAATGACGTGTGGCGTATTTACGCGCCGCGAGGTGAGAGTACGAACCCTTAGGACCCAGAAATGCGATGCGCGGCGCGTGTGCGTGCGGGTGGTTTAAGTTTTTCTGCAGCAGCGCTTGCTGAGTCAGTACCGAATCTTCAATCACCAGTTGGAACAGACGAGTAATGTAGTGCGCATCAAGCTGGTGCCTTTTGCCGAGTGAGATCAGGTTTTCCAGCAGTGCGCGTTCACGCTCAACATCGCGAATCGGGCGATGGGTCGCGAGCTTTGCTTGCGCCACCTCAACCGCCAGCGAACGGCGTTCAGATAACAGCGTTAACAGCTTTTCATCAACGGCGCTGATCTTATCGCGTAATGCCAGCAGCGGATTTTCGGGATTCATAGGGCTCACCTGTAAAATGTCCAATAAAAAAGCCTCCCGTTTGGGAGGCTTTGTTGTTCGTCTTCGCATTCATTTTCACACGACGAATCACCTCCCAATCAGGGGAAGGTAAAAAAGAATGCGAAGAAGAACGGTAGATGTTTCATGTGTGATTCCAGTAATAAAGTGGATTGAGAGTAACCGCAGTGATTTAAAGCTGTCAATAAAAAACGCGCCCGCAGGCGCGTTACTGGAAAAGGTCTATTTATCCCGCAGGGGTGAAATCTTTCATACTGCTGGTTGCGCGGCGCGCTTCAGGCTTGTGCTGCGCCTTATTCAGTTGTCGCTCCAGCTTGGCAATCAGATCGTTGATAGCCGTGTACATATCTTCGTGTTTCGCGCTGGCAACCAGCGTGCCGTTCGGTGTGTTAATGGTGGCATCAGCCACGAATTCTTTCGGCTCTTTCGATAACACGATGTGCGGATTTATCAGGTGAGTTTGCCACTTTTCCAGCTTGGCGAGACGGTCTTCGACATGGTTGCGGATAGCCGCAGTGATTTCCATTTGTTTGCTGGTAATGTTCAGAATCATAGTTAAACCTCTCTGTCATTTCCGTCTGGGTAGGACCAGCATACCGCGTAAATCAGGAAAAAGTGTGATCTAGATCACATTGAAATGTCACTTTTTGTCAATGCCAGTGAATTGTGAGAAAGGCTCATAAAATCGCGGAAAATGCTTGAAGGGCAGGGATGAAAAGAGCAAGATTGATGAGTTAACCGCAGCGGATAATCAGCAATCTGGCTGAATTTTCGGCAAAAAAAGCAGCCATTAAGGCTGCTTTTTTATTGGTAGTAAAATCAGGGCTGATTATTTGTCGCGATGATCTTCGCTACCTTGTCCGCTTCTGCGGTTAACTGCAGCTGGCGGTATGCATTTTCCATCAGCGGCAGCGCTTTGTGCGTGGCTTCGGTATCCGGGAAATCTTTCATCATCCCTTCAACACGGTTAACAACGGCGACATAGGCCCCACGCTTGGTATAGAATTGCGCCACCGAGAGTTCATACTTCGCCAGACGCTCTTTCAGGTAGGCTAAACGTTTCTGCGCATCCTCAGCATACTGGCTGTTCGGATAGCTGCGCAGCAACTGTGAGAAGTCACGGAAAGCATCACGAGCGTGCGTCGGATCACGATCTGAACGATCGATACCGAAGAAGCCCTGCAGTGCAGAGTCATCCAACGCCATATCCGTCAGGCCTTTCATGTAGATGACGTAATCGATGTTTGGATGAGTCGGATTCAGGCGCATAAAGCGAGCGATAGCGGCTTGCGCCAGTGGCAGATCGGCATTTTTGTAATACGCGTAGATTAAATCCAGCTGTACTTGCTGCGAATAAGGGCCAAACGGGTAGCGGTTATCCAGTGCTTCCAGTTGCTTAATCGCCGCTTTAAAGTTACCGTCCTGCAGCTTTTGCTGGGCTGTAGCGTAAATTTCAGATGGCGGGCTGTCCGGAACGGGATCCGATGAGCCGGAACAACCCACCAGAGCCAGGCTCAGGCTCAATGTGGCAGCAGCCACCAGATGTTTCATACGCGTCATGACGAAATGATTATCCTCAAAGTGTTGTAGCGGAAGCTGTCCGTATAGCTCCCGGTTATGACCTGGTACGATAGCACATTATATTAAACGGCATCGCCGTGAAAACCCAACGTTAACGAAGAAGCTGTATATGGCACAACAAGTTCAACTCACCGCAACGGTGTCCGAAGCACAGCTTGGACAACGCTTAGATCAGACTTTGGCGGAATTGTTCCCTGATTATTCACGTTCCCGCATAAAAGAATGGATCCTTGAGCGTCGCGTCAGCGTCAACGGCACCATCATCGATAAACCGAAAGAGAAAGTTTTCGGCGGTGAGCAGGTGTCTATCGATGCTGAAATCGAAGAAGCGCAGCGCTGGGAAGCGCAAAACATTCCCCTGAACATCGTTTATGAAGACGATGATATTCTGGTCATCAACAAACCGCGTGGCCTGGTGGTGCATCCTGGGGCAGGTAATCCGGATGGTACGGTCCTGAATGCGCTGCTTTATCATTACCCACCAATTGCCGACGTCCCGCGTGCTGGGATCGTCCATCGTCTTGATAAAGACACAACCGGTTTGATGGTGGTGGCGAAGACCGTTCCCGCTCAGACGCATCTGGTGGAAACGCTGCAGCTGCGCGAGATTACCCGTGAATATGAAGCGGTTGCGATTGGCACCATGACGGCAGGCGGCACGGTTAATGAGCCGATGGCGCGCCACTCCACCAAACGCACTCACATGGCGGTACACCCTATGGGTAAACCCGCGACCACGCATTATCGCATCATGGAGCATTTCCGTGCTCATACGCGTCTGCGTCTGCGTCTGGAAACGGGTCGTACTCACCAGATTCGTGTGCACATGGCGCATATCAACCATCCATTAGTGGGTGATCCGCTGTACGGCGGTCGTCCGCGTCCGCCTAAAGGTGCATCAGATGCGTTCATCGCCGCGCTGCGCGGTTTTGACCGTCAGGCGCTGCATGCCACCATGCTGCGTCTCTACCATCCCATCACCGGCATTGAGATGGAATGGCATGCGCCGTTGCCGCAAGACATGGTCGATCTGATTGACGCGCTGAAAGCCGATACCCATGAGTTCCGCGATCAAATGGATTGGCTATGAGTGAGTGGATCATTCCTGACTGGCCTGCACCGCAGCGCGTTCAGGCATGTTCCACCTTGCGACATGGCGGTGTTAGCACTGCGCCCTGGGATTCGCTGAATCTTGGGGCGCACGTTGGCGATGCTGAAACGCATGTCTTGCAAAATCGTCAGCATTTGAAAGATAAACTGCTGCCCGCCATGCCGCAGTGGCTTAATCAGGTGCATGGGCAGGACGTTGTGCGTTTGCCTGCGGACGAGTTATTACCCAATGCAGATGCGGCCATTACCCGCGAATCCGGTGTAGTTTGCGCCATCATGACGGCGGATTGCTTGCCGGTGTTGTTTTGCAGTGATGATGGCAGTGAAGTGGCTGCTGCTCACGCTGGCTGGCGTGGTCTGTGTAACGGCGTGCTGGAACAGACGCTGCAACAGTTTCGCTCACCAGCCCGTGAGATCCACGCCTGGCTTGGACCCGCTATCGGCCCGCAGGCATTTGAAGTCGGTGCTGAGGTGCGTGAAGCCTTTTTGGCGCACGATGTACAAGCCGATGCGGCTTTTCGCCCGGTTGGTGACAAATATTTTGCGAATATCTGGCAGCTAGCGCGTCAGCGACTTCAGGCCGCTGGAGTGCATTCTATCAGTGGTTCACAGCGTTGCACTTTCACCGAAGCCAATGATTTTTTCTCCTACCGACGAGATGGAATCACCGGGCGTATGGCAACTTTGATTTGGCTGAGATAATCTTACGCCGCAAGACGATCCAGTAGCGTATTTTTTGTTCGCAACACAGGTCATTAACCTTGAAATATTTGAGGGATGACCTCATTTAATCTCCAGTAGCATTTTGACCTGTATTGGAGGAATCATGCGTCTGGATCGTCTTACTAATAAATTCCAGTTGGCCCTTGCCGATGCTCAGTCCCTTGCTCTGGGACACGACAATCAATTTATCGAACCCCTGCACTTGATGAGCGCTTTGCTCAATCAGGAAGGCGGATCGGTGCGTCCGTTGCTTGGCGCAGCAGGTGCCGATGTGGCTGGTCTGCGTACCAGCATCGAACAAGCTATCAACCGACTGCCGCAGGTAGAAGGTACGGATGGCGATGTACAGCCTTCAGCCGATCTCATTCGGGTCCTGAACCTGTGCGACAAACTCGCGCAAAAGCGCGGCGACAACTTTATATCATCTGAATTATTTGTTCTGGCGGCCCTCGACTCTCGTGGTTCGCTGGCGGACCTATTGAAGTCCGCTGGTGCAACCACCGAAAAACTCACTAAGGCCATCGAGCAATTGCGGGGAGGAGAGAACGTGAACGATCAAGGGGCTGAAGATCAGCGCCAGGCTTTAAAAAAATACACCATCGATCTGACCGAGCGCGCCGAGCTTGGCAAGTTAGATCCGGTGATTGGTCGTGATGAAGAGATTCGTCGTACCATTCAGGTATTGCAGCGCCGTACCAAAAACAACCCGGTATTAATTGGGGAACCCGGCGTAGGTAAAACTGCGATTGCCGAAGGGTTAGCGCAGCGCATTATCAATGGTGAAGTGCCAGAAGGATTGAAAGGTCGCCGCGTGTTGGCCCTGGACATGGGTTCGCTGGTGGCGGGTGCTAAATATCGTGGTGAGTTCGAAGAGCGCCTGAAAGGTGTGCTGAGCGATCTGGCAAAACAGGAAGGCAACGTCATTCTGTTTATCGACGAGTTGCATACCATGGTTGGCGCGGGTAAAGCCGATGGCGCCATGGATGCCGGTAACATGCTGAAACCTGCATTAGCGCGTGGTGAGTTGCACTGCGTGGGTGCTACCACGCTGAATGAGTATCGCCAGTTCATTGAGAAAGATGCGGCGCTGGAGCGTCGTTTCCAGAAAGTCTTTGTGGCTGAACCGAGCGTGGAAGACACCATTGCTATTCTGCGTGGCCTGAAAGAGCGCTATGAGTTACACCACCATGTGCAGATTACTGACCCGGCGATTGTGGCAGCGGCCACGTTGTCGCACCGCTATATCTCCGATCGCCAGCTGCCAGACAAGGCAATTGACTTGATTGACGAGGCTGCATCGAGCATTCGTTTGCAGATGGACTCGAAACCGGAGTCGCTTGATCGTCTGGAACGCCGCATCATCCAGTTAAAGCTGGAACAACAGGCACTGAAGAAAGAGTCGGACGATGCCAGTATCAAACGTCTGGAGATGCTGGAAACGGAACTCGATCAGAAAGAGCGTGAATACGCTGAGCTGGAAGAAGAGTGGAAAGCGGAAAAAGCCTCTCTGACGGGGACGCAGAACATTAAGGCGGAACTGGAGCAGGCTCGTCTGGCGATGGAGCAGGCGCGACGCACTGGTGACCTGGGGCAAATGTCTGAACTGCAATACGGCAAAATTCCAGAGCTGGAAAAGCAGCTCACTATTGCCACGCAGTCAGAAGGCAAAACCATGAAACTGTTACGTAACCGCGTAACAGACGTGGAAATTGCCGACGTGCTAGCGCGCTGGACCGGCATTCCAGTGGCAAGAATGATGGAAGGCGAGCGTGAGAAATTGCTGCGAATGGAGCAAGAGCTGCATGCGCGCGTGATTGGTCAGAACGAAGCCGTTGATGCAGTATCAAATGCGATTCGTCGTAGTCGTGCAGGTCTGTCCGATCCTAATCGCCCAATTGGCTCGTTCCTGTTCCTTGGACCAACCGGTGTGGGTAAAACCGAGCTGAGTAAAGCGCTGGCTAACTTCTTGTTCGACAGCGACGATGCCATGGTGCGTATTGATATGTCCGAGTTTATGGAAAAACACTCGGTATCGCGTTTAGTGGGTGCACCTCCGGGCTATGTCGGTTATGAAGAGGGCGGTTACCTGACAGAAGCTGTTCGTCGTCGCCCTTATTCCGTGATTCTGCTGGATGAAGTCGAAAAGGCTCACCCGGATGTCTTCAACATCTTGTTGCAGGTACTGGATGATGGGCGCTTGACCGATGGGCAGGGACGTACGGTCGATTTCCGTAATACCGTGTTCATTATGACCTCTAACCTTGGGTCTGACCTGATCCAGGAACGTTTCGGTGCGTTGGACTATCCGGAAATGAAAGATATGGTGATGACGGTGGTAGGTTCGCATTTCCGCCCAGAGTTCATTAACCGTATTGATGAGGTGGTGGTGTTCCATCCGCTTGGCGAGCAGCATATTGCTTCTATCGCGCAGATTCAGCTGCAGCGGTTGTACAAACGTCTGGATGAACGTGGCTACCAATTGCATATCACGGATGCAGCGCTGAAGCTGTTGGGTGAAAATGGATATGATCCGGTATACGGTGCACGTCCATTGAAACGCGCTATTCAGCAGCAAATTGAAAACCCACTGGCGCAGAAGATTCTTTCTGGTGCTTTTGTTCCGGGTAAAACCATTGAAATGGATGTTAAAGACGATGTCATCGTCGCACATCAGTGATGAGATTTGACGTAAACGGGCCTTCGGGCCCGTTTTTTTTGCCTGTGCGATGCCAATTCGTTGCTAATTTCAGCGTATCGACCGAAAAGTGAGCGGTTGTGCAAAAACTTCAAATTAACGCTTGTCAGTCCATCAGAAATCCCTATACTGCGCCACCACTGAGACGGCAAAGCGGCAACGCAGACGGCTCAGCAGGGAGTGAAGAAATTCATCCCGCCGGAGAAA
>NZ_JBWXON010000033.1:0-31460 GCF_056678875.1 Pantoea folii | reverse complement strand
GCGGCTGCAGGTGCAACGGCGGTCGCCAGCGCAGGCTGCTGCATCACTGGCGCAGCATAAGCCTGTTGCATGACCGGATAGCCAGCGTTCGCAGGTGAACGGCTGATACGAACTGACTCTTCGCCTTCAGAGATTTCCAGCTCGGAGATGCCAGACTCTTCTACCAGTTCGATCAGTTTCTTAATTTTACGAATATCCATGAGTGTGGTTCCGTACTCTGTTTAATTGGAATGTGACAGGCGTTTTACTGCCGTTTGTAAAGCCCATGAGTATCCATCAGCGCCAAGTCCACAAATGACGCCAGCAGATACATCAGAAAGATAGGAGTGATGTCGGAACGGCTCACGTGCATGCACGTTCGAGAGATGCACCTCAATAAAAGGGATGCTAACCGCCAACAGGGCATCACGCAGTGCAACGCTGGTATGCGTGAATGCAGCCGGGTTGATGATGATGTAATCCACATTGCCACGGGCCTCGTGAATACGATCAATCAACTGAAACTCTGCATTCGATTGCAAATGACTCAATTTCACATGGTGCTGATCGGCCTGCTGGGTCAAATCGCTGACAATTTCTGCCAACGTGGTGTGCCCATATTTCTCAGGCTCACGCGTTCCCAACAAATTCAGGTTGGGGCCGTTTAAAAGCAGTATGTGAAATTCGTGCGCCATCTTGCTGCTATCTCCTGCAATCAGTAAGGCATCGCGTAAAATACCGCGACATCTGTCGTTTGTCACTCCTGAGAGTGAAAAAGACGACTTCGCTTGCAATAAAGCCGGGCATTATATCCGTTTCGTCGCAATTCGCAGCAAAATACTGGTCTTATCTGCGAAGTTGATCGGATGCGGCCCGAAGGCCACACCTTTTATCAGATTTCACAGCAGGAAGACAACCATGCGGGGATTATCGATGCAGAAGTTTACGCAACTTATTGTAACGCCAACCTAACAGCACTAAAGCCACCAGCGCATAAATCCAGGGCTGCGGGGAGAAGACTTTCACCGACCAAAGATAGTGGATAGGTGCGAGGATCGCGACAAGATAGATGCCGTTGTGCAGGGTTTGCCAGCGACGGCCAAGCTTACGTTGGGCACGTTGAAATGAGGTGATGGCGAGGGCAAACAGCACCAGCCAGCAGATCATACCCAGTAACAGATAAGGACGTGAAACGATCTCACTACCTAGCAGTTGCAGGTGGTTATAACCCAGTTCCAGCAGGTAATAGCTGGTCAAATGCAAACATGCCCAGGCAAAACACCACACGCCGAGCAGGCGGCGTGTGCGAATCAGCAGAGGCTGTTTCAGGTAACGCGTGAGTGGGCTCACCAGCAGCGTCGCTAAAAGCAACTTTAACGCCATTCTGCCGGTAAAATGCTGGATATCTTTCGCCGGGTCGGCACTTAACCAACCCTGGCTGGCTGCCATAAACAGATACACAAACGGCAGGAAAGCCGCGAGATGCAGCACCACTTTTAAAAGGGTGATATGGCGTAACGTCAGTCGCACTCAGTAGTTCTCCCGTAAATCGAGCCCGCGATACAGTGAAGCCACCTCTTTAGCGTAGCCGTTAAACAGCAGGGTTGGCTGGCGTTCGACATTCAGAATGCCGCCGGAACCAATAAAACGCTCGGTGGCCTGCGACCAGCGCGGGTGATTCACATGGGGGTTAACGTTGGCATAAAATCCATATTCGTTATTGGCGATTTGGTTCCATGTGGTAGGAGGCTGGTCGCGCGTCAGGGTGATTTTAACGATGGATTTGATGCCCTTGAAACCGTATTTCCACGGCACCGTCAGGCGAATCGGGGCGCCATTCTGTGGCGGCAGCGCTTTACCGTACACGCCGGTGCTTAATAGTGTGAGAGGGTGCATCGCTTCATCAAGACGCAACCCTTCCACATACGGATAATCCAGCCCACCGCCAATAAAGCGATCTTTCTGACCTGGCATCTGGTCCGGAGCATATAACGTCTGAAAGGCGACAAAGCGGGCATTGCTGGTGGGTTCAGCCAGTTTGAGTAATTTATTCAGCTCAAAGCCCACCCAAGGGATCACCATCGACCACGCTTCAACACAGCGCATGCGATAAATACGCTGCTCCATGGCAAAACGTTTAAAGATGTCGTCCATATCCAGCGTGATCGGTTTCGCCACTTCACCTTCAATGCGCAACTGCCAGGGCTCAGTTTTCAGCGTGCCGGCGTTGGCAGCTGGATCGGCTTTATCCAGACCAAACTCATAAAAGTTGTTATAGCCAGAAACCTTGTCAAACGGTGTCATCGGCAGATCGGCCTGATACTGCGCGGGTTTGGTAAATTGCAGATCGCGACCTGCGGGGGCAGGTGGACGGTCATTGCCTTTAAACCAGCTCAGCACATCTGCCTGCGCCGCGCCGGGTAAACTTGCCGCAGCGGCGCCTAATCCCAGCGCTTTCAACACCTGACGGCGGCGCATATTAAAGATGCTCTCGGGCGTCACGTCGGATTCGGTAAGGTATTGCTTCAGCTTCATGGCATTCTCCGGCGAAAAAGGTGGTGTTGTACTCAGCATGATCAACTCGCGCTGGACACGCCACTTTGCCCGGAAAAATATGAAATTTCCTGGCAAGCGGGCTCTGTTGAGAATAGGACGAAAAAGTCCGTGTGAAACGCAAGCCATCACACTTTGCGGCTATACTCGCGCCGCAGGTCCGATTAGCATGGCGCACCGCCTAATTTGATGCGCGTCTGGCGCTGATTCAGACGATGTTTTGTGCTATTTTGCTCAGGTTTACGCCAATGAGCAGGTTGGCGCCGTCGGATGGCGACCGTTTAGTACCGCAGTGATACAGGCACAGGGATGCGATTAACAACTAAGTTTTCTGCGTTTATTACATTATTAAGCTTACTGGCAATGTTATTGATGCTGGTCGGCTGCGCTTTTAGTTTTATCTGGCTATCGCAACAACGCGTTGAAACACGCGTCAATACGCTAGCGACCGAAGTCGATAAAGCGCTGACAACGCAATCGCCACAAGAACTGACGCAGTGGTTGACGCGCATCATGCCGGTGATCAATGCGGAACAGATTGAGATGCATAACGGCAATACCGTGGTGTTTCAACTCGCTCGCCATGAAAATCCTATGCTCGAAGATGAGCCGAATCGTTTTATTCAGTTCGATCTTCCGTTAGTGCACTCTCCCGGCCTTGAGTTGCGTGTAGTGGTACTCGATCCTGCGAAAACCTGGTTCCGTTCCTTTACCGGTGCCTATACGCTGATTGTCCTGCTCAGCGTGGTGGCGATTATGTCGGCTTTACTGGTGATGACGCATCGCTGGATCAATCGTCGCTGGCAGCACATGGAGCGTTTAGAAGCTCGCTCCGAGCGTATTCTGGCGGGGGAGCGCGTGCCCTACGTCGGCCATTATGCCGAATGGCCGCCAAAAGCCAGTCGCGCTATTGACACTTTACTTAACGATCTTCAGGAAGCGGGCGAGCAGCGCTTGCGCATTGATACGCTTATCCGTACGTTTGCCGCACAGGATTCACGCACCGGCCTGAATAACCGCCTGTTCTTCGATAACCAGTTAGCCACGCTGCTGGAAGATCAGGAAGATGTGGGCACGCATGGCGTGGTGATGATGGTGCGCCTGCCCGATCTCGACACGCTGCATGAAACGCTGGGCCAAACGCTGGTGGATGAATACCTGTTTGACCTGATTAATATGCTGTCGACATTTGTTCTGCGATATCCAGGCGCTTTACTGGCACGCTACTTCCGCAGCGATTTTGCCGTGTTATTGCCGCACCGCACGCTCAAAGAGGCCAACAGTATCGCCGATCAGTTGATCAACGCGGTCGACTCATTGCCGCCGATGCGTATGGTCGATCGCGATGATTTAATCCACATTGGCATCAGCGCGTGGCGCAGCGGAGAAACTGTGCCGCAGGTGATGGAAAATGTCGAGATGGCGACCCGTCGTGCCGCCTTGCAGGGCGGTAACAGTTGGTCAGTCGGTGAAGGCAATACCTTAGACATGGGACGTGGTAGTGTGCGCTGGCGAACGCTGCTGGAAAACACGCTTAATCGCGGCGGCCCACGTCTTTACCAAAAACCGGCTGTGTTGCTGGATGGCAAAGTGCACCACCGTGAAATGCTGGCGCGCGTGTTCGATGGTGATAAAGAAGTGGTGTCGGCCGAGTTTATGCCACTGGTGCTGCAACTGGGTTTGACCGACAGTTGGGATCGCCAACTGGTGACGCGAATCGCGGCACTCTCTGAAGTGTGGCCTGATGAAACGCTGGCGTTACCCGTCAATATTGACTCCTTATTACAGCGTCCATTCCAGCGCTGGCTGCAAAAGCTTTTGCTGCAATGTACAAAATCGCAAAGAAAACGTTTTTTATTTGAACTTGCTGAGGCTGATGTTTGTCAACACATCAATCGCTTAGTGCCGGTTTTCCAAATGTTGACCGCGTTTGGTTGCCGTGTGGCGGTGGATCAGGCGGGCATGACCGTGGTGAGCAGTGCTTATATCAAGCAGTTCCCAATCGAAGTGATCAAACTCGATCCGGGGCTGGTACGTAATATTGAACGTCGTACTGAAAACCAGTTATTTGTGCAAAGTTTACTGGAAGTGTGCAAATCCACCTCGACACAAGTTTTTGCTGCGGGCGTGCGCACGCGCGCGGAGTGGCAAACGCTGGCGAATCTGGGCGTGGCAGGTGGGCAGGGCGACTTCTTTGCCCCATCATTGCCGGTGAACAGTAACGTGAAAAAACATTCACAACGTTATCGAATTTAGGTCTTCAGCCAGTAAAGTGGCGCTGAGGGGCCTTTTTCTGCCCTTTGGGGGATTACGTCCGCGCTTATGATGGCTGGAAATGTTAGATTTTATGTCGAAATTCGCCCGGTGATTAAGGGGGAATTTACGTTTAATAGGGCGGCTTAGCGCTATTTAACGGCGGCCAGGGATAAGCGAATCGGCCCAAAAAATTATTCAGCGTATTTTTTCACCGAAGCAGAACGTTTTTGCGCCTTGTAGCGGCTTCGCGTGGTTGGTAAAGTAGGCGGATTTTATTTTCCGCCCCCAGCTTGCAGGATTATCCCTTAGTATGTTTAAAAAATTTCGTGGCATGTTTTCCAATGACTTGTCCATTGACCTGGGTACCGCGAATACCCTGATTTACGTAAAAGGACAAGGCATCGTGCTGAACGAGCCTTCCGTGGTTGCCATTCGTCAGGATCGTGCCGGTTCGCCAAAGAGCGTTGCGGCCGTAGGTCATGACGCCAAGCAGATGTTGGGTCGTACTCCAGGCAACATCGCGGCCATCCGTCCTATGAAAGATGGCGTGATCGCCGATTTCTTCGTGACTGAAAAAATGCTCCAGCACTTCATTAAGCAAGTGCACAGCAACAGCTTTATGCGTCCAAGCCCACGTGTGCTGGTCTGCGTACCGGTTGGCGCCACTCAGGTTGAGCGCCGTGCTATCCGTGAATCTGCACAAGGTGCAGGCGCGCGCGAAGTGTTTCTGATTGAAGAGCCGATGGCTGCCGCAATTGGTGCAGGCCTGCCGGTATCTGAAGCAACCGGTTCGATGGTGGTGGATATCGGTGGTGGTACCACTGAAGTTGCCGTTATCTCTCTGAACGGCGTGGTCTACTCTTCTTCTGTACGTATCGGTGGTGACCGCTTCGATGAAGCTATCATTAACTATGTGCGCCGCAACTACGGTTCACTGATTGGTGAAGCCACTGCGGAACGTATCAAGCACGGCATTGGTTCTGCCTATCCGGGTGATGAAGTACACGAAATTGAAGTACGTGGTCGTAACCTGGCTGAAGGTGTACCGCGTGGCTTTACCCTGAACTCCAATGAAATCCTTGAAGCGCTGCAAGAGCCGTTGACCGGTATCGTGAGCGCAGTAATGGTCGCGCTGGAACAGTGCCCACCAGAACTGGCTTCTGACATCTCCGAGCGCGGCATGGTGCTGACCGGTGGTGGCGCATTGCTGCGCAATCTGGATCGTCTGCTGATGGAAGAAACCGGTATTCCGGTTGTCGTTGCAGAGGACCCGCTGACCTGCGTCGCGCGCGGCGGTGGTAAAGCGTTGGAAATGATCGACATGCACGGCGGCGATTTGTTCAGCGAGGAGTAAATCCTCATCGGCTGAGACCGTGGTCAAATTGCGCAGGGAGTCGCGCCTATCGACGCTGCGCACGACGGCGAGATGCGTCCAGCCCTGGAGGCGTTAGTCATAAGACTGGCGCTTCTTCCCTGATGTCGAGGAACACGCAGAATTTATGAAGCCGATTTTTAGCAGGGGGCCTTCCCTGCAGTTGCGTCTCTTTCTGGCAGTCATTGTGGCTATCGCGATCATTATCGCAGACAGCCGCGTGAGCTCCTTCTCCCAGATCCGCAACTACCTGGACACGTCGGTAAGTCCATTTTATTTTCTGGCCAATGGGCCGCGACAGCTTCTTGACGGCGTCTCAGAAACGCTGGCTTCACGCCAGCAGCTCGAGCTGGAAAACAAAGCGCTGCGCCGTGAGCTCTTCCTGAAAAACAGTGACCTGCTGATGCTGGGGCAATACAAGCAGGAAAACGCACGTCTGCGTGAGCTGCTCGGCTCGCCACTGCGTCAGGATGAGCACAAGATGGTGACCCAGGTGATTTCAACCGGCACCGATCCGTATACCGATCAGGTGGTTATCGATAAAGGCAGCGTAAACGGTGTTTACGAAGGCCAACCGGTAATCAGTGATAAAGGTGTAGTGGGTCAGGTGGTGGCTGTGGGTCAGGTGACCAGCCGTGTACTGCTGATTTGTGATGCTTCGCATGCGTTGCCGATTCAGGTGTTACGTAATGATATTCGCGTGATTGCGGCGGGTAACGGCTGCAGTGAAGATTTGCAGCTGGAACATCTGCCGGGCAACACCGACATTCGTGTCGGCGATGTGCTGGTGACGTCAGGTCTCGGCGGGCGTTTCCCTGAAGGCTACCCGGTTGGAGTGGTCTCTTCCGTGAAAGTCGATACCCAACGTGCCTACACCGTGATTCAGGCGCATCCGACGGCAGGCCTGCAACGTCTGCGTTACCTGCTGCTGTTGTGGGGCGCGGATAAGAATGGCGACATGCCAATGGCACCAGATGAAGTTCACCGCGTGGCGAATGAGCGTCTGATGCAGATGATGCCGCAGGTCTTGCCGCCAGCAGGCGAAATGGGCCCACCGGCACCGGATATGATGCAGCCTACGCAGCAAATGGGGCCGCCGGCACCCGCTAACAGCAGTCGTTCGCAAGGGATCCCAGCGAACACACGCGGAGGCCAGCCTTGAGTCGATATCGCAGCCAGGGCCGATGGGTTATCTGGCTGTCCTTTCTGATTGCCCTCATTCTGCAAATCATGCCCTGGCCGGAACAAATCTACATGTTCCGGCCTTCATGGCTTTTGTTGATCCTGGTTTACTGGGTTCTGGCATTACCGCACCGGGTTAATGTTGGTACAGGCTTCTTTTTAGGGGCCGTGATGGACCTGGTGGCCGGTTCGACGCTGGGGGTGCGCGCGCTGGCGTTCAGCATCATCGCGTATCTGGTGGCCTTCAAATTTCAGCTATTCCGAAATCTGGCGTTGTGGCAGCAGGCATTAATGGTTATGGTGCTGTCGCTCGCGGTGGATGTCATTGTTTTCTGGGCTGAATTCCTGGTCATCAACGTCTCATTCCGCCCGGAAATCTTCTGGAGCAGTGTGGTCGACGGCATTCTATGGCCCTGGCTATTCTTATTAATGAGAAAGATTCGCCGACAGTTCGCTGTTCAGTAAGGAAGACTATGATAAGCCTGTATCTCGCATCCGGTTCACCGCGTCGACGTGAACTGCTCACGCAACTTGGGCTGCAATTTGAGCGCCTGATTACCGACGTTGAAGAGCAGCGCCAGCCAGAGGAAGCGGCGGAAGTTTATGTGCGCCGTCTGGCTTTGGACAAAGCGCGCGCAGGTGTGGCGGTCGCGCCGCGGGATTTACCGGTGCTGGGTGCAGATACCATCGTGGTCCTTAACAACGATGTGCTGGAAAAGCCGCGCGATGCTGCACACGCAGCGCAGATGTTGAGTCAACTCTCCGGGCAAACGCATCAGGTGATGACCGTCGTCGCGCTGGCTGACAGTGCACGCGAGCTGGATTGCCTTGTCACCACTGACGTGACATTCCGCAATATCACGGCAGAAGAAATCTCGCACTATATTGCCAGCGGCGAGCCGATGGACAAAGCCGGCGCGTACGGAATACAGGGTCTGGGCGGCAATTTTGTCCGCAAGATTAATGGAAGCTATCACGCCGTAGTGGGATTACCGCTGGTTGAAACCAATGAGTTGCTGAGCCACTTTCAGTCACTGCGTGCGTTAAGGGGACAAGATGACGGCTGAGCTGCTGGTTAACGTTACACCTTCTGAAACCCGTGTTGCCTATATTGATGGCGGCATTCTGCAGGAAATTCACATTGAGCGCGAAGCACGGCGCGGTATCGTAGGGAATATCTATAAAGGTCGCATTAGCCGCGTTTTGCCCGGCATGCAGGCCGCGTTTGTTGATATTGGCATGGATAAAGCCGCCTTCCTGCACGCTTCTGACATCATGCCGCACACCGAATGCGTGGCGGGTGATGAGAAGAAAAACTTTGTCGTACGCGATATTAGTGAGTTGGTGCGCCCCGGCCAGGATTTAGTGGTACAGGTGGTGAAAGATCCGCTCGGCACCAAAGGCGCGCGCCTTACCACTGATATTACGCTGCCTTCACGTTATCTGGTGTTTATGCCAGGCGCATCGCATGTGGGTGTTTCCCAGCGTATTGAAAGCGAAGCGGAGCGTGATCGCTTGAAAGCGGTCGTTTCCGCCTACTGCGACGACCTCGGCGGCTTCATTATTCGTACTGCCGCCGAAGGCATCTGCGAGGAAGACCTGGCGCAGGATGCCGCGTTTCTCAAGCGTCTCTGGACCAAAGTCAGCGAGCGTAAGAAACGTAACCAGACGCGTTGTCTGCTGTACGGCGAGTTAGCGTTGGCACAGCGCGTGTTGCGCGACTTTGCCGGCGCAGCGCTGGATCGCATTCGCGTTGATTCACGTCTGACCTGCGATCTGCTGGTGGAATTTACCGGCGAATATATCCCGGAAATGGCCAGCAAGCTGGAGCTGTACAGCGGCAAACAGCCAATCTTCGATCTGTTTGATGTTGAGAATGAAATCCAGCGCTCTCTGGAGCGCAAGGTTGAACTCAAGTCGGGCGGCTATCTGATCATCGATCAAACCGAAGCCATGACCACCGTCGATATCAATACCGGTGCATTTGTTGGGCATCGTAATCTCGACGAAACCATCTTCAACACCAACATTGAAGCCACACAGGCGATTGCTCGCCAACTGCGTCTGCGCAATTTGGGCGGCATTATCATCATCGATTTTATCGACATGAGTAATGACGACCATCGTCGCCGCGTACTGCATTCGCTGGAAAGTGCGCTGAGCAAAGATCGGGTGAAAACCGGTATCAACGGCTTCTCGGCGCTCGGTCTGGTGGAAATGACGCGCAAACGCACGCGGGAAAGTATTGAACATGTGCTCTGTGCCGATTGCCCGGTGTGCAAAGGGCGCGGCACGCTGAAAACGGTGGAAACGGTCTGCTACGAAATCATGCGCGAAATCGTGCGTGTTCATCATGCTTATGATTCCGATCGTTTCCTCGTTTATGTTTCCCCGGCAGTGGGCGAGGCGTTAAAAAGCGAAGAGTCACATGCGCTGGCTGAAGTGGAAATCTTTGTCGGTAAGCAGGTTAAAGTCCATGTTGAGCCGCTCTATACTCAGGAGCAGTTTGACGTCGTCATGATGTAAGTCGTGAGGCTGAACGCCGTTATTCAACGGGAAGCAAGGAGAGGTGTGTGAGGCGGTTGCCGAGGATTTTGTTACTGCTGCTCGCCGCAATCATCGTTATTGTGGCGCTGCTAGTCAGCGGGTTGCGCCTCGTTATGCCGCATCTCAACAGCTATCGCAGCGACATACTGCAGACGATTTCACGCGTCAGCGGAGTGACGGTGGATGCCAGCGAGCTGCAGGGTAAATGGGAGAACTTCGGCCCAACCCTGCAGGTGCGTAATCTCAACGTTGTGATGCCGGACGATGGCAAACTCACCATTGGCCGCGTAAATCTGGCGCTTAACGTCTGGCAATCGCTGCTGCACTGGCGCTGGCAGTTCCGTGATCTTACCTTCTGGCAACTGCGTCTCGAAACCAATCATCCACTGCTCACCAGCGATCAACAAAAAAACAGCTTTAAGCCGGCGCAAATCAACGATCTGTTTCTGCGCCAGTTTGACCACTTTGATCTGCGTGATAGCAGCATCCGTTTTCTCACGCCCTCTGGCCAGCACGCTGAGCTGGCGATTCCGCGCCTGACCTGGCTCAACGAAAGCACGCGTCACCGTGCGGAAGGGGAAGTCAATCTCTCCAGTTTTACGGGGCAGCATGGTGTGGTGCAGGTGCGACTCGATCTCAACGATACCAACGGATTACTCAACGATGGCCGCATCTGGATGCAAGCGGATGACGTCGATGTGCGTCCGTGGATCGGTCCGTGGCTGCGCGACAACACCAGCCTCGAAAGTGCCCGTTTCAGCCTGGCGGCATGGGTGAATCTGCGTGATGGCGATGTCTACGCCGGTGACCTGTTGCTCAGTAAAGGCGGTGCACGCTGGCGCGGCGAACAGGGCGATCACCAACTGCAGGTTGATGGCTTAACCGCACATCTGGCGCGTTTCCAAAATGGCTGGAGTTTGTCCGTCCCGCAAACCCGACTCAGCACCGATGGCATCGCCTGGGCACCGGGACACTTCTCATTGCTGTGGAAGCCGGAAGACCAGCAGATGCTGGGCGCCAACAGTGGTGCGGAGGTGCGTGTGCGTGCCACGCAACTGGATCTGGAGCGTCTGGCACCGTTGGTGCCGCTGTTCAAACCCTTATCCCCTGCGTTACTGGATAACTGGCGTGCATTGCAGCCGCGCGGCAACATCGATGCGCTGGCGCTGGATATTCCGCTCAATCAGCCCGAACAAACCCGCCTGCAAGCCAAATGGCGCAACCTGGCGTGGCAGCATTGGGAGCTGTTGCCAGGGATCAGCAATCTAAACGGTACCGCCAGCGGCAGCGTGAGTAACGGTCGGTTGGATGTGGCGATGGGACAAGCGGAAGTGCCTTATGGCGACATGTTCCAGGCGCCACTGCAAATTCAACAGATCACTGGCAAACTGAACTGGCAGCGCGATGCCAGCGGCCTGACGCTGGACGGTCAGAATCTTGATGTTCAGGCACGTTCCCTGTGGGCGCGCGGTGATTTCCGCTATCAGCAAAATATCGGCAAAGCGCCACAGCTGAATATTCTGGCGGGCATTCGCGTCACCGATGCGGGTGATGCCTGGCGCTACTTCCCGGAACCGCTAATGGGCCATGATCTGACCCATTTCCTCAGCGAGTCGATCAAAGGCGGGAAGGTGGACAATGCCACGCTGTTGTTCGCCGGTAATCCCAGCCTGTTCCCGTTTAAGCACAATGACGGCATGTTTGAAGTATGGGTGCCGCTGCGTCAATCCACCTTCCAGTTCCAGCCCGGTTGGCCCGCGCTGGAAAACCTCGATATCGACCTCGATTTTGTTAACGACGGCCTGTGGATGAAAGCCGAGAAAACCAAATTGGGAGAAGTGGATGCACGTAACGTCAGCGCGGTGATCCCGGACTATCTCAAAGAGAAGTTGATTATTAATGGCGATCTTAGCGGTCAGGGCAAGCAGATTGCCGATTACTTCGAACAGACGCCTCTGAAATCGACGTTGGGCGCGGCACTGCAGCAGTTGCAAATCGGTGGCAATGTGCGCGGTTCATTGAATCTCGATATTCCGCTGGATGGTGAATTGGTACATGCCAGCGGTAATGTGGTGATGAACAATAACAGCCTGCACATTAAGCCGTTAAACACCACACTGGAAAACCTCACCGGACGTTTCCGTTACAACAACGGCAATCTCGAAAGTGAAGAGATGCAGGCTAACTGGTTTGGTCAGCCCACTGGCGTCAGTTTTACCACTACCGAAAACCCTGACAACTTCGGTGTCAATGTGAAGCTGCTGGGCGACTGGCAGCCGTCGAAACTGAAAGTGTTGCCGACCAGCGTTAGCAGTCAATTGAGCGGCAGTCTGCCGTGGCAGGGCAATGTCGACATCACGCTGCCACACAAAGGGGGCGCGACCTATAAAGTCGATTTGCAGGGTGAGGGCAAAACAGTAAGTAGTCACTTACCTGCGCCGCTGGATAAGCAGGCGGGCGAAGCGATGCCCATCGCCATTAACGCCACCGGTGATCTGAAAGGATTCACGCTAAGCGGCAGCGTGCGCGAGCATAACCGTTTTAACAGCCGCTGGATTCTCGAACCCCAGCTGCGCGTGGATCGCGGCATCTGGCTCAACGATGCGAAAAGCACGCCGAAGCTGCCAGAAAAACGCGGGATGGAACTCAATTTACCGCCGCTGGATGGTGAAGCCTGGATGGGGCTATTGGCGGGAAGCAGTGGTTCGCGTAATGCTCAGGGCGAAACGGAAGTCGGCGGCGCGCTGTTACCAGGCGATGTGACTTTGCGGACACCGGCACTTATGCTCGGTGGCCAGCAGTGGCATGACGTTAATGCCACCGTCACGCAAGGGCCGACCGGCAACACACAACTCCAGCTGGAAAGCCGCGAAGCGCGCGGCATTTTGCAAACCGCACAGCATGCGCCATGGCAAATCGACCTTAGCTATCTTTACTACAATCCAGAATGGGCGAACAGCAGCGACAACAACGCCTCGCCGTTGGGTGGCAACAGCAGCACAGTAGACTTCAGTAACTGGCCAGCGATGCAGCTAAACTGTGATGAGTGCTGGCTGCGCGGGCAGAAGTTTGGACATATGCAGGCCAGATTACAGCCGCAGGGAGAGACGTTAGCACTTACTAACGGTAGCGTGGATTCCGGCAGTGCGAAGCTGAAGATCAACGGAGAATGGGTCAATAAGCCGGGCAATCAGCGTACCTCATTAAAAGGCAGTCTGAGCGGTAAAAACATCAATGATGCCGTTAACTGGTTTGGGATGAATACCCCACTTCGTGACGCGCCGTTTAACGTGGATTATGACCTGCACTGGCGTTCCGCCCCGTGGCAGCCTTCAGCGGAAACGTTGAGCGGTACGCTGAAAACCCATTTTGGCAAAGGCCAGATTGCGGATGTGAACACCGGGCGTGCGGGGCAGTTGTTGCGCCTGATGAGTTTTGACGCCTTGCTGCGCAAGCTGCGCTTCGATTTCAGTGACACCTTCAGTGAAGGCTTCTATTTCGATTCAATTAACGGCACGGCGTGGATCGAAAACGGTGTGATGCACACGGATAACCTGCTGGTTGATGGCCTTGAAGCGGATATCGCCATGCAGGGGCAGATCGACCTGGCAAAACGCCAGATTGATATGGAAGCGGTCGTTGCCCCTGAGATCTCCGCTTCGGTGGGAGTGGCGACGGCCTTTGTGGTCAACCCGGTGATCGGGGCCGCCGTATTTGCCGCCAGTAAAGTATTGGGCCCGCTGTGGAATAAGATCTCGCTACTGCGTTATCACATTAGCGGACCGTTGGATAAACCGGAAATCAATGAAGTGCTGCGCAAACCGCGCGAAGACGACAAGAAGTGAATTTGACGCCGTCGGGGAATTGCCGCAGGCTATGACTATCCGAGCACATAATGAGTGAGAAACGATGACTCTGAATCTGGTAAGTGAGCAGTTACTAGCTGCGAACAGAATTAATCAGCAGGACCTTTTTTCCCTGTTAGGGCAGCTTTCAGAACGTCGTCTGGATTATGCCGACCTCTACTTCCAGTCCAGTTTCCATGAATCCTGGGTGCTGGAAGACAAAATCATTAAAGATGGTTCTTACCACATCGACCAGGGTGTCGGTGTGCGTGCAATCAGTGGTGAGAAAACCGGTTTCGCTTACGCAGACCAAATCACCCTGAACGCCCTGCGCCAGTCTTCTGAAGCCGCGCGCAGTATTGTGCGTGAGCAGGGCAATGGCAAAGCGCATACGCTTTCAGCGGTGATCAACCGTTCGCTGTATGCGCCGGTGAATCCGCTGGACAGCCTGACGCGCGAAGACAAAATTGCACTGCTGCATCGTGTTGATACCGTGGCACGTGCGGCCGATCCGCGCGTGCAGGAAGTGAACGCCAGCCTGACAGGCGTTTACGAGCAGGTGCTGGTGGCGGCGACTGATGGCACGCTGGCTGCGGATATCCGTCCGCTGGTGCGTCTGTCGATCAGCGTACAGGTGGAAGATCAGGGGAAACGCGAACGTGGCTCTAGCGGCGGCGGGGCGCGTACCGGCTATGAATTCTTCTATGCCAATGAAAACGGTGATGTCCGTGCCGATGCATGGGCGCGTGAAGCGGTGCGTCTGGCGCTGGTGAATCTCTCTGCCGTGGCTGCGCCAGCGGGCACATTGCCGGTAGTGCTAGGCGCAGGCTGGCCGGGCGTGCTGCTGCATGAAGCCGTCGGTCATGGTCTGGAAGGCGATTTCAACCGCCGTGAAACGTCGGTCTTCAGCGGAAAAATGGGGCAACTGGTGGCGTCTGAACTCTGCACCGTGGTTGACGATGGCACCATCGAAGGCCTGCGCGGCTCACTGGCAGTGGATGACGAAGGCGTGCCAGGCCAGTATAACGTCCTGATCGAAAACGGTGTGCTCAAAGGCTACATGCAGGACAAGCTTAACGCGCGTCTGATGGGGGTTCCGCCAACCGGTAACGGGCGTCGTGAATCCTATGCGCATCTGCCGATGCCGCGTATGACCAACACCTATATGCTGGCAGGAAAATCCACGCCGCAGGACATCATTTCCAGCGTTGAGTATGGGATTTATGCGCCGAACTTTGGTGGTGGTCAGGTGGATATCACCTCCGGCAAGTTTGTCTTCTCAACCTCAGAAGCCTATCTGATTGAAAACGGCAAAGTCACCACGCCGGTGAAAGGTGCAACGCTGATTGGTTCGGGTATTGAAGCGATGCAGCAGATCTCAATGGTCGGTAACGATCTGGCGCTGGATAAAGGCGTTGGCGTGTGCGGTAAAGAGGGGCAAAGTGTGCCGGTCGGCGTCGGCCAGCCAACCCTGAAGCTGGATAAAATCACCGTCGGCGGAACTGCATAATCATTGCTGGTGCGCATCAATGCGCACCTTCCGAATGACAGTAAAGTCTGATGTCCCCATGACGCACCATTCCAAATGGCCGTGGAGTCTGATGATTCCACGGCGGCCTCTACGAATGACCGTAAGTTGATGTTCGCATGGCGGACTCTACAGATTATCGCACAGTCTGAGTTTCCCTATGGCGCACCCTACAAATAGTCGTTTCGCGCATCGTAGGGACACCCTGTATGGCGCCCAGACCGTTAACTCTTACGATGCTGCTGATACTGTTGCGCCACCTGCTTAAAGTACTCGGTCAGATAATCGATACATACCTGCACCTTCAACGGCATCTTGTCTTTCTCGGTATAGAGCGCATACACCGGACGCGGTTCTGAGTGATATTGCGGGAACAGAATATCGATCTCCCCGGCGTTAATCTCATCAATCACCCACATCAGGGGGACATAGGCGATGCCGCAACCGGCTTTCAGCCAGCGAATCAGCGTCTGTGAATCATTGGTGACGAAGCGACCCTGCGGCGTCAATCGCGTCACCAGGCCTTCCGGTGCGACCAGTTCAAAGGTGTTATCCGGGCGTACGCTGTACTCCAGCCATGAAAAATTATCGATTTCACCCGGTTTGTCTGGCGTGCCATGCTGTGCCAGATAACTTTTTGCGGCACAGACCACCATCGGCATCGCGCCCAGTCGGCGTGAGAACAGATTTGAATCTTGCAACGCGCCTACGCGGACCACGAGATCCAAGCCGTTAGCGATCAAATCTGGCGCGGGAATGCCGGTAACCAGATTGACGCTCAGACCAGGATATTCACGTAGCATATCGCTGGTCATGGCAGACAACACATTTTGCGCCATGGTGGAGGAGCAGCCGATACGCAGAATACCGATCGGCGTATTATTAAAGGCATAAAGCTGTTCGTGCACCTGAGACGCTTCAGCCAGCATGCGGCGGCAGCCCTGATAGTAGATCTTACCTGCTTCGGTCAGACCAATACTGCGCGTACTGCGATTTAACAATTTGACCTGCAACTCATCTTCCAGTTTGGCGACAATTTGGCTGATTGACGAAACGCTAAGATGAAGCTGACGTGCCGCGGCGGTAAAAGAACCTAATTCAACCACTTTGGCGAAAATGGACATGCCTTTAAGTCGTTCCATTGTTTACTCTGGCTAAAAAGTGATTTAGCTCACAATATGTAGAAAACGTATAGTCATGCGCGTTACTATACGCACGCTGGGTCTGTTCACCGCACCTTAACACGGCTGTGTTTACACGATGATACGCTATCATTAGCTCAACGCGGCCTGAATGTTGCCATCAGTCTCCCAATCATCCCCTGATTCTCAACCCGACGTGCCATGCGGCATGAGGGCAGGTATCGGTGCAATCCGGCAAGGTCGAACTAAGGAACCGTAATGAGTGTGCTTCCGGTATTTGTCGTATTCGGGCTGAGTTTTCCGCCCATCTTCATTGAACTACTGGTTTCTCTGGCGCTGTTCTGGCTGGTGAAACGCGTGCTGACGCCCAGCGGAATTTATGACCTGGTGTGGCATCCGGCACTTTTTAACACAGCGTTGTATTGCTGCGTGTTTTACCTTGTATCCCGTCTATTCGTCTGAGGTTTTTAAGTGAAAGCGCTCATAAGAAAAATCGCGCGTTACGCGATTACTATCCTGCTGGTTATCATCGCAATCGTGATCATCTTCCGCGCCTGGGTGTTCTACACCGAATCGCCCTGGACGCGTGACGCCAAATTCTCCGCTGATGTGGTGGCGATCTCGCCGGACGTGACCGGCCTTATCACTGACGTGCCGGTGCACGACAACCAGCTGGTGAAACAGGGGGATACGCTGTTTGTCGTGGATCGCCCGCGCTACCAGAAAGCGCTGGATGAAGCCCAGGCGGATGTCGAATATTACCAGGCATTAGTCAATGAAAAGCGTCGTGAAGCGGCGCGCCGTAATCAACTCGGCACCAGTGCCATGTCGCGTGAAGCCATCGACCAGGCTAATAACGATCTGCAAACCAGCGAACATCAGCTGGCAAAATCGGTGGCAACGCGCGATCTGGCGGTGATCGACCTGGATCGCACCACCATCAAAGCGCCTTCAGATGGCTGGGTCACTAACCTGAACGTTTATCAGGGTGAGTTCATCACCCGTGGTTCCGTTGCCGTGGCATTGGTACAGCAGCACTCATTCTATGTGCTGGCTTATATGGAAGAGACCAAGCTGGATGGCGTGCGTCCGGGCTTCCGCGCTGAAATCACCCCGCTGGGCAGTAATACCGTATTGCGCGGCACGGTGGACAGCATCGCGGCGGGCGTGACCAACAGCAGCAGCAGCGTGGACAGCAAAGGTATGGCGACCATCGATTCCAACCTCGAATGGGTACGACTGGCACAGCGCGTACCGGTGCGTATTCGTCTTGACGATCAACCGGGCAACCGTTTCCCGGCGGGCACTACCGCCACGGTAGTGATCACCGGTGATAAAGATCGCCAGACCAAAGTCTCGCCGTTGACGCAGTTCTTTAACCGCCTGCGCGAGTTTGGTTAAGCGAGGGCGTTATGATTGAGTTTTTGCGTTTCCCGGTGAAGCTGACATTTGCGCTGGTTGCGGCGCTGATGATTGGCTTTCACTTTAATCTGGAAACGCCGCGTTGGGCGGTGATGACCGCCGGCATTGTTGCTGGTGGTACCGCCTTTGCTGCGGGGGGCGATCCCTATTCTGGCGCACTGCGCTATCGCGGCATTCTGCGCATCATTGGTACATTTATTGGCTGTATTGCCGCCCTCACTATCATGATCGCTACGGTGCGTGCACCGGTGGTGATGCTGCTGCTGTGCTGTTTATGGGCGGGGATGTGCGTCTGGCTCTCTTCGCTGATTAAGGTCGAGAACTCTTACGCATTGGGACTGGCGGGTTACACTGCACTGATAATCGTGATTACTGCCGATGCCAGTGGCGGTTTAACGCTGGCACCCCAGTTTGCCGTTGAACGTTGCAGTGAAATCGTCATTGGGATTCTGTGTGCGATTCTCGCGGATATGCTGTTTTCGCCGCGCTCGATCAAAAAAGTGATTGATGCTGAAGTCGATTCGCTGCTGGTGGCGCATTACAAACTGCTGCAACTGTGTGTCGCCCACGCGGATAAAGACGAAGTGGATAGAACCTGGAGCGCGCTGGTACGTCGCACCACGGCACTCAACGGCATGCGCAGCCAATTGCTGATGGAATCTTCGCGCTGGAAAAATACCAGCCGCCGGTTACAGATGCTGAATACGCTGTCGCTGACGTTAATTACGCAAGCCGCTGAAACCTTCCTGATTCAAAACGCTCGTCCGGATTATATTCCGACGCAGTATCGCCTGCTGATTGAGAAAGACGTCCATAACGTCGATGACGTGCATAAGCGTATGAAGGTGATGCGTCGTTTGATCAGCGTCAGCAACAAAAATGTGCCGATGACAGTGGCAAGTTGGGTCGGCGCAGCAACAGAGTATCTGCTGCTGATTAATGGTGTGCGCAGCAACAGCCGTATCACCACGCTGGAAGAGAGCATCCTGCAGCGCGAAGTGGTGATTCAGGCACGTTCGGCGGAAACCCATCATGCGATGATCAACGGCGTGCGTACTTTTGTGGCGACCGCGCTCGGCTCTCTGTTTTGGCTCTATACCGGCTGGACTTCGGGTAGTGGCTGTATGGTGATGCTGGCCGTCATCACCGCGCTGGCGATGCGTATGCCGAATCCGTTGATGATGGCGAAAGACTTCTTCTACGGTATGGCCTTCGCCGTACCACTCGGCATGCTCTACTTCATCTATATCCTGCCAGCTACCCAGCAAAGCGCGTTGTTGTTGTGTATCGCGATTGGCGCACTCGGGTTTATCGGCGGTATCTTCGTGCAACGACGCCAGATTGGTACGTTAGGTGCGTTGATTGGCACCATCAATGTGCTGGTGCTGGATAATCCGATGAAATTCGAGTTCAACGTCTTCCTCGATAATGCGTTGGGCCAGTGGATCGGCAGCTTTGTGGCGATGATGGTGATTCTGCTGATTCGCGATAAGTCTAAAGCACGTACCGGCCGTAAGCTGCTGAATCGCTTTATGTATGCGGCTGTGGCGGCCTTGACCACCAATCAGGCGCGCCGTCGCGAGAATCATCTGCCCGCGCTCTATCAGCAGCTGTTCCTGCTGCTTAATCTGTTCCCCGGCGATATCGACAAATACCGCATCGCGCTGACGCTGATTATCGGTCATCAGCGACTGCGTAATGCCGAAGTGCCGGTTAACGCGGAGCTTTCGGCTTATCACCGCCAGTTGCGTTATACCGCCGATCGCGTGATTTCAGCCACCAGCGATGACAAGCGGCGCTACTACTTTGAGCGTTTGTTGAAGGAACTGGAGATTTATCAGGAAAAGCTCCATCACTATTCGGCACCGGAGAGCGTTACCGAACCGGTGAAACGGCTCTCGTTGATGCTGGATAAATACCAAAACACCCTCATCCAAATCTGAAATCGGCCGCTGCACGTTGCAGCGGCCTTTTTGATCCCACGCTGACACAAAACCCGATGATATTGGCATCTATACTTTCCTGACAGGATGCAAACTAGCAGGAGAAGAATAATGTCCACCTCTCTACAACAACACGCGCTGTTCAAAACCGGCTATTTCGCTGCGGGCCAGTGGCACAACGCCAGTGCCACCTTTGACGTCACTAATCCGGCAACCGGCGAAGTGCTGGCAAAAGTCGCACGCGCGGGTAAGGCGGAAACCGAGCGGGCCATCGCTGCCGCTCAGCAGGCTTTTCCGGCATGGCGTGATAAAACCGCGAAACAGCGCGCGGAGATCCTTAATCGCTGGTATCAACTGATCATCGAGAACAAAAGCTGGCTCGGGCAACTGATGACCGCCGAGCAGGGCAAACCCCTGAAAGAAGCCGAAGGCGAAGTCGAGTACGCCGCCAGCTTTATTCAATGGTTTGCCGAGCAAGCTAAACGTGCCAACGGCGAAATCATCCCGCCGGCGAAACCGGGTTCGCGCATTCTGGCAACACGTGAACCGATTGGTGTGGTGGCGGCTATCACGCCGTGGAATTTCCCAATGGCGATGCTGACACGCAAACTGGGCCCGGCGCTGGCAGCAGGCTGCACTGGCATCATCAAACCGGCGAACAACACCCCGCTGTGTGCCTTTGCGTTAGTCGCGCTGGCGCAGGAAGCGGGCGTACCCGACGGCGTATTGAATGCGGTGGCGGGCGATACCCATGCCATCAGCGACGCCATTATGTCGAGTCCGGCGGTGCGTAAAATCTCGTTCACCGGTTCAACCGCCGTGGGCAAAACGCTGATGCGCAATGCCGCGGACACCATGAAGAAAGTCTCGATGGAGCTGGGTGGCAATGCGCCTTATATCGTGTTTGAGGATGCAGATATTGATGCGGCGGTACAGGGCGCCATTGCTAACAAATTCCGCAACGCAGGACAGGTGTGCGTCAGCGTGAACCGCTTCTATGTGCACAATTCGGTCTACGATCGTTTCGTCAATCAACTGGCCGATGCCGTGGGCAAGCTGAAAGTGGGTAATGGCGTCGAGGAAGGCGTGATAGTCGGTCCGCTGATCGAGCCGTCGGCGCTGGAAAAAGTAGAAGAGCACGTGAAGGATGCGCTGAGCAAAGGCGGTAAGTTGCTGATTGGCGGCGAGCGTCATCCGCTGGGAGGCAACTTCTGGCAGCCGACGGTGATTGCCGAGGCGCATGAGGGGATGAAGCTGGCCCAGGAAGAGACCTTTGGTCCTGTCGCTGCCTGTTTCCGCTTTGATGATGAAGCCGATGTCATCCAGCGCGCCAATAACACCGAATATGGTTTGGCCGCCTATTTCTATACGCAAAATCTGCAGCGGGTGTTCCGCGTCTCGGCGGCGCTGGAGGCCGGGATGATTGGCATTAATGAGTGTGCCGTATCCACTGAACTGGCACCGTTTGGCGGTGTAAAAGAGTCCGGTTTGGGACGTGAAGGATCGGTGCTGGGAATGGAAGAGTACCTGGAAGTAAAAGCGCTGCATATTGGTGGGCTTGCCTGACGGGCGGCCCTGCCTGCAAGAGGGAATCACGATGAGAACCGAGCGTTTTGATTTTGACGAAATCGTCGATCAAGCCCATTTCTATCGCCAGTTCAGCGATCGTTTTGCGCTGGCGGATCTCGCCATCAGCGATCTTGACGATCTTTGGGATGCGATCCTGGGGGAGCAGTTGCCGCTGCCGCTGGAAATTGAGTTTGTGAATCTGGGTACAGGGCAGAAACGCCGGTATGGCGCATTAATCCTGCTGTTTGATGAAGCAGAAGAGGAGCTGGAAGGCCAGCTCCGCTTTAATGTGAAGTGACAAGCCGAAAAAGGGCCCCGGCGAGCGGGGCCAAAGGGTTCGTCAGAATTGACGAGGAATTATTTGTACAGCTCAGCGGTCACGTGATAGCTGTCACCGGTTTTTGCTTCAATCACTTTATAGGCACTGGCACCTTGCTCATCGGCTTTCTGTGAAAGCTCAGCACGGTAATCCATTGGCGAGCCGCCGGTACCGCTGATGGTGATAGTGCTGCCGGTAGGTTGCAGATTTTGCGCCTGCTCATTCGTCACCAATTGAGCGGCTGATGCACCAAAGGCAAACAGGGAAAGAAGGCTGGCGGCTGCGATGGTTGCTTTGATTTTCATAATTTTTCTCCTCGTTGTAATCAACAACCTGCGGCAAAAAGTGGGTGAGGCGGGTCGTCGATCAATTGTCTGGCGCCGTTCAGGCGCCCGACGTTCGATTTAGTCTTATTTGTACAGTTCTGCAGTCACGTGGAAGGTGTCGCCACGATTATTCTCAATGATGCGGTAATGGCTGGCACCCTGAGCATCGGCTTTCTGCGACAGTTCCTGACGGACGTTGGTCTGATCACCGTCAACACCGCTTACGCTGATGGTCTGATTCAACGGTTGCAGTTGCTCGGCTTGTTCGTTAGAAACCAGGCTGGCGGCACTGGCACCGAAGGACAATACGGAAGCCAGACCTACGATGGCGATAGCTAATTTGGTTTTCATGATTCACTCTCCTGAAATGGGGTTTGGCAACCTGAGAGGCAAATGCGTCTCAAACGGGTCGCCGTTCACACTGCGTCTTGTTCAGCAAACTTATTTATAAAGTTCAGCGGTGGCGTGATAGCTGTCGCCGGTATTCGCTTCGATCACACGGTAGGCTTTAGCGCCTTCCTGATCGGCTTTGGCATTCAGCTGCTCATGGATATCCATCGGAGAACCGCCCACGCCGCTCACACTGATGGTGCCGGCAGGTTGCAGATTCGCTGCCTGTTGGGCATTGATAGAATCTGCTGCAAAAGCACCAAATGACAGGGCAGATAGAACACTCAGGGTTGCGATAGTAGTTTTAACGTTCATGGTATTTTTCCTCGTCTTCTGTTTTTATCTTTTTCTTTCGTGTGATTTGCATCACGAAAACAAGTATAGATCTAATCACCCATGAAATTAATATCTAGCTAATAATGTTTGGTTGTTATTCTTTATCCTTATGGCACCTTTTTAGAACTGGAAGTTATTAAAACCGGTTGATTCTTAACCATTGGCTGTTATTTATTCGTAAAAACAATGATCTGCATCAAATTATCTTTTCGTGCGAAAGATCATGGTCGATCCCGCTGGCTGATACGTCGTAAGAAGCTATAACCACTGAGCACAATATGTAAAGCAGTGTAAAATAGCGCGAATGGTTAAGAAGGGGAAAAGGTCGTACCAATATTTCGTCGGATGCAGAACCGGCAGCTATATCGATAACTTATTATTAAAAAAGGATTTTGTAACAAGCGTGGCGGGTAACGGATCATCAGGAAGGATGTTACCGGCAGATGATCTGCCGGTTAAGACCAGGGTTTTATAGTTCCTGTTCGAATAAAACCAGCACGGCATCGTGCAGCTGTTTAACGGAGAAACTACGCGCAGGGGTAATAAAGATGGTGTCATCCCCCGCGATAGTACCGAGAATGCCTTCCGCTTTACCGAGTGAATCCAGCAGGCGTGCAATCAACTGTGCGGCACCCGGGCTGGTGTGAATCACCACTAAGGCATCGTTGTAATCGATATCCAGCACCAGATTCTTCAATGGGCTGGTGGTGGTCGGCACGCCAAGTTCGGCTGGCAAACAATAAACCATTTCCATTTTGGCATTACGGGTGCGCACGGCACCAAACTTTGTCAGCATACGAGAAACTTTTGACTGGTTGATGTTCTCGAAGCCGTCTTCCTGCAGCGCCTGTACGATTTCGCCCTGAGAGCTGAATTTTTCTTCTTTTAATAACGCTTTGAACGCTTTGATCAAGTCGTCTTGTTTTGATGGGTTTCGCATAAGCTACCAATAAAAGAGGGGTGCAGCAGGCAACAGGCCAGCAGCAGATAAATTATTATGCATTTAGATGAATTTTTATGCAATAAGCGTAGTGAGCGAATCGCGCTAATCAACTGCGGACAGGTATCATAGCAGAGTTTTGTGTTGCGCCAAAATCGCGGGCTGACGCGCAAAGCGAAGGTTGCAATGTTGTTATAGTATTGAAGTGGTAACAACTATATCGATGATCATTGCCGTCCATTGTCTTCTGGCTGCGATTGTATCATTCAGGCGACTTCTGAAGTGGAGATGTCTCGGGAGCCGATTGCGGCGTCATGTTATTGCGCGACAGGTTTGTCGCTATCGCCTGAGAAGTTGATTAAACTCGTAACCTGATGGATTTTCGGCATATCTCTGCCCCACCTTCATAAGGAGTTCAGGATGAAAGTTGCCGTTCTCGGTGCAGCCGGTGGTATTGGCCAGGCGCTCGCACTGCTGCTCAAAACTCAATTACCCGCAGGTTCCGCTCTCTCACTTTATGATATCGCCCCGGTCACGCCCGGGGTGGCGGTTGATCTCAGCCATATTCCTACCTCTGTGAAGGTGGAAGGGTTTAGTGGCGAAGACGCGACACCTGCGCTGCAGGGAGCCGATATTGTGCTGATTTCTGCGGGTGTGGCACGTAAACCCGGCATGGATCGCGCCGACCTGTTTAACGTTAACGCGGGCATTGTACGTAACCTGATCGAGCAGGTTGCCAGCACCGCGCCGAAAGCGCTGATTGGCGTCATTACCAATCCGGTTAACACCACGGTGGCGATTGCAGCTGAAGTGCTGAAAAAAGCCGGCGTGTATGACAAGAACCGTCTGTTTGGTGTCTCAACCCTCGACATTATCCGCGCCAACACCTTTGTTGCAGCGTTGAAAGGCAAGCAGCCCACCGAGATCGAGGTCCCGGTGGTGGGCGGTCACTCAGGCGTGACAATTTTGCCGCTGCTGTCGCAGGTTAAAGGCATCAGCTTCAGCGAACAGGAAGTGGCTGACCTTACTAAGCGTATTCAAAACGCCGGCACCGAAGTGGTGGAAGCGAAAGCTGGTGGTGGATCGGCGACCTTGTCCATGGGGCAGGCTGCTGCGCGCTTTGGTCTATCACTGGTGCGTGCGCTGCAGGGCGAAGCAAACGTGGTCGAATGCGCTTATGTTGAAGGGGACGGTGAGTATGCGCGCTTCTTCTCCCAGCCGCTGCTCATCGGCAAGAACGGTATCGTGGAACGCCGCCCGTTGGGTTCTTTGAGTGCGTTTGAACAGCAGGCGCTTAACGGGATGCTGGATACGCTGAAGAAAGATATCGCGCAGGGCGAAGAGTTTGTGAAGTAACGCTCAGCAGAAAAAACAACGCCCGGTGATTGCCGGGCGTTGTCATTTATAAGCCGCCAGATTTAAAGGTCTGGCTGGACGGTGAGCCATTGCTGGCCGGTGTTTTACGTCCCAGCGTTTCCATACGCACCTGGAATGGTGGGAACGGCATCTCAATACCGTGCTCTTCAAAGCCGCGCAGAATCAACTGATGCAACTCATGACGCAGTGGCATGCGGTGGCCCATCTCAGCTGCGTGCACACGCAATTCAAACAGCTGAATACCTTGCTGCAAGTCTACCAGGAACACATCCGGTGCGGGCATATCCAGCACGTAGGTACAGCGCTCGGCCGCCTGCTTGAGAATGTTGGTGACTTCATCACTGTTGACGTGTGCCGGAGCCGGGATGGTCAGCACCACGCGCGTGACAGAATCCGACAACGACCAGTTAACGAACTGCTCAGTGATAAAGGCCTTGTTCGGCACAATGATCTCTTTACGGTCCCAATCGGTAATCGTGGTGGCGCGGGTATTGATGCGGGTAATGCTACCGGTCAAATCGCGAATGGTGACGGTATCGCCAATACGGATCGGCTTTTCGAACAGGATAATCAGGCCAGAAATAAAGTTGGCGAAGATCTCCTGCATACCAAAGCCCAGTCCCAAACCTAATGCGGCGACAAGCCACTGCAGCTTTGCCCACTCAACGCCAATAATCGAGAATCCGACTAATCCGCCAATCAGCATCAGCACGTATTTGGTCAGGGTAGTAATGGCATAACCGGTGCCAGGTGACAGGCTAATGTGTTGCAGCAACGCCAGTTCCAGCAGGGCAGGCATATTACGCACCAGCTGAGTGGTGATAATGAACACCAGAATGGCAATCAGCACCGCGCCCAGCGTAATCGGCTGCACGCTCTCCACGCCCTGCACTGTGGTGCTGGCATCCCACAGTGGGATGTTGTCGAGGAAACTAAAGGCCGAGTGAATTTCCGACCACAGCACAATCACCGACACCAGCGCAATCAACGTTAGAATTGAGCGCACCAGGCGCAATGACTGCGCGCTGATCTCATCCAAATCCAGGCTCGGCTCTTCAATTTCGATGGTATCGGCGTTGGCGGGCGTTTGTTGATCTTTCTCTTCTTCGCTGCGCGCACGGTTCGCCAGCATATCGGCACGGCGTTGGCGGGCACGATCAAAGGCGATGCGGCGACGTTGGATCAGCATCCAGCGGCGAATGATGTGATAAATAACCAGCAGGAAGAACCAAATGCCCACCGAGGTTTCCAGACGCGCCAGCAGAGCCTGCGCGGTCGCCAGATAACCAATACAGGAAGCCAGTGCCGCCACCAGCGGGATGGCAATCATCAGGTTCCACAGAATGCGGTTAACGAAGTTGTCGCCGTTGCCTTCTTTATCCAGATACAGCGGAATCCCTGCGCGTTTGAGGCTGACGGTGACAATACTTAACGCACCACAAATCAGGATAAAGCACAGGCGACCGAGCGTGCCGGAAAACTGCGGATCGTCGAGATTGGCAAAAGCAATCAGCAGCATGATCAGCGGCACAATCAGGCCAACCGTCAGCGAGTAATAACGCATGGCACGCGCCACGCGCGCTTGTGGCCAGCGGAAGTGCACCACAAATAGCCCATCATGACGCGCAAAAGCAGCACTGATCATAAAGGCCCACAGCAGCGGCAGCGTGGCAGTGATGCCATCTCCAATCGCAACGGCAAACGGATAAGGCCAGGCATGCTGCAAACCAAAGCCCAGCGCGGCCCACAATACCGGCAGCGGCACGGCGACCAGAATCGACCAGAACACGGTGCGCAACGTCAGGCTAAAGCGGTCCTGGGTCACTTTGCCCACTTTGCTGGCGGAACGCGCCATAAAGGCATTGTAATGACGGCGCGAGCTGATGCTAAAGCCCACCAACAGCAATGCGCAGATGATTGGCATCACGGTTTCTTTGCTGGTAAACATCATCGCCAGCGCTTTACCGAGTTGCCCTAAGGTATCCAGCGACAGCAGGCGGGTTAAGTCACGCGCCACGTCAATCGGATACTTCAAATCGATGGCGCTGACATCCGCCGTCCAGAACAAATAACGGTGGGTGGCTTCCTTCACTTCACCCAGGGCGTCCTGCAACTGCGTGTTCGACACCTTCAGCTTGGTGATTTCCAGAATCAGTGTATCGCAGCCGGAGATCAGTGAGTTGAGCAGCTCGCGCTGGGTTTTCAGCTGGGCATCAAGAATACGGGTTTGCTCGCTGGTGAACGGCGTGCCGTCATCTTGCTTCTCTTTGCGCAGATCCTTTTGCCGCTCCAGCAAATCTTCATAATGCAGCCGTTGCACCCGCAGTTGGCCCATCTCACTGTCTATCTGCTGCGACTTCGGCATATCCGGCAATCGGGCGACTTGCGCACGTAAGGCTTCACCCAGCAGATTCGAGGCGCCCAGCCATTGTGATTGTTCGCGCAGGGTACTGAGCGCCTGGCGTACCTGTAGCGTTTGATTGGTGGCCAGACGTTGCTGCGAAGCGACCAAATCCATACGCTGAGCTTGCGCATTCAGGTCGGCTGAAAGTTCACGGTTGACGCGGAATTGATCGCTGATCGAAGCCGGTAAATCGCCGCTGTTTTCCGCCAACTGCTCGGTGCGTTCCAGCGCCAGTTCCGCTTCGCGTTGACGCTGGTTATTCAACTGATTGCGCAGCGATTGCAGGTAGTTATCCAGTTGCGTGGCTTTGCGCTGATGCACTTCCGCCCGCATGCGCGCCAGCTCCTGGCGATTGTTGGCGGAGAGCTGTGCCAGTTCTAACTCATCGACACGGGCTTTATTGGCAGCATTTTCGGCCAGGCGGGCATAAATCTGCGCCTGAGCCAGCGGCGTGGCGGCCGCTGAAAAGCCCTGAGCGCGGCGATCGCTTTCGGTCATCGCCCGGCGAGCATCGGTTTGCTGCTGCGGTAACTGTGAAAGTGAATCGCTAATCTCACGTGCGCGATCCTGCTCCTGTTGCGCCTGACGCCCTTCTTCCAGTAGCTGGCTGCTGATTTGCAGGATTTCCTGATCCAGCTCGGCGCTGCTCATGTTATTGCGCACCGTTTTACTGCTGTCGGTCAGTGTGGCGATCTGCTGACGCAGTTCACGTGCCAGCCGCGGAAAATCATCAATCACCTGCTGATACTGTTTAGCGCGCTCCAGCGATTCATCGCGCTCAGTGAGGAAATTGATGGCTGCTTCAATGGCCTGAACTTGCTCAGCTTGAGCAGGAGAGGCTTTGGCGGATTTGGCCGCATCCAGTTCCTGCTTCAACTGACTCGCGGGGGGAACGGTGGCTGCCAATACAGAACTGCTGAGCACCAGGCTCAGCAGTAGAGAGAGAAGAACGCGCACGGGAGAGGTTCCGGTTATTCAGCGAGCGGGGCGCTGTCGCCGGGCTGCGGCAGGGCAATCGCCAGCGGTTGGCCAAGACGGGTTTTACTCTCGGCTTCGAGACTTTCCGCCAGCTTCACGCGGCCCGGTGCGAACAGGTTAATCACCGTCGAACCGAGTTTGAAACGCCCCATTTCCTGACCTTTCAACAACACAACGGCGCCGTCGTGATCCGCTGAAGGATAACGCCAGCGTTTAATCACCCCTTCACGTGGTGGCGTAATGGTGCCCGCCCACACGGTTTCGATGCTGCCGACAATGGTCGCACCCACCAGAATCTGTACCATCGGGCCATGATCGGTATCGAAGACGCAGATCACACGCTCATTGCGTGCAAACAGGTTCGGGATGTTACGTGCTGTCAGTGGGTTCACAGAATAGAGATCGCCCGGCACATAAATCATTTCACGCAGTATGCCGTTACACGGCATGTGCACACGGTGGTAATCGCGCGGAGCAAGATAGGTAGTGATGAACTCACCATCGACGAACTTCTCTGCCAGATCGTCGTTACCGGCCAGCAGGGCCTGCAGCGAATAGTAATGGCCTTTCGCCTGGAAGATCTGATCGCCTTCAATGCGGCCTAACTGGCTCACCGCGCCATCAGCTGGCAGCGCCAGCAGGGTGGCATCCGGGTCAATCGGGCGCGCGCCCTCTTTTAATGGACGCACGAAGAAATCATTAAAGGTGCGATAGCTACCGGTGTGGGGTTTGCTGGCTTCCGCCATATCCACTTTGTAGTACCAGACAAACATGTCGATGACCGCTTTGGTCAGCCAGCCACCGCGACGACTGGCGCCCCAGCCGGCAAGTTCGGTCAGCCCTTTTTTAGGCAGAATATGATTCAGGCCGAGTTTAAAACGATCAAACACCGTTGCCTCCTGGCTTAATTACGCTTGGTTTACACAAAAGGGGGGCGGATTGTAGCAGCGCCCCGGTCAGTTGGCGAATGTGCCGTTGTACCCGTTAATCTTCGCTGGCGGAAAAGTTTTTACGCGTTTTTACCTGCGCCATACTCTCCAGAATCCGGTGGTAGTTATCGAAGCGCGAGATGTTAATCGTCCCTTCTTCTACCGCTTCGCGAATGGCACAGCCGGGATCGGTATCATGCTTGCAGTCGCGGAAACGGCAACCGCCGATAAACTCACGGAATTCGACAAATCCACGGGTGATTTGTTCCGGCTCCAGATGCCATAAACCGAATTCACGTACGCCTGGAGAATCGATCACGTCGCCGCCGTGCGGGAAGTGATACAGGCGCGAAGCGGTGGTGGTGTGCTGGCCCAGACCGGAGTTATCAGACACATCGTTGGTCAGAATCTCATCGCCCGCCAATTCCAGTCCCAACAGGTTGTTCAGCAAACTGGATTTACCCACGCCTGATTGACCGGCAAAAATGCTCACGCGATCGGTTAAGGCCTGTTCCAGCTCCGCCAGGCCATCTTTGGCACGGCTGGAAACCATCAACACGCGATAGCCAATTTTACGATAGATATCCATCTGCTCATCGACAAACGCGCGGGCTTCCGCGTCGAGCAGATCAGTTTTGTTCAGTACCAGCAGCGGCTCAACGCCCAGGGTTTCACTGGCCACCAGATAACGATCGATGATATTGAGCGACAGCTCCGGCAGGATCGCCGATACAATGATGATCTGATCGATGTTGGCCGCAATCGGTTTGACGCCATCATAGAAATCCGGACGCGTCAGCACCGTTTTACGTTCATGAACCGCTTCCACGATGCCTTTACCGCCGCCAATCGCCGCACGCCACAGCACACGGTCGCCGGTGACCAGCGAGCGAATGGTGCGACGGATATTGCAGCGATGCACTTCGCCTACGCCGTCTTCCACATCTGCGTGCATGCCGAAACGGCTGATCACCACGCCTTCGCTCGCTTCTCCAAACAGGTTGTCATCCGGTTCCGGCTTTTCATTCCGTTGCTGCAGACGACGCTGATGGTTAGCGCTTACGCGACGTTGTTGACCCTTCGACAGTTTATTTTTGCTCACGCATCCTCTCACGGCTTTCGCCAGGCTTCGCCCCGCTGGGCAAAACGTCTATGATACACCTGAAACGAGTGTAATGACGACTTTGGCAACAGGCGGGAAACGCATGACAGCTGGAAATGAAAATAATCTGATTTGGATCGACCTGGAAATGACCGGATTGGATCCGGAGCAGGATCGCATTATTGAGATCGCCACGATCGTCACCGATGCCAACCTGAATATCCTGGCAGAAGGCCCGGTGTTTGCGGTGCATCAGTCTGATGAGCAATTGGCATTGATGGATGAGTGGAATGTGCGTACGCACACCCACAGTGGCCTGGTAGAACGTGTGAAAGCCAGCCAATACGACGACCGTGCTGCAGAGCTGGCGACCATCGAATTTCTCAAGCAGTGGGTTCCGGCTAACACTTCTCCGATTTGCGGCAACAGCATTGGCCAGGATCGTCGCTTCCTGTTCAAATACATGCCGGAGCTGGAAGCCTACTTCCATTACCGTTATCTGGATGTCAGCACGCTGAAAGAACTGGCGCGTCGCTGGAAACCCGATATCCTGCCGGGCTTCAAAAAAGCGGGCAGTCACCAGGCGCTGGATGATATCCGCGAGTCCGTTGCCGAGTTGGCGTACTACCGCGAACACTTCTTGCAGCTTTAATCGCCTAAGGGTGCGCAGGAAATCATCAGGTTGCTGATTAAATCAGCAAACGCACTGAAAGCGCAAAATTTTGCTTTTAGACTCTTGCGACTGAAAGGATTTCTCGTATAATGCGCACCCCGTACCGGTGAAGAATTTATTACGGTGCGCAGCAGTAACGCGAAGTTCCAGAATCAAGTATTTCGGTTTGCGGCAAGGCAGCAACTGAACGAATCACAGAGAGCTTACGTCAGTAAGTAACCTGTGTGAGTGAAGGAAGCTAACGCGGCAGCAAATTGAAAGACGAAGATTATGCGGGAATAGCTCAGTTGGTAGAGCACGACCTTGCCAAGGTCGGGGTCGCGAGTTCGAGTCTCGTTTCCCGCTCCA